>NZ_CP007597.1:368455-736911 GCF_000661955.1 Stenotrophomonas rhizophila
TGGCAGCCGGCTGATCGGCGGCAACGATGCCGGTGGCCTGCTGGCCCGGATGTGGCGCAGCGTGCGCCAGCGCAGCGGGGGCTGACGTGCGCGAACACAAGATCGTGGTGCTGGGCAGCATGGGGTGTGGAAAATCGACGCTGGTGCGTGCCATCGCCGCCGGGGCGGTGATCAACACCGATGTGCACAACAGCGACCGCCAAGGCGCGGACAAGGCATCGACCACGGTGGCAATGGACTACGCCGATATCGACCTCCCCAATGGCGACCGCCTGCGTCTGTATGGCACGCCCGGTCAGCAGCGGTTCGATTTCCTCTGGCCGATCCTGCTGCAGGGGGCCAGTGGCGTGGTGCTGCTGCTGGATGCCACCCGCGACACCGTGGCCGACGAGCTGGCCGCGTACCTGGCGGTGTTGCGGCAGCACGCTGCGCAGGTGCCGGCGGTGATCGGTGTGTCGCGGCTGGACCTGGCCCCGCAGTTCGACCTGGAGGCCTGCGCGGTCCACACCGGCCAGCAGGGCCGTTGGCTGCCGGTGGTGCCGGTGGATGCACGCGATCGCGAACAGGGGCTGTGCCTGATGGACGTACTGATGAGCGAAATGGAAGCCGGTGCCCTGGTGGCTGCGCATGGCTGATGGACACGATGCACGCCGCCTCGACCCGGCCTTGCGCGCGCGCCTGGGCCATCACCTGCAGGGCTTTGCCGATGACATCAACGGGGTGCGCAGCGTGGTGCTGGCCAGCGTGGATGGTTTCGCGCTGGTGCCGGCGGCAGGCACGCATGGCAATGGCGAGCGCCTGGCCGCGATGACCAGCGCGATGCTGGCGCTGGCCGCCGCGGTGGGCCGCGAGCTGGCGCTGGGGGAGCTGGAAGTGCTGATGCTGGAAGCCGGCGAGGGCAAGGTGCTGATGCTGGCCCTGCCTGCAACGCCGGCGCCGCTGCTGCTGATGACCGCCTGCGACGCGCGCTGCGTGATCGGCAAGGTGCTGTGGAGTGCGAAGGAATGTGGCCGCAACATCATGGCCGAACTCAGCGGATCACGAGCCGATCCGCAGGGGAACACGGGGCTCGACAACCAACGGGGTGCAACATGGCAGGACTCGACGATACCTTGAACGCGCTGATGACCATCGATGGCGCGCAGGCGGTGGCGCTGGTCGATTACGAAAGCGGCATGCTGCTGGGGGAGGCCGGTTCGGGGATGGACATGGAAGTGGCGGCGGCAGGCAACACCGAGGTGATTCGCGCCAAGATGAAGACGGCCGCATCGCTCAATCTCAACGACACCATCGAAGACATCCTGATCTCGCTGGGCAAGGCGTACCACATCCTGCGCCCGGTCTCGCGCAAGAAGGGCCTGTTCCTGTACCTGGTCCTGGACCGCAACAAGTCCAACCTCGCCCTGGCACGCCGCAAGGTGCAGGACGTGGAAGCCGAACTGGCGCTGTAAGGTTCCCTCCGCCGTCGGCCGCGCCGTGGTGGCGGCCGGCGGCGTTTTTTTGGTTCTTCGCCCATAGGCGGGGCAAGCAGAAACGTGCCTTGATGCTCTCCCGGCACACAGCCGGCGGCGGATCGGGCGCTGGGCCCCCATGCCCTTTCCGGCGAATGTCCCCCGGCGTCGGCCTGCGGCCGCCCCCTCCTCCTTTATTTCGCCTCCAAGGGCATGGGGACCCAGCGCCCGACCCACCGACAGCGCCAGAAAAGCCTGGCTTTTCCTTCTTACCGCAGGCCGAGCCCCGTAGCAGCCGGTAGGCTCCTGGGCAAAATAAAGGAGGAGGCCGCTTCGCGGCCGGGGGACATTTGCACCAGGAGCCTACCGGCTGCTGCGGGGCCCTCACGCTCGCGACCCGCCCGATCGGAGACCGAAGCCAATCCAAAGAGCGCCTGCACACCCGGCCACCCGCGTAGTGTCGTGCACACTCTGCGACGGCCCTTGCAACAAGGCGCTCCCCTCAGATGGGAGAAGAACCTCTTTCTTCCCGCTACCCCAGGCAGCGGCGGCTGTCGTATGGTGACCGCTGGTCCCTTCGGTGCGATGAATGGCAGCCGCCGATATTCCTGATCCCGGTACGCTGGCCACAACGCTGGCGCTGCTGATCCGCGATGGCTTCGAGCATTACCACGCGCGCTTTGCGGCCGTCACGCAGCGGGCGCGGCTGCGCTTTGAAACGCGTGACTGGGCCGGTGCCCGGCAGGACGCCGTCGAGCGCATCGGCCTGTATGACCACTGCATCGCCCAGACCGTGGATGCCCTGCGCCGCGGCGCTGGCGAGCAGGTGGGTACCCGCACGCTGTGGCTGCACGTACGCCAGGCCTACGCCGCGCTGCTGGATGGCCTGATCGATGCCGAGCTGTACAAGACCTTCTACAACACCCTGGCGCGGCGGCTGTTCGCCACGCAGGGCGTGGATGCGGCCATCGAGTTCATGGCCATGGATGTCGAGCCGTCCGACGCGATCACCCATCCGGTCGCCCGCCACAGCTACACCCTGTCGGCCACGCGCCCGGCCGAAGCCTTGTTGCGGGTACTGGGCGACTACCGGTTCGACGTACCGTATGCACACCAGCTGCGCTGCGCGGCGGCGATCGCGGTGCGGCTGCAGGACGACCTGGCGCATTGGGGCGATTACCCGGTGCGCAGCATCGAGTTGCTGGACACCGTGTTCTACCGCGAACGCCGCGCGTATCTGGTGGGCCGCGTGTTCGGCGAGCATCGCTTTTCGCCGTGCGTGATCGCACTGGTCAACGACCAGCATGGCCTGCGCGCCGAGGCCGTGCTGACCCGGCGCCGCGACGTGGCGCACCTGTTCGGCGTGTCGCGCAGCTATTTCCAGGCCGACCTGGCCACGGTGGGCGATGCAGTGGTGTTCCTGCGCAGCCTGCTGCCGGGCAAGCCCATCGATGAAATCTACACCGTGCTGGGGCGCGCCAAGCAGGGCAAGACCGAGCGTTACCGCACCTTCTTCCGGCACTTCCAGGACCATCCCACCGAGCAGCTGGTGCATGCCGATGGCACCCCGGGCATGGTCATGGCGGTGTTCACGCTGCCCAGCTATCCGCTGGTGTTCAAGCTGATCCGCGACCGCTTCGCCTGGCCCAAGGCGATGTCCCGGCAGCAGGTGGAAGAGAAGTATGCGCTGGTTTTCAACCTTGACCGCGTGGGCCGCCTGCTGGATGCGCAGCCTTATCGCCACCTGCGGTTTCCGCGTGCGCGTTTCGCCCCGGCACTGCTGGACGAGCTGTTGACCCAGTGCCGCAGCAGCGTCAGCGAGGACGGCGACGACGTGGTGGTAACGCTGTGCTACGTGCAGCGCCGGTTCCGTCCGCTCAACCTGTACCTGCGCGAGCAGGCCAGCGAGGCCCGGCGCAACGCGGCACTGGACTACGCGCAGGCGATCACCGACATGGCGCGCAACAACATTTTCCCAGGCGACATGCTGCCGAAGAACTTCGGCGTGTCCCGGCATGGGCGTGCGGTGTTCTACGACTACGACGAACTGTGCCTGGTCAGTGACTGCACCTTCCGCGCCTGGCCCACGCCCCGCAATGCAGAAGAAGCATTGGCCGACGAGCCGTGGTTCCAGATCGGCCCGCGCGATGTGTTTCCCGAGCGCTTCTGGATGTTCATGGGCTTGCCGGGCGCCGAGCTGGCGGCCGTGCGCGAGCACTTCGCGCACCTGTTCGATCCTGCATGGTGGCAGGGTCTGCAGGCACGCTTTGCTGCCGGTGATTTTCCAGATACGCCGCCTTATGCGGAAAGCCATCGGTTGGCTTGATTGGAAACACCACGACTGCTGCGTTAGGCTCGACGCATCCACAAGGAGCAGGTGCGATGCGTTCATCCCATATTCTTGCGCTGGCCCTCGCCGTTGGCGGCGTCGGCCTGTCGATGCTGCCAGAAGCCCAGGCACAGTCCCGGCGCGCGGTGCGTGAGCAGGCCGAAGCGGCCATGGTGCTGACCGGCCAGATCCATATCGGCACCGAAGGGCAGGTGGAAAGCTTCCAGCTCGACAAGCGCGAGCAGGTCGACGAGGCCATTGCGCGCTTCCTCGAAGGCGCCGTGCAGACCTGGCGGTTCGAACCGGTGCGGCTGAACGGCCGTGCCGTCCCCGCACGCACGCCGGTCAGCATCCGCCTGGCGGGCAAGAGCATGCCCGACGGCAAGCAGCAGGTCACTCTGTTGGCCGCCAGTTTCGAGGAGTACAAGGACGACGCCGTGGATCGCGTCACCAAGCTGCAGACGCGCGCCCCGGCCTATCCAGAGGACGTCTATCGCGCAGGTGGCCGTGGCGATGTGCTGCTTCTCGTGCAGGTGGGTCGCGATGGCAAGGTCATGGACGTGGCGACCGAGCAGGTCAACCTGCGCGTGGTGGGTACCGAGGCGCAGATGCGCAGCATGCGCGATAAGCTGTCACGCGCGTCGATGGCCGCGGCACGCAAGTGGACGTTCAAGACGCCTACGGCTGGTGAATTCAAGGATGCGCCGAGCTGGACGCTGCGGGTGCCCATCCACTTCGCGTTGCACGACGAGCGTGAGCGCTACGGCAAGTGGGATGCGTACATTCCTGGCCCACGCCAGCAGGCGCCGTGGCGTGCCGACAAGGCGCTGAGTGCCGATGCCAACGCCGACCTGCTTCCGCAGGGCGGCGTGTTCATGGCCGATGCTGCCCGCCAGGGGCCGAGGTTGCTCACCCCGCTTGGCGGCTGACCCGCACGGCAGCGGCGGCGGGGCACGCGCACGCCCTGCCTGGGCGCGTCACGCGCCGCCGCGCCGTTCCGGTGCCGGGTGCACCACGGTGCGGTTGCGGCCCTGTTCCTTGGCCATGTAGAGCGCCTTGTCGGCCAGCCGCAGCGCCTGCTGCGGATCCTCGTGATAGCTGGGGTAGTGGGCCACGCCCAGCGACACCGTGACCGAGCCGACCTCCTCGAACACTTCGGCCGCCACCTGCACGCGCAGGCGTTCGGCGATGCGTGCGGACGCCTCGGTGTCGATGCCCGGCAGCAGGATCAGGAATTCTTCGCCGCCGTTGCGGCAGAGCAGGTCGGTGTCGCGCGAGTCGTCGCGCATCAGCTGCGCGATGCGCAGGATCACCGCATCGCCCACCGCATGCCCGAAACGGTCGTTGATGGTCTTGAAGCGGTCGATGTCCAGCGCGATGATCCCGAACGGCTGCCCGCGCGCCTGCCAGTCTTCCAGCCCTTGTTGCAGGCCGCGGCGGTTCTGCAGCCCGGTCAGCGGGTCGGTCATGCTGGCGCGGTTGAGCTTGCCGATGCGGTCCTGCAGCAGGTTGAAGCTGTACAGCAGGGCCTGCTTGAGATGCGCCACTTCGTAGTACCACGCGCGGATGCCGGTGACATGGCGGATGGCGATGCCGGTGTCGCGGTTCTGCACGTTGCGCGCCAGCTGCCACAGCGGCAGCGAGATGCGCCGCGCAAACCACCAGGTGATCAGCAGCGACAGCACGCCAAGCGGAATCGCATTCCAGATCACTGCCTTCATCAGCGTGGACAAGGCCGCCAGCGTGGCGTCGGCCGGGCGTTGGGCCACCACGCCCCAGCCGACGATCGGCACCGGCGCATAGCCGGCCAGCATCTGCACGCCGTGGCTGTTGCGCACCTGCTGGGCACCGGTGTGGCCCTTGCTGACCGCCAGCACCGCCGGGTTCTCCATCGCGAACTGACCCACCCGGTTGGGTTCGATGTGGTACAGGATGCGGCCGTTGCGGTCGACCACGTACAGGTAGGAGCCGTCGCGGTAGTAATGCTTGCCCAGCAGCGTCTGCAGGATGCTGCGCTCGCGCAGGTAGATGGTGCCGCTGACGTAGCCCTGGTACTGGCCCTGCGCGCTGAAGACGGGATGGGAGATGGCCACCAGCAGGCGCCCGGTGGCCGACTGGTAGGGGTCACTGATGAACGGCTCGCGCCGGTCCAGCGCGTCCTTGTTGCCGCGGCTGTTGAGGGTGACGCCCTGCAGCGCCAGGCTCTGAGGCGAGGTGGCCAGCACGGTGCCGGCCGGGTCGACGATCAACACCGAATTGAAGCTGTTGGTCTGCAGCTGCAGGCGTGCCGCTTCGGCTTCCAGCTCGCCGCGGTCGTGCGTGCGCTGGCCCAGCGCGGTGGCGCTGTAGGCCAGCTGCTGCTGCGCGGACTGGATGAAGTTCTGGGTGGTCTCGGCCAGCTTGCTGGCATACACCCGGTTGGCTTCCAGGGTGGTGCCGATCAACTGCTCGCGCTGCACCCGGTAACTGGCGTGCAGGGTATTGGCCAGCGCCACCACGGCACTGAGCAGGGCCAGGCCAAGGATCAGCTTGCCAAGGTTGAGACGGGTGGAAAACGGGCGCATGCGGGGCTTCGGACTGGCAGGGTGCAGCGCCAGCCGGGATGCGGATGGAACGGCAGCGATGGAGCAATCAGGAGCGCAACATCCCACCCCCGGGCGGACTACGGGTCACGCCGCGGATTATTGCGGATTACGGCGCGCCGTGGGTGAAGCGCGCACCCGCACGCGTTCAGCGCTCCAACCGTCGGCGCAGCACGCTGCGCACCTGTGCGGCCGTGTTCGCATCCAGCGCGCCCAGCACGCCGCGCGCGTGGGCGGGGACATGCGCGGCGGTGTCCGGGTTGGCATGGAACACGTAATGGTCGAAGACGGTACGCCACTGTTCGCGTTGGTGCGGTGGTAGTTCGCGCAGCGCCAGCATGGCCAGCATCAACGCGTTCATGGGCGCATCCATCCATGCCGGCACCGGACGCCACCAGTAGTTCACCAGAACATTGAACGTGTCCAGCCCTTCCATGTGGTGCCACCACAACGAAGGGATGAACACCGCATCGCCCGGGCCCAGCTCGGCCACCTGCGCATGTGCCAACGCCTGGGCAAAACGCGGAAAGCGCTGCAGGTCCGGTGCGGCGAAGTCGACCAGGCTGATGGCCTGGCCGGCGGGGGTGAAATCCAGCGGACCGATGTACAGGTTGTCGATCTGCTCTGGGGCGAACACGGTCACCCGGCGTCGGCCGGCGGCCACGCAGGCCAGGTTGTCCGGTACATCCTGGTGGGCGGCAATGCGCGAGCGGTTGCCGATCCAGATGCTGGCCAGCGGGTCGTCCACCCCCAGCGCCAGCGGATTGCACGTGCCGAAACCGGGCAGGAAGCTGTCCAGCGTGGTCGAAGCCACGTAGATGCCGGGCGGGTCGGGGTCGGGCTGGTACTTGAGCAAGGTGTCGAGCACCACCTTCAGGGCGATCTGCTCACGGCGGAAGTTGAAGCCGCTCATGTCCGCGTTGTAGAACAGCCGCCCCTGCGCCTGTGGCGGCGCCGTGGTGGCGGTGACCGGCAACTGGCCGTGGTCGAACTGCTTGAGGTGTGCCACCGCTGCGGCCGCCGATGTGCGTGCCGCAGCTACCATCGGCCAGTGCGCCACCAGCCCGCGCAGCACCTTGGGTGTGGTCCAGCCGGGCAGCTGCGTGTGCAGCTGCGCCGGGTCCAGCCCATGCACTTCCTCGATCCGGCCTGTCATCGCGCCGTGGTTCCTGTGCTCAGAACTTGTAGCGTACCCCGAACATGTAACGCGGCCCGGTCTGGGTGGCGTAGCGCAGCATGTTGGTGTGGCGCGCATAGGTGCGCATGGTTTCGTCGGTCAGGTTGATCGCCTCCAGGCTCAGCGTGAGCTGGTCGCTCACCGCGTAGCTGATGTTGAGGTCCAGCTGGCCATAGGCGTCGGTGTAGTTCGGGTTCGGGCCCTGCCCGCCGATGCCGTTGAGGAATTTGTCGCGCCAGTTGTAGGCCGCACGCACCTGCCAGTTGTACTTCTCGTAGAACAGCACCAGGTTGGCCGAGTCGCTCAAGCCGATCATCGGGTACTGGTCGCCCAGGCTCAGGTTGTCGAAGGTCAGGCCGGACTTCACCTTGGTGTAGTTGGCCGCCAGGCCGAAGCCGGTCTGCCCGAACAGCTGCTGCACGCTCAGTTCCCAGCCGTCCAGGTGGTCCGAGCGCTGGTTGGCCGGCACCGTGATGTCGAACCCGGCGACCGGGTCGCCGGGCTGGCCGACGATGGTGCCGGTGCGCTGGCCGGCCGAGTTGGTGCCGGTGGCGGTCACGCCCGGGTCGCCGTCGTGATTGGCGAAGATGTAATCGCGGATGCAGGGCATGTCGGTCACCCCGCAGCCCGAGGCCAGCGCCTCGTTCCAGTAAGTGCCGCCCACCGGGGTGTGCAGCCCGGCGCTGTTGTCGCGCACGATGGTGTTGCTGATGAAGTTCTTGATGTTCTTGCGGAAGAAGCCCAGCGAGGCGTAGCTGGATTCGCCGTAGTACCACTCCAGCGACAGGTCGAAGTTGTCGGCTAGCAGCGGCTCCAGCCCGGGATTGCCGCGCGAGCCGGTGCCGCCCTGGGTGCGCACGATGTTGTCGAAGCGGCGGCCGCTGTCGATCTGGGTCCAGCCGGGGCGGCCGATGCTGCGGCTGTAGCTGCCGCGCAGCGCCAGCGCCTCGGTGATGTCCAGCTTGAGGTCCACGTTGGGCAGCACGTAGTCGTACTTGCCCTTGCCGCCGATGAAGGTGCCCTCGGCCGCATAGCCCAGGTTGAACTCGTTGGCCGAGCCCCAGTTGATGCTGGTCGGTACGCGCACCAGCGCGGTCGATTCCACCTCGGTCTGCTCGTAGCGCACGCCGGCGGCCACATGCAGCGGCATCGACCAGTCGAAGGTGGTGCGGTACTGCAGGTAGGCGCTCTTGGAGGTCTCGGTGGTGCGGATGTCTTCGGTGTACTCGGTGGGCGCCAGGTAGCAGGTGGGGCAGGGCGGCTCGCCATTGGCGGCCACCTGGCCGGCACGCTCGCGCAGGCGGTCGAAGTCGAACACCAGGAACTGGCCGGTCAGGCGCGGGTCGCTGTGCCCGGAGAACGCATCGAAGTACTTGGCCATGTCGTCGGCGTACCAGATGCTGTCGTCATAGTCGGCCGGGTTGCCCAGCCCGCCCCAGCTGTCGCGCTGCATGATCGCCGAGGCCGAGCGGTTCTCCACCTTGGTATGGCCGACGCCGAAATCCAGTGCGGAATAGTCGGCGAACTTGAAGGTGCCGCTGCCCTGGTACTGCTGCACCTTGGACTTGTTGTAGCTGTTCTGGAACACCGAACCGGTGACCAGCGCCTGGTTGGCCTGCACGCCGCCCGGCGGCAGCGCGATGTTGATGATCGGCAGGTCGCCGCTGTAGTCCACGGTGGTCTTGCCGCGCACGAAGGCCGCCACGCCGAGCACGCCGGCCGAGCCATACGGGCTGTCCGGCTGCGATTCGGCGGTGGCATTATGGACGTCGAAGGACAGGTTCAACGCGTCGTTGACTTCCCAGGCCACGTTGAAGCCCAGCGCGTCCATGCTGTTCTTGGTGGCCAGCTTCATGCCGCCCATCGACACGTCCGAGTTGACCATGTCTTCGCTGTAGATGATTGGCGCCGCGATCGGGCCATTGGTCCAGGTGCTGTCGCCGGGGCCGTAGTTGAACCACACCGACAACTCGCTGCGCTGCTGCTGCACCTTGTTCTCTACATAGGTGTAGTCCAGCGTGGTGGTGACGTTGTCGGCCGGCTTCCACTGCAGGGTGGCCTGGGCGTTGGTGCGCTGGCGCTGCACGCCGTTGACGTTGTAGGCGGTGTTCTGCGGGCGGCCGTAGATGTCGGTGGCGTCGGGGCGGTTCTGGATGCGGTCCGAATAGCCTTGGCCGGGTTGCGGCAAGGCGCGCCAGTCGCTGCTTTCGTTGCCCTGGAAGGTGGCCCAGCCCTCGGCCACGGTGGCCTGGTTGAAGCCCGAATCGCGCTCCTGGTGGCTGGCGCTGAGGGTCACGCCGAAGCGGTCGTCGGCGTAGCGCTGGCTGAAGATGCCCGACAGCTCGCCGGTGATGTTGGCGCCCTGCAGGGTGCGCGGCAGGTTGTCGTTGGAGCTGTCGTTGACCGCCTTCAGGCCCAGGCTGATCACCGGCTCGGCCTCCAGCGGGCGCAGCGTCTTGATGTTGATGGTGGCGCCGATGCCGCCGGTGGGATTGTCGGCGCGGGTGGTCTTGTACACCTCCACCGCCGAGATCGATTCGGAGGCGATGTTGGCGAAATCGAACGAGCGCGAGCCGGACAGGCCACCGCCGCCGTTGCCCAGGTTGGATGCGGGCATCTGGCGGCCGTTGAGCAGCACCAGGTTGAAGTCCGGCCCGATGCCGCGCACGGTCACCTTGGACCCTTCGCCGCTGGATGTACGGTCGATCGACACGCCGCTGATGCGCTGCAGCGATTCGGCCAGGTTGGTATCGGGGAACTTGCCGATGTCCTCGGCCACGATGCCATCGACCACACCCTGGCTGTCGCGCTTGAGGTTCATCGACGAGGTGAGGCTGCCGCGGATGCCAGTGACCTGCACCGCGTCCAGCGTGGTCGGGTCGGGCGCTTCGCCCGTGGCCGGGCGGGCCGGATCCTGCGCCCAGGCGGGGCTGGCCAGCACGGCCAGCAGCGCGGAAGTGAGCATCGCCTTGCGGGGTACGACCTTGTACGTCTTCATGAAAGCTCCCTCCCCAGGGAAATCGATAATGGCGTCCTACGGCGTGACGGCGTGACGGCGTGGTTCAACAGCACACGGGCCGGATTGGGAGCCATCGTTGACAGCGTTGTCAACAAACGACCCTGCCATTGCGACTCCTGCCGACGTGGGCGGCACGTCCAGCGCTGTCATCCGGGCCGTATCGACGACCGGTAAAGCACCGTGGCGCAGGGCCTGCGGTGTGTTTCCTGCGGTATCCCGTGCTGCCGCTGCAGCATGCCGACGGCGTTGTGCAGTGCAGAACGAAACTGCGCGGATGCCCCACGCAGGCCGCCATGCTGCCCATGTCCTGTCTGCTGACAGCGCTGGACAATCGATGGCGAAGCGGGTTCCATGTGTGGCCGCCGAATGGCTGGCATACCCTTCAACAAGGACATGCAATGGACAACCCTGCTGCAGTGCGCGGGCAACACGTGCAAAGCAATCGCGTGGCCCTGACGGTGGTCACCGCGATCTTCTTCATGTGGGGCTTCCTGACCTGCCTCAACGACATCCTCATTCCGCACCTCAAGGCCGCCTTCGCGCTGACCTGGGTGCAGGCGATGCTGGTGCAGTTCACCTTCTTCGGTGCGTACTTCCTGATGTCGCTGCCGGCAGGGCGGCTGGTCGCGGCGGTGGGCTACAAGCGCGGCATCGTGGCCGGGCTGGCCATTGCCGGCGTGGGCGCGCTGCTGTTCTGGCCGGCCGCGCATGCACATGTCTACGGGTTGTTCCTGGCAGCGTTGTTCGTGCTCGCCACCGGCATCACCGTGCTGCAGGTGGCGGCCAACCCGTACGTGGCGCTGCTGGGACCGGAGCAGACCGCGTCCAGCCGGCTGACGCTGGCGCAGTCGATGAATGCACTGGGCACCACGCTGGCGCCGCTGTTCGGCGGCCTGCTGATCCTGTCGGCCGAACCGCGCACCGATGAAGCCCTGGCGCTGCTGCCGCACGCCGAGGCGCTGGCCTACCGCGCCGCCGAGGCGCAGTCGGTGCAGCTGCCGTACTTCGGCCTGGCGGTGGCGCTGTTCGTGCTGGCCGCGGCCATCTGGATGTTCCGCCTGCCGGCCATCCCGGGCGTGGAAGAGGGCGCCACCGGCGGGCGCATCCGCGACGCGCTGCGGCATCCGCACCTGCGCTACGGCGTGCTGGCGATCTTCTTCTACGTGGGGGCCGAAGTGTCCATCGGCAGCGTGCTGGTCAACTTCCTGTCGATGCCGGGCATCGGCGAAGGGCTCACCGAGCAGGAAGCCACGCGGTATGTGTCGTTGTACTGGGGCGGTGCGCTGGTCGGGCGCCTGGTCGGCACCGTGCTGCTGGCACGGCTCGACCCGCGCCGCCTGCTGGGCATCTTCGCGCTGGTGGTGATGGCGCTGCTGGCGGTGACCATGCTGGCCGGTGGCGGGTTGGCCAAGTGGGCGGTGGTCAGCATCGGGCTGTTCAACTCGATCATGTTCCCGACCATCTTCGCGCTTGCCATCGCGCGGCTGGGCGCGCTGACCGGCAAGGGCTCCAGCCTGCTGGTGATGGCCATCGTGGGCGGTGCGGTGGTACCGCTGGCGATGGGTTGGGTGGCCGACAACCACGGCCTGCAGCTGTCGTTCCTGCTGCCGATGCTGTGCTACCTGTACATCGTGTTCTACGCGTGGCGGGGCTCGCGCCACGCCGCGTAACCACGCGCCTCAGCGCCGTCGCGGCGCATGGGTCGATTCGCGCACCAGCACCGCATGGTCCACCGTGACCATGCGGCCGGCATCGGGCGAGCGGATGTGGTCGATCAGCTGTTCGGTGGCCAGCCGGCCCATGTGCGAGGTGGGCTGCCGCACCGTGGTCAGCGCCGGGTAGATATGCCCGGCGATGGGCGTGTCATCGAAGCCGCATACCGACAGGTCACGCGGAACGCGCAGGCCCCGCTGGCCGGCCACGCGGTAGACCGCGGCGGCCATGTCATCGTTGGCCGCGAAGATGGCGGTGGGCGGTTGTGGCAGGTCGAGCAGTGTATTGGCCGCCTCGATCCCGGATTCGAACGAAAACTGCCCGTTGACCACCAGGGCCGGGTCGTAGGCGATGCCGTGCTCGCGCAGTGCCTGCCGGTAGCCGGCCAGGCGCCACTGGCAGGCACCGTGCGCGCGCGGGCCCTTGATGTGGCCAATGCGGCGGTGGCCCTGCGCCACCAGGTGGCCCATCAGTTCCACCACGGCCGTGGTTTCATCCATGCGCACGCCGATGCGACCGTCCGGGTGGCGCGGGGCGATGCTGGAAAAGGGAATGTCGTGCTCTTCCAGATAGGCCAGCACCACCGCATCGTCGGTCAACGGTGGAATCAGCACCACGCCGTCGGGCCGCGAATTCTCGAACAGGGCCGCCAGGTCGGGCAGGGTGCTGCGGCCGACGCCGACCGGCCCCAGGATCAGGTTGTAATGCGTGGCGTGGCAGGCTTCGAGCATGCCGTTCTGGATTTCCATCAGGTAGTTGCGCGACGGATTGTTGTAGACCAGCGCCAGTGCGTAGGAGCGCTGCCCGGCCAGGCTGCGTGCCGACAGGTTGGGCTTGTAGCCCAGCCGCGCCACGGCCGCGGTGACCCGCTCGCGCGTTTCGGCGCGCACGTTGGGCTCGTTGTTGAGCACGCGGGACACGGTCTTGATCGAAACGCCCGCGACTGCGGCGACATCCTCGATTCGACTACGCATGGTGCGGTGGATCCTATGTGGGGGCAGGTCGGCAACTGCCGATGGTAGTGCGGCAACACCAGGTGGAGGTTGCCGAGGCAGGCCGATGGTGCCATGCCGCGATGGCTTGTGGCGCGCCGTTGAATTTCGTGCGGCGTTGCAACACCCAGCATGAGATCGATGCAACCGCTCGCGCGGTAATCCCCGTCGTAGCGGGGCGCACGTCCCGTGCGGGCCTTCCAGTGGTTGACAGTAGTGACGGGTGTTTGTATGACAGCGCTGTCAGACAGGGGCGTTGAACCGATCCAAATGCGCGCCGACACCCCGTCGTCGCCCATCGCGCGTGGTCGTCATCCGCGCGGCGCCCACCCCGATCGCGCGTCATTCCACCGGAGGTAGTTGTCCGTGAACAGCCCCAACAAGACCCTTCTTGGCAGCTGCCTGCTGCTGGCCCTGGCCGCACCGGTGGCCGCTGCGCCTGCCAGTGGCGAACGCCTGCAGGACTGGCCGCGGGTGACCAGCGCGATTGCCAGCGATGCGGCCATCGAGGCGCGGGTGAAGCAGATCGTGGCGCAGATGACACTGGCGCAGAAGGTGGGGCAGATGACCCAGCCGGAGATCAAGACCATCACCCCGGCGCAGGTGCGCCAGTACTACATCGGCTCGGTGCTCAATGGCGGCGGCTCGTGGCCGGGCATGAACAAGCACGCCACTGTTGCAGACTGGTTGAAACTGGCCGACGCGTACCGCGCGGCCTCGTTGGCCACCGACGCACGCACGCCGGTGCCGGTGATCTGGGGCACCGATGCGGTGCACGGCCACAACAACGTCCATGGCGCCACGCTGTTCCCGCACAACATCGGCCTGGGAGCGGCCGGCGATGCCGAGCTGGTCGAGCGCATCGGGGAGGCCACCGCACGGGCCACCCGCGCCACCGGCATCGACTGGGTGTTCGCGCCCACTCTGGCCGTGGCGCACGACCCGCGCTGGGGCCGCACCTATGAGAGTTTCTCGTCCGACCCGGCACGCGTGCGCGAGTACGCACGCGCCTACGTCAAGGGCGCGCAGGGCCGTTTCGGCGACGACGGCAACGTGGTCGCCACGGCCAAGCATTACATCGGCGACGGTGCGACTGACAACGGCCGTGACCAGGGCGAGGCGCTGGTGGACAAGGCCACCATGGTCAACGTGCACGGGCAGGGCTACTACGGTGCGCTGGGCGAAGGCGTGCAGACGGTGATGGCCTCGTTCAACAGCTGGAACGACCGCACCGGCCGCGTCGACTACGGCAAGATGCACGGCAACAAGGCGCTGCTCACCGATGCCCTGAAAGACAAGATGGGCTTCGACGGTTTCGTCGTCTCCGACTGGAACGGCATCGCCCAGGTGCCGGGTTGCCGCAACGACAGCTGCGCCCAGGCGATCAACGCCGGCATCGACATGGTGATGGTGCCCGACGACTGGAAGGCATTCATCGCCAACACCATCGCGCAGGTGGAGAAGGGGGAAATCCCGATGGCGCGCATCGACGATGCGGTCAGCCGCATCCTGCGGGTCAAGCTGCGCGCTGGCCTGTTCGAGCACACACCTTCGGACAGTCGCTACGCCGGTGACGCCAACGCCGTGCAGCACCGCGCGCTGGCGCGCCGGGCGGTGCGTGAGTCGCTGGTGCTGCTGAAGAACGAAGGCAGCGCGCTGCCGTTGCGCCGCGACGCGCGGGTGATGGTGGTGGGCAAGAGCGCCGACAACCTGTCCGACCAGGCCGGTGGCTGGTCGCTGACCTGGCAGGGCACCGAGAACACCAACGCCGATTTCCCCAACGCCGATTCGGTACTGGGTGCGCTGCGCGCCGAACTGGGCACACAGCAGGTGGCCTACAGCGCCGACGGCACCGGGCTGGATCCGAGCAGGTTCGATGTGGTGGTGGCGGTGGTGGGCGAAACCCCCTACGCCGAAACCAACGGCGACATCCTGGCCTCCGATTCGGTCAGCCACAGCCGCGCCTACCCGCAGGACCTGGTCGTGCTGCGCGCGGCGCAGGCCAGTGGCAAGCCGGTGGTGACCGTGTATTTCTCCGGCCGCCCGATGTACACCAACGACCTGCTCAACCTGTCCCAGGCGTTCGTGGCCGCGTGGCTGCCGGGCAGCGAAGGCCGTGGCATCACCGACGTGCTGGTGGCGGGCAAGGACGGCAAGCCCACGCACGACTTCCGCGGCCGGTTGAGCTTCCCGTGGCCGGGCGTGCCGTGCCCGGCGCCGATTGACCGGCCCGACCCGAAGCGCCCGCCGCTGTTCGCGCTGGGTCACGGCCTGGCCTACACCGCGCCCGGCACGCTGACGCGCCTGCCCGAAGCCAATCCGGACAACTGCGGCGAGGTGACCACGCTGCCGATCTTCAACCGTGCCGATACCCCGCCGTTCGCATTGCACGTGGCTGCCAACGGCGCCACCCAGCCGCTGGGCAACGACCTCAACGCCACACTGCGCTGGCCGACCGCCACGCCGGTGGTGCAGGTGCGCACCGTGCAGGTGAACACCCAGCAGGATGCCAAGGAAGTCACGTGGCGGGCACCGGCGCAGTTGATCGCGCGCAGCACCTCGCGGCGCAACCTGGGCGCGCTGGCGCGCAACCACGGCGCGCTGCAGTTCGACGTGCAGCTGGTGCAGCGCCCGGCATCGCCGGTGACGGTGAGCATGCAGTGCGGCACCGGGTGCGAAGGCGGCGTGGATATCGCGCCACTGCTGACCACGCTGGTGCCGGGCCAGAAGCAGACCGTGACCGTGCCGCTGGCGTGCTTTGCCAAGCGCGGCGTGGACTTGGGGGCGGTGGAAGCACCGTTCGTGGTGAGTGCCGACACGCCGTTTGCCGCGGCGTTCACCCAGGTGCGCGTGTCGGTGAATGCAGACAAGGCGCCGGGCGTGGTGCGCTGCCCGTAGAGCCGGGCTCTGCCCGGCTGGCGCGCGTTGGCCGTAGAGCCGGGCTCTGCCCGGCTGGCGTTCGGCGGGGCTGCGTGGAGCCGGCCAGCGGCCGGCACTACCCGGGTGTGGGTGTTCGTGCGTGGAGCCGGCCAGCGGCCGGCGGTACCCGGGTGTGGGTATTTGTGCGTGGAGCCGGCCAGCGGCCGGCGGTACCCGGGTGTGGGTATTTGTGCGTGGAGCCGGCCAGCGGCCGGCGGTACCCGGGTGTGGGTGTTCGTGCGTGGAGCCGGCCAGCGGCCGGCGGTACCCGGGTGTGGGTATTTGTGCGTGGAGCCGGCCAGCGGCCGGCACTACCCGGGTGTGGGTGTTTGTGCGTGGAGCCGGCCAGCGCGGCCGGCGGTACCCGGGTGTGGGTATTTGTGCGTGGAGCCGGCCAGCGGCCAGCAGCACCGCGTCGCTCTCAACAAAAAAGGCCCCGCAGTGCGGGGCCTTTTTCTGTTCGCCTGGAACGCGTATCAGCGCTTCATCGAACCGAAGAACTCGTCGTTGGACTTGGTGTTCTTCATCTTGTCGAGCAGGAATTCCATCGCGGCCATTTCATCCATCGGATGCAGCAGCTTGCGCAGGATCCAGATCTTCTGCAGCAGTTCCGGTTCGATCAGCAGGTCTTCGCGACGGGTACCCGAGCGGTTGATGTCGATCGCCGGGAACACGCGCTTTTCAGAGATGCGACGGCTCAGGTGCACTTCGCTGTTGCCGGTGCCCTTGAACTCTTCGTAGATCACCTCGTCCATCTTGCTGCCGGTATCGACCAGCGCGGTAGCGATGATGGTCAGGCTGCCGCCTTCCTCCACGTTACGCGCGGCGCCGAAGAAGCGCTTCGGACGGTGCAGGGCGTTGGCGTCCACACCACCGGTGAGCACCTTGCCGGAGCTGGGCACCACGTTGTTGTAGGCACGCGCCAGGCGGGTGATCGAGTCGAGCAGGATCACCACGTCCTTCTTGTGCTCGACCAGGCGCTTGGCCCGCTCGATCACCATTTCGGCAACCTGCACGTGGCGCGCAGCCGGTTCATCGAAGGTGGAGCTGATGACTTCGCCGCGCACGGTGCGCTGCATTTCGGTCACTTCTTCCGGGCGCTCATCGATCAGCAGCACGATCAGGTGCACGTCCGGATGATTGGTGGTGATCGCCGTGGCCACCTGCTGCATCATCATCGTCTTACCGGCCTTGGGCTGGGAGACGATCAGCGAACGCTGACCCTTGCCCTGCGGTGCCATCAGATCGAGGATGCGGCCGGTGATGTCTTCGGACGAGCCGTTGCCGCGTTCCAGGGTGAAGCGCTTGCGCGGGAACAGCGGGGTCAGATTTTCGAACAGCACCTTGTTCTTCGACGCTTCCAGCGGCTCACCATTGATGGTGTCCACGATCGACAGCGCGAAGTAACGCTCGCCGTCCTTCGGGAAGCGGATGCGGCCGGACAGGTGGTCGCCGGTGCGCAGGTTGAAGCGGCGGATCTGGCTGGGCGAAATGTAGGTATCGTCCGGGCCGGCCAGGTAGCTGGCTTCGGCGGCACGTAGGAAACCAAAGCCGTCGGGCAGGATTTCCAGCACGCCGTCGGCGGCAACGCCGTCGCCATGGCGGGTGAGCACCTTGAGCAGGGCGAAGATCACGTCCTGCTTGCGGGCACGTGCCACGCCTTCGGAGATCTGCAGCTGCTCGGCAATTTCCAGCAGCTTCTGCGCCGGCATGCGCTTGAGGTCGCTCAGCGAATAGACCGGGAAGCCTTCGGGCACATTGGCCTGCTGGCTGCGCACGAACGGCTGCTGTTCGCCGTTGTCCTGCGGCATGCCGTCGTCGTTGTAGCGATCGCCACCGCGATTGCGGTCACGGCGATTGCGGAAACGATCACGGCGGTTGCCCTGACCCTGACCCTGACCTTGGTTCTGGCCTTGGCCCTGGCCTTGACCCTGCTGGTACGGGTTCTGCCCGCCCTTGGGGGTGTTGTTGCCGTTCTGGTTGCGCTGGCCACCGTCGCCGGTGTCCTGTTGCGCATTGCCCTGGGCAGAGGAGGCGTCGCCGGTAGAGGCGGACGGTGCCTGCTGCGGCGCCGACGGAGCGGCGACCGGCGCCGGCGCGTCATGCGCGGCAGCCAGGGGCAGTGCAGGCTGGGAGGGGGGAGAACCTGCCTCGGCAGCGGTGTTGGCGGCGGCCTTGGCGACGCGCGGCTTGCGCACGCGCTTCTCGGCGGGCGCGTCGGCGCTCCCGGGTTCGGAAGTAGTGATATCGGACAAGTGCTGGATTCCTCGCTAGAAGGTGCGAGCGCCCGGCAGGGCAGCGAACGTTGGGAAAGGATTCTGGAAAGAACGTCGTCCAGAAGATGCGGCGCGCGAATGCGGCCGGATGCTGCCGACACTAACACCGGCTCGCGGCGGTGCGCAAGCCGGGTGGGGCAGGGTCATTCATGCGGGGCAGGGCCCGCGGGCAGCCGGCAGGGGCCGACTGCCTGCTGCGATCAGGCCAGCGCCTTGTCCAGCATGCCGGCCAGCTGGGCCTTGCCGACCGCGCCGATCTGCTGCGCCTGGACCTGGCCGTCCTTGAACACCAGCAGCATCGGGATCGAGCGCACGTGGTACTTGGCGGCCAATGCGCGGTTCTGGTCCACGTTGACCTTGGCGATCTTGGCGCGGCCGTTGTAGGCGTCGGCCAGTTCGTCCAGGGCGGGGGCGATCATCTTGCACGGACCACACCACTCGGCCCAGAAATCGACCAGCACCGGTTCCTTGGAATTCAGCACTGCGCTATCGAAGTCGGCATCGCCGACATGTACAACCTTGTCGCTCATCTTGGTTTCTCGTCTGGAAATGCACCCGGCCGAGCCGGAGGAGGTTGAATTTGGACGCCACCGGAAGGTGCCATCCGCGTCTGCTGCCTCGTGGCCGCGAGGGCGGCCAGCGGTGCGCCAGGTGGATGCCTGGTCGCTCACGGCGGGCAGTGTACCCCTATCGTCGCGGCCGGGCAGGTGCTGCCTGAAACCCAGCATCCCGTGATTGGCGCCCTGCATTGATGGGGCAGTCCTTCTCTATATGCGGGCGTGTGCGACCGCCTCCAGTGGCCGTGGCGCGCACGTTCAACTGGCGGCAGGCGCGGTGAAAACACGTGAAAACTGGTGCGCCGACACCCGGCACCCAAGGTGGCAGCCCACCGCTGGCGGGCTGTCTCAGCCATCCGTGCGACGGCAGGAGCCGGTTTGGCGCCGACATTGCGCTAAACTGCGCCATTGTGCGGCGCCCCTGGACCGGTAGGTCCGGCCCCGTCCAACCCCGGCGCAGGGCCCGCAATGGCGACGGTGCCCCCCAAGATTGCAAGCCTCCCGCGCACCGCTGCCGGGGCGGCCTTACCAAGACGGACACATGAGCGACAAACCGCTGACCGATTTGACCTTCTCCTCCTTCGAGCTGCACCCGGCCCTGCAGGCCGGCCTTGAAGGAGCCGGATTCACCCGTTGCACGCCCATCCAGGCGCTGACCCTGCCGGTCGCGCTGCCCGGCGGCGACGTCGCCGGCCAGGCCCAGACCGGCACCGGCAAGACCCTGGCCTTCCTGGTCGCGGTGGTGAACCGCCTGCTGACCCGTCCGGCACTGGCCGACCGCAAGCCGGAAGACCCGCGCGCGCTGATCCTGGCCCCCACCCGCGAACTGGCGATCCAGATCCACAAGGATGCGGTCAAGTTCGGTTCGGACCTGGGCCTGCGCTTCGCGCTGGTCTACGGCGGTGTGGATTACGACAAGCAGCGCGAGATCCTGCAGCAGGGCGTGGACGTCATCATCGCCACCCCGGGCCGCCTGATCGATTACGTCAAGCAGCACAAGGTGGTGTCGCTGCACGCCTGCGAAATCTGCGTGCTCGACGAAGCCGACCGCATGTTCGACCTGGGCTTCATCAAGGACATCCGTTTCCTGCTGCGCCGCATGCCCGAGCGCAGCACGCGCCAGACGCTGCTGTTCAGCGCCACGCTCAGCCACCGCGTGCTGGAGCTGGCCTATGAGCACATGAACGAGCCGCAGAAGCTGGTGGTGGAAAGCGAGTCGATCACCGCCGCGCGCGTGCGCCAGCGCATCTACTTCCCGGCCGACGAAGAAAAGATCCCGCTGCTGCTGGGCCTGCTGTCGCGCAGCGAAGGTGCGCGCACCATGGTCTTCGTCAACACCAAGGTGTTCGTCGAGCGCGTGGCCCGTTCGCTTGAAAAGGCCGGCTACCGCGTGGGCGTGCTGTCCGGCGACGTGCCGCAGAAGAAGCGTGAGAGCCTGCTCAACCGCTTCCAGAAGGGCCAGCTCGAAATCCTGGTGGCCACCGACGTGGCCGCCCGCGGCCTGCACATCGACGGCATCAAGTACGTCTACAACTACGACCTGCCGTTCGACGCCGAAGACTACGTGCACCGCATCGGCCGTACCGCACGCCTGGGCGAAGAAGGCGATGCGATCAGCTTCGCCTGCGAGCGCTACGCGATGGGCCTGCCGGACATCGAGGCCTACATCGAGCAGAAGATCCCGGTCGAAGCGGTCACCAGCGAAATCCTGACCTCGCTGCCGCGCCCGGAACGTGCGCCGGCCGAAGCGGGCGAGGACGGCGACGAGAACGAGAGCGTTGGCCAGATCTTCCGCGAGGCACGCGAAGCGCGTGCGGCCGAAGAACAGCGCCGTGGCGGTGGCAGCAGCAGCGGTCGCGGTGGCAAGCCGTCGGCCGGTGGCCGTGGCGAACGCCGCGCACCGGGCGAGCGCAGTGCCGACGGCAAGCCGCGCCGCGAGCGCAAGCCGCGCGTGGAAGGCGACGCCCCGGTCGAGGGCGAGGTCAAGCCGCAGGCCGCGGTCGCCCAGGCCGCCGTTGCCCCGGCGGACGCCCCGAGCGCCGCCGACAGCCCGGCCGTGGAAGGCGAGCGCGCCCCGCGCAAGCGTCGTCGTCGTCGCCACGGCCGTCCGGTCGAAGGCGCCGAAGGTGCCGCACCGCAGGCATCGGTGACCCCGGTGCAGGTGACCGCCAAGCCGATGCGTGGCACCCCGGCCGCCGATCCGGGCGCGTCGTTCCTGACCCGCATCGGTCGCAAGATCCGCCGGATGCTGTCCGGTAGCTGATCGGAATTGCCGATCAGCGGGTGGCACCCGACCGTTGGTCGGGTGGCGTGCCCGCCGTGCCGACCGTGGGTCGGCACCCACCCCACCTGCACGCCGCCACCCTCGTCCTGCATAATCAGGGGATGAGCGTCCTGCGTTTTGACAATGTCAGCAAACAATATGCCGGCGGCCACCAGGCACTGGTGGACGTCAGCTTCGATGTCGCCCCCGGGGAAATGCTGTTCGTCACCGGTCACTCCGGTGCGGGCAAGAGCACCCTGCTCAAGTTGATCCACCTCGACGAGCGGCCCAGCCGCGGCGCGGTGATCTTCAACGAGCGCAACCTGCTCAAGGTGCGTGGCGGCAACATCCCCCGGCACCGTCGCGAGGTGGGCGCGGTCTACCAGGACCACCGCCTGCTGATGGACCGCAGCATCGCCGAGAACGTCGCCCTGCCGCTGATCCTGCGCGGCACCCGCCGCGCCGATATCGGCAAGCGGGTGCGCTCGGTGCTGGAACGGATGGGCCTGGGCCACCGCGAAAAAGCCCTGCCGTCGCAGCTGTCGGCGGGTGAGCAGCAGCGGGTGGGCATCGCCCGCGCGATCGTCAGCGAACCGCGGCTGCTGGTGGCCGACGAACCCACCGGCAACCTCGACCCCACCCTGGCGGCGGAAATCATGGCGTTGTTCGCCGAGCTTCCCGAGCGCGGCACCAGCGTGCTGGTGGTCAGCCACGACCTGGCCCTGCTGCGGCACATGCGCAAGCGCGTGCTGATCCTGGACCACGGCAAGCTGATCGACGACATCTCGCCGCAGGACCTGGCCGAATGAACGCACCCACCAACAAGGACGCCGCGGCACCGTCGCGCCTGGGCGTGTGGCTGCATCACCACGGCCATAGCGTGGTCTTCAGCCTGGGCCGCGCCTGGCGCAAGCCGTGGGCCACGCTGCTGACCATCATGGTGATGGCGCTGGCCCTGGCCCTGCCGTTGGGCCTGTCCATCGCGCTGGACAACCTCACCCATTTCGCCGGCAGCGTGCAGCAGTCGCGCGACATCAATCTGTTCCTCAAGACCGACACCGACGCGGCGGCGGCCGGGCAGGTCGCCGATTCGTTGCGTGGCCGGGCCGATGTGGCCAACGTCACCGTGCAGACGCCGGAGCAGGGCCTGCAGGAACTGCGCGACGGCGCCGGCCTGGGCGAGGCGATCGATGCGCTGCACGACAACCCGCTGCCCACGCTGCTGATCGTCACCCCGAAGGCGGGCGCCGACGACGCGCGCCTGGCGCAGTCGCTGGAAGGCCTGCCGCAGGCCGACCTGGTGCAGCACGATGCGCTGTGGCGCAAGCGCCTGGACGCCTGGCTGGGCTTCGGCGCGCGGCTGGTACAGGTGCTGTCGGTGTTGCTGGGCCTGGGCGCCGCACTGGTGGTGGGCAATACCGTGCGCCTGGACATCCAGGCGCGCCGCGAGGAAATCGGCGTGCTGCAGTTGCTGGGCGCCAGCGACGGCTTCATCCGCCGCCCGTTCCTGTACCTGGGCGCGTGGTACGGGCTGGGGGCCGGCGCGGTGGCGCTGGCGCTGATCGGCGTGGCCGGCCTGGCCTTGCGCCCGCCGCTGGCCGCGTTGTCTGAAAGTTATGCCAGCCCGTTCGTGTTGCACGGGTTGGATCTGCTGCATTCATCGTTCGTGCTGGTCGGCACCGTGGTGCTGGGCTGGCTGGGCGCGTGGCTGGTGACGGGGCATTTCCTGCGCCAGACCCGACCGACCGAAACCTGAGGCCCGCATGCGCCCGCAAGCCCTGAAGCACCTGGTCGACGATGCACCGCGCGTGATGGTGGTCGACGGCTCCAAGCTGGTCCGCAAGTTGATTGCCGATGTGCTGCAACGCGAATTGCCGGCGGTGGAGGTGGTGGGCTGCGCGAGCATCGAAGAGGCGCGCAACGCCCTCGCAGCCGGGCCGGTGAACCTGGTCACCACCTCGCTCACGCTCAGCGACGGCGACGGCCTGGCGCTGGCGCGGCTGGTCCGCGAAACCGCCGGGCAGGCCTACGTGCCGGTGATCGTGGTATCCGGCGATGCGCAGCAGCACCTGGAACAGCGCCGCTTCACCGACTACGTCACCGATTATTTCGACAAGGCGCTGGGCCATGAGGCGCTGGCCACGTTCATCCGTGGCTATGTGCAGCCGGAAACCATTCCCGGCGCCACCATCCTGTATGTCGAAGACAGCCGCGTGGTGGCCGAGGCGACCAAGCGCATGCTCGAACGCCAGAGCCTGCGCGTGCTGCATGTGATGACCGCCGAGGAAGCCTTCGCGCTGCTCACCGCCGAATCGCTGGGCCGCAGCAGCCACCGCATCGACCTGGTGCTCACCGACGTGACCCTCAAGGGCGAGCTGAGCGGGCTGGACGTGGTCGAGCGCGTGCGCGTGGATTTCGGCTACGGCAAGCGCCGCCTGCCGGTGCTGGTGATGACCGGTGATGGCAACCCGCTCAACCAGTCCGGCCTGCTGCAGGCCGGTGCCAACGACCTGGTGCAGAAGCCGATCGAAGAGCGCCTGCTGGTGACCAAGGTCCTGTTCCAGCTGCGCCTGTCGCGGCTCAATGAAAAACCCCTGGTGCGATGAACGACGACGCAACCCCCAGCATCCAGCTTGAACCGAGCTGGAAGGCACGTATTGGTGAGTGGCTGCTGCGTCCGGACATGCGCGACCTGTCCAGCTTCCTGCGCCAGCGCAAGGCAGCCGGTGCGCAGGTGTTCCCGCCCGGCCCGCAGATATTCGCCGCCTTCGATGCCACCCCGTTCGAGCAGGTCAAGGTGGTGATCCTGGGGCAGGACCCGTACCACGGCGCCGGCCAGGCCCATGGCCTGAGTTTCTCGGTGATGCCCGGCGTCCCGGTGCCGCCGTCGCTGCTCAATATCTACAAGGAAATCGAAGCCGACCTGGGGATTCCGCGCCCGGACCACGGCTGCCTGCTGCCGTGGGCGCGCCAGGGCGTGCTGTTGCTCAATGCGGTGCTGACCGTGGAGGCCGGGCAGGCCGGTGCGCACCAGAAGCGCGGCTGGGAAGGGTTCACCGACCATGTCGTGGACACCCTCAACCGTGAACGCGACGGGCTGGTGTTCATGCTCTGGGGCAGCTACGCGCAACAGAAGGGCAAGGTGATCGACACCGGCCGGCATCGGGTGCTGAAGGCACCCCATCCGTCGCCGTTGTCGGCGCACCGCGGTTTCCTGGGGTGCCATCACTTCTCGATGGCCAATGAATACCTGCAGCGCCGCGGCCAGACGCCCATCGACTGGTCGCTGCCGCCGCGCGCGGCGCTGTAATCCGGGCCGGCAACAGGCCGGCAGCCACGCGTTACTCCGTCAACATTTCCATGATCGCGCGCGCCACCTGACGCTTGCGCGCGGGCATGCGCCGCAATAACGACAGAATCTCGGTTTCCTGGGCGGTACGTGCTGCTTCCACCGGCAACGCGTCCGGCAAAGGCAGGTCCACGCCGTCCTCCGGACGCCCGGGACCGCGCCCCGTGGCCAGCCATTCAAAATGGACTTGCGTCACAATTGCGATGCAGGCAAGGTGTTGCACGCTCGGGAATGTACCGCCTTCCCGTTCCCACTGCGCTACGGCACTGCGTCGCACGCCGGCCGCCAACGCCAGCTGCGCCTGGGACAGGCCAGCCGTTAGTCGGGCTCGCCGGATTCTGTCGCACATGGCCTGCATTTAGTGCCCCCTTTCCCTGTTCGGTAAGCCCTGCTTCCCTGGAAGTGATTCTTTTCCCGCGTGTACAGAATCGCTGTCGCCGCCTGCTGCATCCGGGGTAATCGTGCGACGCCGACCCGCCAGCAAGCGCCACTGTCCCCCTATTTCACGCCGTCTTGTTTGACGGAATTTTCGTTGCCCCGCATTAATCGGCCCGAACCGGACATAAACGCATTCCCAAGCGGGAAACGGCACCGGCAGGGCACGATCAGAACGACGACGGAGTAACTCCGCCGCCACGGTCGAACTCTGCCAAAAATCGGCGGAGACGCATGTATGGTTAATGTGAAAGGCGTGAACGTTCCGTCAGTGCGTTGGCAGTCATGGCTGCTCCTTGCACTACTGGCGGTGCTTTCATGCCTGGGGCAGGCCAAGGCGCAATCGGCCTGTACCGCCGGCGCCTGCGTCAGTGCCGGTCCGCGCCTGGCCTCGGTGGATTCCACCCAGAGTCCGGTGCTCAACCTGCTGTTCGGCGCGCTGCTGCCGGGCACCAGCCTCAACCTGAGCGTGGCCGATTGGAACAACCTGGCCGGCGCCAACATCAACCTCAACGCCTTGCTGACCCAGCTCAACGGCGGGGTGGTGGTGAGCGATCCCAGCCAGGTGCTCAACGCCAACATCACCCTGGGCCAGTTGCGCGCGGCGATGGTGCAGGTGCTGCAGGCCGACGGCCAGACCGCCGCGGCCAACGTGCTCAACGCACTGCCGCTGGGCGTGGCCGGCACCACCGGCAACATCCGCCTGGCCGACCTGCTGCAGATCGCCCTGCCCACCGGATCGCTGGCCATCGTGCGCCTGAACGTACTGGACCTGCTGACCGGCGGCGTGCAGCTCTACAACTTCCGCAACGTGCTCACCACGCCAACGCCGATCACCGTCGACACCGCGGCGCTGGGCCTCAACGGTGTGGCCAACGTGCGCCTGTGGCTGCAGGTGATCGAACCGCCGGTCTACAGCTGCGGCACGGTGGGCGCGGCGTTCCACAGTGCGGCCATCCGCATCAAGCTCGACCTGGACCTGGTGCAGGGACTCAACACCGGCACGCTCAGCGCGGCGCTCAACGGCCTCAACCTGCTGGGGGTGTCGCTGTCCAACACCAGCATTACCGCCGACGTGCTGCACCTGCAGCTGTATGCCGACGTGGCGCGTGCCGAAGGCTCGATCTCGGCGGTGAACCTGGTAGGCAACGCGGTCACGCTGCAGGCGCGCCCGGGCCTGGTGAACCTGTATGTCGGCCAGATCAGCGACGCCACCTTCTTCAACCGCAGCACCGTGCTCACCGACACCGCCCTGACCGCCGCCACGCTGACCTCGCTCAGCGTGAAGGTGCGGGTGGCGGCCAACGTGCTTGGCCTGCTCACGCCGATCGCCGACATCACCGTGCCGCTGACGGTCAGCGTGCGCAGCTTCGCTACCGCCACGCCAGGGCTGCAGAGTGCCAGCTTCACCGGGCCCTATCCCCAGACCCGCACGCTGACTGCCGGTACGGTGAGCGCGGCCACGATGGTGTCCACGCTGGTCAACTCGTTGAACATCCAGGTCACCAGTGGCAACCCCACCGTGACCCTGCTCGGCGGCATCCCGCTGCCGCTGCCGGTGGCCGACCTGGTCAACGGCATCGTCAACACGCTGCTTACGCCCATCCGCTCCGCCGTCAACGTGCTGGTCACCCCCGTGCTGACGGCCGTGCTCGGGGGCCTGGTCGACAACCTGCTGGCGCTGCTGGGCATCCGTATCGGCCAGGCGGTGTTCACCGTGGAAGGCATCACCCAGGCCTGCGCGGCGACGCTGCAGCTGGTCAAGGACCTGCAGCCCACCAGCGACACCGGCCGCTTCAACCTGTCCATCACCTACAACGGCAGCACGGTGGGCTCGGCCAGCAACGTGGGCAACAACGGCGCCACCGCGGCGGTGATCACCGTGCCCGGCGGCAGCTACGCGCTGGCCGAAGCCGCCGCCGCCGGCACCACGCTGGCGCGCTATGCCAGCAGCTGGCAATGCACCGACCAGAACAACACCGTGGTGTCTTCCGGCAGCGGCGGCAGCTTCACCCTGCAGGCGCCGGCGATGACCGCCACCGCCGTGACCCTGGTGTGCCGCATTACCAACCGCACGCGCCAGGCCGAGCTGTCGATCACCAAGAGCGACGGCAGCGGCACCTACACACCAGGCGGCACGGCCACCTACACGCTGCTGGTGCGCAACGACGGGCCCGACCCGGTCACCGATGCCGTGGTGGCCGACAACCTGCCCAACGGCATCACCTTGCGGGGCGCCTGGACCTGCAGTGCCACCAGCGGCAGCACGTGCGCGGCGGCCAGTGGCGGTGCGGTGGGCGGCAACGCGGTCAGCGTGGGCGTGAACCTGATCAATGGGGGCCAGGCAACGATCAGTGTGCCGGTCAGCTTCAGCAGCAACCCGGGCGCGTACTAGCACCCAGGGCGGTACCGCAGTGGGCGTGGGGATGACCCCGCGCCGGGGATGGACACGATCACCGCTTCGAGGATGAGCGCATGGCAGCACGCCGCACGCAGGGCAGGGCACGCAGGGCATCGGCCGGCATCGCGCACGCGGTGGCGCTGTTGGCGTTGCTGCTGTCTCCCACGCTGCTTGCGCAGAGCTATCCGAACCCGCTCAACAACACCGCCACGGTGACCGCGCCGACCGATGTGGGCGACCCGACCCCGGGCAACAACACCGCCACCGATACCAATGCGCTGGCCCTGCAGGCACAGCTGAGCGTGACCAAGACGTTGCTGAGTGCCAGTCCGGTGGCCGCCGGCGGCGCCGTGCAGTACCGCATCCAGGTGAGCAATGCCGGCCCGTCGGCGGCGCAGGGCGTGGGCGTGGTCGACACCGTGTCGTCGCTGCTCACCAACGTGGCCTGGAGTTGCCAGCCCACTACCGCGGCATCGTCGTGCGCGCAGTCCAGTGGCACCGGCAATGCCGTCAACGTGCAGGTCAACGTGGGCGTGGGCGACAGCGTGGTGCTGCTGGTCAACGGCACCGCGCCCAGCGCCACCCCGGCCACCGTGCCGGCCAACAGCGTCGCGCTGGTGCTGCCCACCGGCACCACCGATCCGACCCCGGGCGACAACAGCGCCACCACCCCGGCCGTGCCGGTGCGGGCCAACGCGCTGGTGGCCAACAACGATGTGTTCGCCACCGCGATCTCCTCGGCCACCGGCGGCACCACGCCCACGGTGCTGGCCAATGACACGCTCAACGGTGCGCCAGTGGTCGGCGCCAACCTGATCATCGCGCTGCAAAACGCGCCGGCCGGATTCACCATCAACAGTGCCGGCGTGATCACGGTGCCGGCCGGCGCCACCGCCGGTGCCGGCAGCCTGACCTACCAGATCTGCGAGAACGCCTCGCCGACCAACTGCGCCACCGCCACGGCCAGCGTTGTGATCGGCCCGACTGCGGTGAACGACAGCTTCAACGCCACCGGTGGCGCGCCCTCGTTCGCCGGCAACGTGGGCAGCAATGACAACGCACCTGCGGGTGCGGTGTTCAGCGCCGTCGGCACGCCGCCGGCCGGGCTCACCGTCAACAGCGACGGCACCTTCACCTACGCGCCTGTCGGCGGCATCGCCACGCCCACCTCGTTCCAGTACCAGGTCTGCCTGCCCGCGCCGAACGGCGCCGTCTGCGCGACGGGAACCGCTGCGATCGTAGTCAATGCCAACGCACTGGTAGCGGTGGATGACACCTTCGCCACACCGATCCCGGCCGGCACCGGTGGGCTCACCCCCACCGTGCTCACCAACGACACGTTCAACGGCGGCGCCGTGCCGCTTGCCCAGGTGACGTTGAGCCTGGTGGGCGCGCCGACGGGCTTTGCCATCAATGCCAACGGCACCGTGCAGGTGCCGGCCACCGCCGCGGCCGGTCCGCTGGCGCTGACCTATCGTTTCTGCGAAAACGCCTTGCCGGCCAACTGCGCCACCGCCACCGCCAACCTGGTGGTGAGCCCGGATGCAGTGAACGACACGGTGACCACCCCGGGCGGCGGTCAGCCGGCCACCGGCAGCCTGGCCGGCAATGACAATATCGCCAGCGGGTCCACCTACACCCTGGCCACCGCGCCCACCCGTGGCGCCGCCGTGGTCAACGCCGATGGGACCTTCAGCTACACCCCGTCCAACGGCAATACCGGGCCGGACTCGTTCATCTACCAGGTGTGCCTGCCGGCCCCGAACGGCACCGTGTGCGACACCGCCACGGTCAGCGTGAACGTGCAGGCCAACCAGATTGCCGCGGTCAACGATGTGTTCACCACGCCGCTGCTGCCGGGCACCACCACCACGGTGAGCCTGCTGGGTAACGACACCCTCAACGGGGTGGCGGTGGCCCCGGCCGCGGTGCTGCTCACCCTGAGCGGTGCGCCGGCCAACTACGCGGTCAACGCCAACGGGCAGGTGCAGGTGCCGGCCGGTGCCGCGGCCGGTGCAGTGACCTTTGACTACCAGATCTGCGAAATAGCGGCGCCCACCAACTGCGCCACCGCCAGCGTGCAGCTGGTGGTCGCGCCCGATGCGCTCGACGACGCGTTCGTGGCCACGGCGGGCGTCGCGCTGACCGGCACCGTGAACGGCAACGACAACGTGGGCGCGGGCGCACAGTTCAGCCTGCTGGCCGTGGCCGCGCATGGCACCGTGACGGTCAATGCCGATGGCAGCTTCAGCTACACCGCGCAGTCGGCGTACATCGGTCCGGACAGTTTCCGCTACCAGGTGTGCCTGCCGGCGCCGAATGCGGGCGTGTGCGATGCCGCCACCGTGACCGTCAATGTCGGCGCCGCCGTCCTCGCGGCC
Organism: Stenotrophomonas rhizophila; assembly: GCF_000661955.1. Classification (NCBI taxonomy): domain Bacteria; kingdom Pseudomonadati; phylum Pseudomonadota; class Gammaproteobacteria; order Lysobacterales; family Lysobacteraceae; genus Stenotrophomonas; species Stenotrophomonas rhizophila. The sequence continues at coordinate 398,300 of NZ_CP007597.1, forward strand.
GGCAACGACGACTTCACCGGCACGCCGCTGACCAGTGCCGGTGGGCTGACCGCCAGCGTGCTGGACAACGACACCTTCAACGGCGCGGCCATCCTGCCTGCGCAGGCCACGCTGTCGCTGATCAATGCACCGCCAGCCGGTTACACACTGGCCGCCAACGGCCAGCTGCAGGTGCCTGCGGGTGCGCCGGCCGGGCCCATCAGCCTGACCTACCAGCTGTGCCAGGCCGGCACCAGCAACTGCACCACCGCGAGCATTGCGGTGGTGATCGCGCCCGACGCGGTGGCCGATGCGTTCACCACCCAGGTGGCGCGCGCGGTCAGCGGCAACGTGGCGGTCAATGACACGGTCGCCGCCGGCACCACCTATGCCGTGACCGGTGCCACGCCGGCCGGGCTGCTGTTCAACCCCGATGGCAGCTTCACCTACACCCCGCCGGCGCAGTACACCGGCACCACCACGTTCACCTACCAGGCGTGCCTGGCCGCGCCGTTCGCCGCCGTCTGCGATACCGCCACGGTCACCCTCAACGTCAACGCCGGCACGCTGGTGGCCAACGACGATGACTTCCGCGCCGCGATCATCAACCCGGCCAGCGGCGGCACCACCAACAGCGTGCTCGGCAACGACACCATCAACGGCGCGGTTCCGCCGGCCCCGGCCGATGTGATCCTGAGCCTGGTGGGCGCGCCGGCCGGCTATGTGATCAACAGCAACGGCACCGTGTCCGTTCCCGGTGGCGCGGCGGCCGGTGCGGTCAGCTTCTCCTACCAGCTGTGCGAAGCGGCACTGCCCAGCAACTGCGATACCGGTGCGGTGCAGCTGCTGCTGGCGCCGGTGGCGGTCAACGATACTCTCAGCACGCAGGTGGGCGTGCCGGTGACCGGCAACGTGGCCGGCAACGACAACGTACCGGCCAACGCGAGCTTCAGCCTGAGCGGCACCGCGCCGGCCGGTCTGGTGTTCAACCCGAACGGCAGCTTCACCTACACCCCGCCGGTGGGCACCCAGGGCGCGGTCACCTTCGCCTATCAGGCCTGCCTGCCCGCACCGGACACCACCGTGTGCGCCGGCGCGTCGGTCACGGTCAACGTCAATGCCGGCACCCTGGTGGCCAATGACGATGATGTCCGCGCGACCCCGATCAACCCTGCCGTGGGCGGCAGCACGGCGTCGGTGCTGGGCAACGACAGCCTCAATGGCACCGTGCCGCCGGCCTCGGCCGATGTGCTGCTCACTCTGGTGGGCGCGCCGTCGGGCTACACGCTGGGCAGCGATGGCGTGCTCGCCATTGCCAGCGGCGTGGCTGCCGGTGCGGTCACGCTGACCTACCAGCTGTGCGAAGCGGCGCTGCCGGGCAACTGCGATACGGCCCAGATCCGCCTGCTGGTCGCGCCGCTGGCGGCCGCCGATGTGTTCTCCACCCCGGCCGGGCAGCTGCTGGCCGGCAATGTGGGCAGCAACGACAACGCGCCGGCCGGTGCGGTGTTCCGCGTGCCCGGCGCGGTGCCGGCGGGCCTGCAGTTCGGCGCCGATGGCAGCATCCAGTACACCCCGCCGGCCAACTTCACCGGGCCGGTCACGTTCACCTATGAGGTCTGCCTGCCCGCGCCGGACAGCGCGCAGTGCAGCACGGCCACAGCCACCATCAACGTCAACGCGGGCACCCTGGTGGCGCGCGACGACGACATCAGCGCCACGCCGCTCGCCCCCGGTGGCACCAGCGCCAGCAGCGTGCTGGTCAATGACACGCTCAACGGCGTTACGCCGCCGGCCGCCGCCAGTGTGCTGCTGAGCCTGGTCGGTGCGCCGGCCGGTTACGCGCTCGATGCCAACGGCCTGCTGCAGGTGCCCGCGGCCGCCACCAGTGGCGCGGTGGTGCTGACCTACCAGGTCTGCGAAGCGGTGCTGCCCAGCAACTGCGCCAGCGCCACCCTGCGCCTGGTAGTGACGCCGTCGGCCAGCAACGACACCTATTCCACCGCGGCCGGGCAGGCGCTCAACGGCAACGTCGGTGACAACGACAACGTGCCGGCGGGCGCGCTGTTCAGCGTGGTCGGCCCGGTGCCGGCCGGGCTGACCTTCACCGGGTCGGGCAGCTTCACCTATGTGCCGCCGGTGGGTGTGACCTCGCCGGTGACCTTCGATTACCAGGTCTGCCTGCCGGCACCGAACGCGGCGCTGTGCGCCACGGCCAGCGCCACCATCACCATCACCGTGGGCAGCCTGGCCGCCAATGGCGATGATTTCAGCACTACCCCGATCAACCCGGTCAGTGGCGGCAGCACCACCTCGGTGCTGGCCAATGATTCGCTCAACGGCGCCACGCCGCCGGCGGTGGCCGACGTGCTGCTGTCACTGGTAGGCGCACCGGCCGGTCTGGCCATCACCGCCGAAGGCGCGGTGACCGTGGCCGCCGGTACCCCTGCCGGGGTCAAGAACCTCACCTACCAGTTGTGCGAAGCGGCTGCGCCGGGCAACTGCGACACCGCGACGATCCGCCTGGTGGTGGCACCGTCGGCGCTGGACGATGCGTTGTCCACCGCGGCCGGGCAGGTGCTCACCAGCAGCGTGGCCAGCAACGACAACGTGCCGGCCGGTGCGGTCTTCCAGGTGGTGGGCATCCCGCCGGACGGGCTGGTGCTGGCCGCCGATGGCAGCCTGGTCTACACCCCGCCAACCGGGTTCAGCGGCGCATCCACCTTCGCCTACACGGTCTGCCTGCCGGCACCCGATGCGGGCGTGTGCGCCACCGCGAACGCAACGCTCAACGTCAACAGCGGCACGCTGGTGGCCGTGGCCGATACCTTCGCCACCCCGATCGCGCCGGGCACGGCGTCGCCCACCGTGCTGACCAACGACACCCTCAACGCGGCCACGCCGTTGCCCGCCGAGGTGGTGCTGTCGCTGGTAGGCGCGCCCACCGGTTTTACGATTGCCGCCGACGGCACCATCAGCGTGGCCACCGGCACCGCGTCCGGTGCCACCACGCTCACCTACCAGATCTGCGAGGCCGCCGCGTCGGCCAACTGCGCCACCGCCAGCGTGGCCCTGGTGGTCGCTCCGGCACCGGCCAACGACGCCTTCGCCGTGCAGGCCGGTCAGACGTTGACTGGCAATGTGTCGGGCAACGACAGCATGCCGATCGGATCGGTGTACACGCTGCAGGGCACGCCGCCGGCCGGGGTCACCTTCAACGCCGATGGCAGCTTCACCTATGCACCGCCGGCGGGCACTACCAGCCCGGCCAGCTTCGACTACCAGGCCTGTCTGCCTGCGCCGAACAGCGCCGTGTGCGGTACCGCCACGGCCACGCTGAACATCAACAACGGCCTGCTGGTGGCGGCCGATGACAGCTTCGGTGCGATCGCGCCGGGCGCCAGCACGCCCAGCGTGCTCGCCAACGACGCGCTCAACGGGGTGACCCCGCCGGCTGCGGCCACGGTGTCGCTGTCGCTGGTGGGCGCACCGGCCGGTTTCACCCTCAGCCCCACCGGTACGCTGTCGGTGGCCGCCACCGCGCCCACCGGCGCCATCGCGCTGGTCTACCAGATCTGCGAAACCGCGGCGGCCAACAACTGCGCCACGGCCACCATCGCGCTGGTGGTGCGCCCGGTGCCGGTCAACGACGTGATCGCCGTGCAGTCCGGCCAGCCCAACACCGGCAACGTGTCGGGCAACGACAACATGCCGGCCGGCTCCACCTGGAGCGTGCTCGCGCCGCCGCAGGGGCTGGTCTTCAACAGCAACGGCAGCTTCACCTACACCCCACCGGCGGGCACCATCGGCCCGGTTACCTTCAGCTACCAGGCCTGCCTGCCGGCGCCGGATGCCGCGGTGTGCGGCACCGCGACGGCTACCTTGAACATCGCGGTGAACGCGGTGGTGGCCAACGACGATACGTTCGCGGCCCCGATCACCGCCGGCTCGGCCACGCCCAGCGTGCTGGCCAACGACGCCCTCAACGGGGTCACCCCGCCGGCCTCTGCCGATGTGCAGCTGCTGCTGGTGGGCGCACCGGCCGGGTTCGTGATCAACAACGACGGCACCGTGCAGGTGCCGGCCGGTGCGACTGCCGGTGCGACGCTGCTGAACTACCAGCTGTGCGAGACCGCGTCGCCGACCAACTGCGACAGCGCCGCGATCCGCCTGGTGATCACCCCGGCACCGCAGAACGACGCGTTTGCCGTGCAGGCCGGTGACACGCTGGTGGGCAGCAGTGTGGCCACCAACGACAGCATGCCGGCCGGTTCGACCTGGGCAGTGCAGGGCACGCCGCCGACCGGGCTGGTGTTCAACGGAAATGGCAGCTTCACCTACACCCCGCCGGTGGGCACCACCGGGGCGGTCACCTTCACCTACCAGACCTGCCTGCCTGCGCCCAACGGTGGCGTGTGCGGCCTCGCCACGGCCACGGTGAACGTCAACCTGGGCACGCTGGTGGCTGGCGATGACAGCTTCACCAGCGTCGTGCCCGGCACCACCACGCCCAGCGTGCTGGCCAACGATGCGCTCAACACGGTGAGCCCGCCGGCCGCGGCCAGCGTGCAGCTGAGCCTGGTGGGTGCGCCGGCCGGCTACGCCATCGCCGCCGATGGCACCATCACCGTGCCCACCGGGGTCACCTCCGGCCCGGCCACGCTGACCTACCAGATCTGCGAAACCGCCGCGCCGTCCAACTGCGATACCGCCACGGTGTCGCTGGTGATCACCCCCGCCGCGCAGAACGACGCGTATGCGGTGCAGGCCGGCGGCTCCATCAGCAACGGCAACGTGGCCGCCAACGACAACCTGCCGGCAGGCTCCATCTGGACGGTGCAGGGCGCCACACCGGCCGGGCTGACGTTCAACGGCGATGGCACCTTCACCTATACCCCGCCGATCGGCACCGTCGGCCCGGTGATCTTTACCTACCAGGCGTGCCTGTCGGCGCCGAACGCCTCGCTCTGCGACAGCGCCAGCGTCACCCTCAACATCAGCAACGGCACCTTGGTGGCGGTTGACGACACCCTCAGCGGGGTCGCCGCAGGAGGCACCACCAGCGTCAGCGTGCTGGCCAACGACACGCTCAATGCGGTGAGTCCGCCGCTGCCGGCCAGCGTTGTGCTGACCCTGGTGGGCGCGCCGGCCGGGTACACCCTCAATGCCGACGGCACCCTTGGCGTGGGCAGCACCGTGACATCGGGCACCACCACGCTCACCTACCAGATCTGCGAAGCCGCCGCGCCGACCAACTGCGATACCGCCAGCATCACCGTCATCGTCAGCCCCACGCCGCAGAACGATGCCTTCTCGGTGCAGGCCGGGCAGACGTTGAGCAACAGCGTGGCGACCAATGACAGCCTGCCGCCGGGCTCGACCTTCACCGTGCAGGGCACCCCGCCGGCCGGGCTGACCTTCAACCCCGACGGGTCGTTCACCTACGCCCCGCTGCCCGCCACGCCGAGCCCGGTGACCTTCACCTACCAGGCCTGCCTGCCCGCACCGAACGTGGTGTGCGCCACCGCCAGCGTCACCCTCAACATCACCACCGGCTCGCTGCTGGCCGGCAACGACACGCTCAGCGGCGTGGCACCGGGCACCACCTCGGCGGCCAGCGTGCTGGCCAACGACAGCCTCAACGGTGTGTCGCCGCCGGCGGCGGCCAACGTGCTGCTGACCCTGGTCGGCGCACCGGCAGGCTTTGCGATCACGCCCACCGGCACCATCAGCGTGGCCACCGGCGTCAGTGCCGGACCGACCCCGTTGACCTACCAGATCTGCGAAGCCGCCGCGCCGGGCAACTGCGCCACCGCCAGCGTCACCGTGATCGTCAGCCCGACCCCGCAGAACGACGCGTTCTCGGTGCAGGCCGGGCAGACGCTGAGCAACAGCGTGGCCAGCAACGACAGCATGCCGGCCGGCTCCACCTGGGCGGTGCAGGGCGTGCCGCCACCGGGCCTGACCTTCAACCCCGATGGCAGCTTCACCTACGTGCCGCCGACCGGTGCGGTGTCGCCGGTGGGCTTCACCTACCAGACCTGCCTGCCGGCGCCGAACGGCAGCCTGTGTGCCACCGCCACGGTGGCGCTGAACATCAACAACGGCACCCTGAGTGCAGGCGATGACACCCTGGTCGGCGTGCTGCCCGGTGCCACCACCGGCACCAGCGTGCTCGCCAACGACAGCCTCAATGGCGTGTCGCCGCCAGCCGCGGGCGATGTGCTGTTGAGTCTGGTGGGCGCGCCGGGTGGCTTCACGCTCAACCCCGACGGCACGATCACCGTGGGCAGCGGCGTGGGCTCCGGGCCGACCACCCTCACCTACCAGATCTGCGAAGCGGCCGCGCCGTCCAACTGCGACACCGCCAGCGTCACCGTGGTGGTCACCCCGGCGCCGCAGGATGACGCCTACGCCGTGCAGGCCGGGCAGACCCTGTCCAACACCGTGGCCGCCAACGACAACACCCCGCCCGGTGCGCAGTTCACGTTGCAGGACACCGCGCCGGCCGGCTTGACGTTCAACGCCAACGGCAGCTTCACCTACACCCCGGCGATCGGCGTGGTCGGCCCGGTCAGCGTGGCCTACCAGGTCTGCCTGCCGGCGCCGAATGCCAGCCTGTGCGGGCGCGCCATCGTCACCATCAGCATCAACAACGGCCAGCTGGTGGCCGGCGATGACACGTTCACCGGCGTCGCGCCGGGCAGCACCTCCGGGCCCAGCGTGCTGGCCAACGACAGCCTCAACGGGGTGTCGCCGCCGGCCGCGGGCGACGTGCTGCTGAGCCTGGTCGGTGCGCCGGCGGGCTTCAGCATCGGCAACGACGGCAGGATCACCGTGTCCACCGGCGTCACCTCCGGTGCAACCGCGCTCACCTACCAGATCTGCGAAGCCGCCGCGCCCGCCAACTGCGACACCGCCAGCGTCACCGTGGTGGTCAGCCCGGCACCGCAGAACGATGCGTACTCGGTACCGGCCGGGCAGACGCTGACCAACACCGTGGCCAGCAATGACAGCATGCCGGCCACGGCGGTCTATACCGTGCTGGGTGCGACTCCGGCCGGCCTGACCCTGACCAGCACCGGCGCGTTCACCTACACCCCGCCGGGCGGCACGCCGAGCCCGGTCAGCTTCACCTACCAGGCCTGCCTGCCCGCGCCGTATGCGGCCAGCTGCGGCACCGCCACGGTCACCATCAACATCAACAACGGCACGCTGGTGGCCGGCGATGATGTGCTCACCGATGTGCTGCCCGGTGCCACCTCGTCGGCCAGCGTGCTCGCCAACGACCGCCTCAACGGGGTCAGCCCGCCGCCGCCTGGCGATGTGATCCTCAGCCTGGTGGGCGCACCGGCCGGCATCACCATCAACCCCGATGGCACGATCAGCGTGGGCACCGGCGTCGCGTCGGGCGCCACCCTGATCACCTACCAGATCTGCGAAGCCGCCGCGCCGGCCAACTGCGCCACCGCCGGCGTCACCCTGGTGATCACCCCGGCGCCGCAGAACGACAGCGTCACCGCCCCGGCCGGACGCCCGACCACCGGCAACGTGTCGTCCAACGACAACACGCCGCCGGGCGCGCTCTACACCCTCACCAGCGGTGCGGTGCCCGGGCTGGTGTTCAACGCCGACGGCAGCTTCAGCTACACCCCGCCGTCGGGCACCACCGGGCCGGTGACCTTCACCTACCAGGTATGCCTGCCTGCGCCGTACAGCGCGCAGTGCGGCACGGCCAGCGTCACGCTCACGCTGGCCGGGTCGGCCAACATGGTGCTGTCGGTCAACGACGACTTCACCGCTACGCCGGTGGATCCGTCGGTGGGCGGCACCATCGCGCGCTCGGTGCTGGACAACGACAGCTTCAACAACGTGTCGCCGCCGCCGGTGGGCAGCGTGGTGGCCAGCCTCACCGGCAGCACGCCGGGCTACACCATGAACAACCAGGGCCAGATCATGGTGGCCGCCGGTGTGCAGCCGGGCCAGGTGCAGCTGGCCTACCAGCTGTGCGAGAACGGCGTGCCGACCAACTGCACCACCGCCATCGCCACGGTGCTGGTGCAGGGGCCGGTGGGTGCGCTGCTGGCGGTGGATGACAGCGCCGGTCCGATCGGGCCGGCCGGGCAGGCACGGGTATTGAACGTGTTCAACAACGACACCTTCAACACCGCACCGCTGGATCCGGCCCAGGTGAGCTTCGCGCCGGTGGCCACTACCGCGCTGACCTTCAGCGCCGATGGCTGGGTGGACGTGGCCGCCGGGCTGGCACCGGGCAGCTACAGCACCACCTACACCCTGTGCCTGCTCAACCAGCCCACCGTATGCGACACCGGCACGGTCAGCGTGACCGTCATCGCCGGCGCGCCGGGCGTGGATGCCGAGGATGACCAGGTGCAGGTGCCGCAGGACGGCGTGATCGAGATCGACGTGCTGGGCAATGACCGCGTCAACGGCACGCCGATCGATCCCGATACGGTGACAGTGACCATCACCGCGCCGCCGCCGTACGGCACGGCCACGGTGCTGCCGCGCGCGCGCATCCGCTTCGCCGCGCTGACCAACTTCGCCGGCGTGCAGAACTTCGACTACCAGGTGTGCGACGTGGCCGACCCGGCGATGTGCGCCAGCGCCACGGTCACCGTGACCGTGGAGCCGAACGTGCTCACCCTGGTCGACGACGCGGTCACCGTGGAGACCACCGCGCCGGTGCAGATCGACGTGCTGGCCAACGACAGCGCCCGCAGTGCACCGCTGGACCCGGCCTCGCTGCAGGTGGTGACCGCACCGACCCACGGCAGCGTGCAGTGCGCCAACGGCCTGTGCAGCTACACGCCGGCCGCAGGGTTTGCCGGCACCGACAGCTTCCGCTACCGGGTCTGCGACGTGTCCATTCCCACCGCGCTGTGCGCCGAAGCGAACGTGGCCGTCACCGTGGCCGGCCAGCAGGCCGTGCTGCGCCTGACCAAGGTGGCCGCCAAGCGCAGCGCGCAGATCGGCGACCTGGTGCGTTACACGGTGACCATCGACAACGTGGGCGAGGTGGATGCCAACGGCGCCACCCTGCTGGACACGCTGCCGCCGGGCTTCACCTTCGTGCGCGGTGGCTTCGCGGTGCAGGACGCCGACAACGATGCGCGCACCAGTGGCGTACAGCCGCTGCGCATCGACGGCATCGACATCCCGGTGGGCGAGCGCGCCACGGTGGTGTACTACCTGCGCGTCGGGGCGGGCACCGGCACCGGTGTGCACACCAACCGCATCACCGCCATCGATGGCGAGAACCGCAGCATCGGCAACGTGGCCTCGGCCGATGTGGACATCACTACCGATCCGCTGCTCGACGAGAGCCTGATCATCGGCAGCGTGTTCGACGACCGCAACGGCAACGGCGTGCAGGACCCGGGCGAGCGGGGCATTCCGGGCGTGCGCGTGGCAGCGGTGGAAGGCCTGCTGATGGAGACCGACGCCTTCGGCCGCTATCACCTGGTGGGCATCCCCGGCGGCCAGGCACGCGGGCGCAACTTCATCCTCAAGGTGGACCCGTCCACGTTGCCCAGCGGGGCCCGCTTCACCACGCCCAATCCGCTGGTCCGGCGGATCACGCCCGGGCTGCCGGCGCGCTTCGACTTCGGTGTGCGCATGCCCGATGGCGCGCTGAGTGCCGCATCGCCCGCCGACGCGACGGCGCCCCGGCCGGTCCGGATCGAGCTGGGCGACGCCTTGTTCGCACCCGGCAGCGCCCGCCTGGACGCCAGCCGTGACGCCGTGCTGGACAAGGCGGCACAGGCGCTGGTCACACGCGGCGGCGGCCGTGCGCTGCTCACGGCGGCCCCGGGCCAGGAGGCCCTGGCACGGCAGCGTGCGCAAGCGGTGCAGACGGCGCTGGCCACGCGCGTGCCGGCGACGGTTGCAGCCGCCAGCCACATCGAGGTCGTGGGCGGCGACGGCAGCACGCTGTACCGGCTGCGGCTGGACGATCCACCCGAGCCTCCTCCCGGCGCGGACCGCACCAACAGGGAGGGGCGTTGAACATGGATATCACCCTGAGCAGACCCTCGACCTGGACCGCGCTTCTTCTTCGCCGTGCGCCGCTCGCGCTGGGCACCGCGCTGTTGCTGGCCGCCGCGCCGGCCATCGCCCAGACGGCGCTGCCGCCCACCGCAGCGGATGCGATCCGCTGCCAGGACGACAGCTGCCGCAGCGACGACGGCCTGCTGCTGCGCATCGGCGATGACGATGACGCGGTGCTGCCGTTGCCGGGCCGCGTCGATCCACGCGCGGCCAACGCGGTACCGCTGGCACCGGCCACCACGCCGGATGTCGCCGCTCCCGGCGGCCAGTTCATGGCCGAACTGCCCAACGGCGGCGTGGTGTGGGCCACCGAAGATCCCACCATGGTGCCGCCGAGCCTGAGCGTGCAGGCGGCGGCCACGGTGCCGTTCGAAAACGGCCGGGTGATCCGCCCGCTGCGCTTCCACAGCTACAACAACTACGCCTCGTTCATCCAGAAACTGGAGGTGACGCTGTACCGCGGCACCGACACCGACCTGGTCACCCCGCTGGCGCGGATCCCGTTGCCGGCCGATTACGTGGGCGACGCCGAATGGGATGGCACGCTGCCCGAACAGATCAAGCTGCGCACCGGCGATGACCTGATCTACGTGGCCCGTGCCTACGGTGCCGGTGGCGCGTTCGATGAAACGCGCATCCAGCGCATCCAGCTGGTGACCCCGGCCGACTTCGACCGCGGCCTGCAGGTCACCCGCGAGAACGTGCAGAAAACCCTGGGCCAGGCGCTCGACGGCGACAGCGCGCAGGACCTGCAGGTCAGCAACAGCATCTACGGACAAAGCACGCTGCGCCTGCAGAACATTCCCATCCACGGCTCACGCGTGCGCCTGTATGGGCGCAACCTGGAACCCAACAGCCGGGTGCGTATCAACGGCCAGGATTTCCCGGTGGACCTGGAGCAGAAGTTCGCCGCCGAGTTCCTCGAGCCGGTGGGCCAGCACCGCTATGACGTCAGCGTGGAAGCGCGCGATGCCCCCTCGGCGCAACGCCAGCTGGACGTGGACGTGACCGGTCGCTACCTGTTCCTGGTGGCCATTGCCGACGTGACGCTGTCCAAGAACAGCGCCAGTGGCAACGTGCAGCCGCTGGCCGCCGACGACCGCGACACCGACGGCTTCCTCAGCGACGGCCGGTTGGCGTTCTACCTGAAGGGCAAGATGCGCGGCAAGTACCTGGTGACGGCGCAGGCCGACACCCAGGACCGCGAACTCAAATACCTGTTCCGCGACTTCACCCAGGCCGATGCACAGGACGTGTTCCGCCGCCTCGACCCGGACCTGTACTACCCGGTGTACGGCGACGATTCCACCACCTACCGCGACGTGGATACCCAGGGCCGCTTGTACCTGCGCGTGGACTGGGACCAGAGCCAGGCGCTGTGGGGCAACTACGCCACCGGCATCACCGGTACCGAGTACGGCCAGTACGTGCGCTCGCTGTACGGCGGCGCGTTGAACTGGCGCTCGCTGGAGGCCACGCCGCTGGGCGAGGCGCGGTCGCAGCTGAAGGTGTTCGGGTCCGAAGCGCAGTCGGCACCGGGGCATAGCGAATTCCTCGGCACCGGCGGCAGCCTGTACTACCTGCGCCACACCGATGTGCTGCCCGGCTCGGAGCAGGTGGTGCTGGAAGTGCGCGACCGCACCACCGGGCGCACTGAAACCCGCGCCACCCTGCAGGAGGGCGTGGACTACGAGATCGACGACCTGCAGGGTCGCCTGATCCTGACCCGCCCGCTGGCCCAGCTCACCCGCGAGAACGTCCGCAGCATCACCCGTGACATGCCGCTGGACGGCTACGACCAGTTGCTGCTGGTGGACTACGAATACGTGCCGCTGGGCTTCAGCAGCGACGACGTCACCTACGGTGCGCGCGGCCGCCAGTGGATCGGCGACCACGTGGCGATCGGGGGCACCTGGATCGACGAAAACCGCAGCGGCGAAAACTACAGCCTCAAGGGCGCCGACCTGACCCTGCAGGCCGGGCGCGGTACCTACCTGAAGGTGGAACAGACCCGCACCGATGCGACTGCCGCACCTGTGTTCTATTCGGACAACGGCGGCCTGAGCTTCATCCGCCGCAACCCGTACGAAGGGCGGCGCTCGGGCACGGCCAGCGCGGTGGAAGCGCGCGCCAACCTGCGCGAGCTGGGCTGGACCGCGCAGGACTGGAGCGTGGGCGCGTGGTGGCGCGACGTGGATGCCGGATTCTCGGTGGCCCGCCAGGACACCGGCCAGCCGATCCAGGAATACGGCGCGGAGTTCCTGGGCTACCTCACCGACGACGTCAGCCTGTACGGCCGCCACACCCGCACCGAGCAGGGCGAGCTGGCCCTGGAGCAGAGCCAGCTCACCGCCGAGTGGCGGCTGGGCAACGACGGCCAGCTCACCGGCGAACTGCGCCGCGTACGCGAAGAACAGGCACTGCAGGACGTGTCGGCGATGCTGGCGGCAATCGGTTACCGGCAGCGCTTCGGGTCGTCGTGGGAGCTGTACGGCACCGGCCAGGTGACCCTGGACGATGACGGCGGCGCGTACGAGAAGAACGACCTGCTCACCCTGGGCGCGCGCTACCTGTTCGGCGACCGCAGCAGCGTGGGCGCCGAAGTCAGCGGCGGCAGCCGCGGCAACGGGGCCAAGGTGGATGCCGAGTACCGCATGGCGCCGGACCACAGCCTGTACGGCAGTTACAGCTACAGCACCGACCGCACCGGCACCGACCCGTTGTTCGACACCGGCCTGCAGAGCGGCTGGACGCTGGGCCAGCGCTGGCGCCTGAGCAACCAGGTGAACGTGTACAACGAAAGCCAGTACCTCAAGGACCGTCGCCAGGACAGCGCCGGGCTGGTGCACACCTTCGGCATGGACTTCTATCCCGCGCAGGGCTGGAACCTGGGCTTCACCGTGATGGACGGCGAACTGGATTCCACCGTGGGCCGCATCGACCGCCGCGCGTACAGCGTCAGCGGCGGCCGCACCGACGCGGTGGCGCAGTGGAACAGCAAGCTGGAGTACCGCCGTGACAGCGGTGCCGAGCAGCGCGAGCAGTGGGTGACCACCAACCGCCTGCTGTACAAGCTCAACGAAGACTGGCGCTTTGCGCTGCGCGCCAACTACGCCGACACCGACGACCGGATCAACCCGGTGGCCGATGCCAAGTTGGTGGAAACCAACATGGGCTTTGCCTGGCGCCCGCACGACGCTACCGGGTGGGCCGGCTTCGGCAAGTTCACCTATCTCTACGACGTGGCCTCGCTGGGCCAGGAAGGCGGCAACCTCTACGACCAGCGCTCGCAGGTGCTGTCGGTGGAGGGCATCCGCCAGTTGGGCGCGCGCTGGGAAGTGGCGGCCAAACTCGCCTCACGCTGGGGCGACTACCGCACCGGCCGCGGCGAAGGCGCCTGGCTGGACAGCCGCGCCGACTTCGCCGCGCTGCAGCTGCGCTACCGCCTGTTCGAGAAGTGGGAAGGGCTGGCCGAGCACCGCTGGCTGAAGGTACGCGACGGCGGCGTCCGCAAGGGCTGGCTGCTGGGCGTGGATCGCCGGGTGGGCGAGAACTTCAAGGTCGGGGTGGGCTACAACTTCACCGAGTTCAGCGACGACATGACCGAGCTGAAGTATGACCAGAAGGGGTTCTTCTTGAATATGGCGGGGTATTACTAGGCTTCGTCATTGTCTGGCCTGCCACGCATGGCGTGGCACTACCGGAGATGGCGGCTTCGGCGGTCGGCTCCGGCCGTCGCTCGTAGAGCCGGGCTCTGCCCGGCTGGGGGCCACCGACCCACTCTGTTGCGTGCGGTGCCGCTGGCCGCGCCGCGTCCCTTGCTCGCCGGGCTGAATGCCTGCCAACACTTTTCGGCTGAATGGGGTGGGGGAACCCGGTCGTTCAGCGGAAATCGACGCTCCGTGGGCGCATTTATCTAGACAAGCTATTGATTTTAATGATGTTTGACCTATTTTTTGACCCTCTCGCCACTGTCATCATTTCGCGGTACGTTATCCGGGTAATCAGTGCCATCGTTGCATGAACAGAACGCTGGAACTTCTTTCCCCTTTAGCAGTCCAAGTTTCAGACTGCTAAGATGAGCCCTATGAGCCAGAACACGTCTACTGCCCTTGTGGCAAACAATCTCCCGATTCCCAGTGCGCTCGGTTCGCTGGACGCCTACATCGGTGCCGTGCACCAGATCCCGGTGCTGTCGGTCGATGACGAGCAGGATTTGGCCCGCCGCTTCCGCGACGAGCTGGACCTGGACGCCGCGCGCGAGCTGGTCCATTCCCACCTGCGCTTCGTGGTGCACGTGGCCCGTGGCTACAACGGCTACGGCCTCGCCCTGGGCGATCTGATCCAGGAAGGCAACATCGGCCTGATGAAGGCGGTGAAGCGCTTCGACCCGGACATGGGCGTACGCCTGGTGTCGTTCGCGGTGCATTGGATCCGTGCGGAAATGCACGAGTTCATCCTGAAGAACTGGCGCATCGTGAAGGTCGCCACCACCAAGGCGCAGCGCAAGCTGTTCTTCAACCTGCGCAAGTCCAAGACCCGCCTGGGCTGGATGAACGCGGCCGAAGTGCGCGCCGTGGCCAAGGACCTGAACGTTTCCGAGCGCGAAGTGCTTGAAATGGAATCGCGCCTGTCCGGCCGCGATATCGGTTTCGATGCGCCCAGCGACGAAGACAACGAAAACGCCCCGCCGTCGCCGGCTGCGTACCTGGTGGCCGACGCGGAAGATCCGTCGATGGCCTACGAGCGTGCCGACAGCGAAGACAACAAGCTGCAGCTGCTGCGCGAAGGCATGGCCGAACTGGATGCGCGTTCGCGCGACATCATCCGCCGTCGCTGGTTGGACGCGGACAGCAAGGTCACCCTGCAGGAGCTGGCCGACGAGTACGGCGTGTCGGCCGAGCGCATCCGCCAGGTCGAAGCGAACGCGCTGAAGAAGATGAAGGCGCTGTTTACCGCGTAATGCGGGGCGGCGTTGAGGTGATGAAAGGCCCGGCACTGCCGGGCTTTTTCTTTTCCGGAAGCGTCGGTCCTGTAACGCAACGGCCCGGCAATGCCGGGCCGCTGACGTCATACGCTCCACGCCATGCGCGGATCCGTG
The DNA here is from genome assembly GCF_000661955.1 of Stenotrophomonas rhizophila. Taxonomy (NCBI): domain Bacteria; kingdom Pseudomonadati; phylum Pseudomonadota; class Gammaproteobacteria; order Lysobacterales; family Lysobacteraceae; genus Stenotrophomonas; species Stenotrophomonas rhizophila. Next base: position 413,451 of record NZ_CP007597.1, read on the forward strand.
CGCCCTTACATCTCCCGCGCGATTGCCCGCCAGCCGATGTCGGTGCGGTGGAACTCGTTGTCCCAGGTCACCTTCGCCACGCCGGCATACGCGTTGGCCTGCGCCTCGCCCACGCTGTCGCCCAGCGCCGCCACGCACAGCACCCGGCCGCCCGCGCTCACCACCTGGCCCTGCGCGTCCAGCGCGGTGCCTGCATGGAACACCTTGGCCGTGGCCGGCACCGTGTCCAGGCCGTGGATCACATCGCCGCTGATCGGCGTTTCCGGGTAGGGCGCCGCCGCCATCACCACGCCCAGCGACGGGCGCGGATCCCACTGCGCCTGGACCTCGTGCAGGCGTGCGTCGATGGCCGCCTGTACCAGCTCGACCAGGTCCGACTGCAGGCGCAGCATCACCGGCTGCGTTTCCGGGTCGCCAAAGCGCACGTTGAACTCGATCACCTTCGGCGCGCCGTTGGCATCGATCATCAGCCCGGCATAGAGGAAACCGGTGAACGGAATGCCGTCGGCGATCATGCCCTGCACGGTCGGGTTGACCACCTCGCGCATCACCCGGGCATGCACCGCGTCGGTGACCACCGGGGCCGGCGAGTACGCGCCCATGCCGCCGGTGTTCGGGCCGGTGTCGCCGTCGCCCACGCGCTTGTGGTCCTGCGAGGTCGCCATCGGCAGCGCGGTGGTGCCGTCCACCATGGAAATGAAACTGGCTTCTTCGCCGTCGAGGAACTCCTCGATCACCACGCGCGCGCCGGCGTCGCCGAACGCATTGCCCGACAGCATGTCGCGCACCGCGTCTTCGGCCTCGGCCAGGGTCATCGCCACGATCACGCCCTTGCCCGCGGCCAAGCCGTCGGCCTTGACCACGATCGGTGCGCCCTTCTCACGGATGTAGGCCAGCGCCGGCTCGATCTCGGTGTGCACGGCATAGAACGCGGTCGGGATGTTGTGGCGGGCCAGGAAGTCCTTGGCGTACGCCTTGCTGCCTTCCAGCTGCGCGGCGGCGGCGGTCGGCCCGAAGATGCGCTGCCCGGCGGCGCGGAAACGGTCCACCACGCCGGCCACCAGCGGCACTTCCGGGCCGACCACGGTCAGGCCGATGCCTTCGGCGGCCACCAGGGCCAGCAGCCCGTCCAGGTCGGTGACCTTGACCGGCACGTTGCGGCACTTGGCCTCGGTCGCGGTACCGGCGTTGCCGGGGGCCACGATCACTTCCTCCACCGTCGCGGACTGGGCCAGTTTCCAGGCCAGGGCGTGTTCACGGCCGCCGGCGCCGATGACCAGGATCTTCAATGCAGTTCTCGCGTGTGGGGGCAGGCCCGCGATTTTACGCGGTGTCGGCCGGGCCTGCATGGGCGCGGCCGGGCGCCGGTCCACCCAGTGCAACGGCGCCCGGTTACTCGGCGCAGTCCGCGCGCTGCAGTTCCGGCGGCACCGCGTAGCGGCGGGCGACCGGATCGAACGCCACCAGGTCGTAGCTGTGCGCCGGCCCGGCGCAGTCCTGCCCACGGCTGCGGACGGTCAGTGGCCAGTACCCGTCCACCGCGTCGGCGGTGCCCACGGCAATGCTGAAGTCCACATTGAACGGGGTGTCATCGCAGCCCTTGCCCGCGTCGCCGCAGGGCCGGGCAGCGCTGTTGTCGATGTGCTCACGCAGCAGCGCCACTTCGCGCAGGCGGCTGGCGTGCACGGCCACATAGCTGCGCGAGGCGAGGGTGACGCCCCGCTGGATCTCGCCATGGGTGATCCGGAACGCATGGCGCTGTGGACCAAGCGGCTCCACCTGGACCGTGCCCGGCGCGCCCCTGCGACCGTACTGGCCCTGCAGGCGCTGGGCGATGACCAGCAGCGGCGTTTCGCTGGTGCCAACGGCTGGACCATCGCGCAGCACGTACAGATCCAGCCGGCCCGGTTCCACGCTGGCGGCGTCGTCCAGCGTCTGGCAGACCGCCAGCAGCGTCTGCACATGCCCATCGGTATCGCGCGTGTCACGGGCACACACGCTGCGCGTGACCGGGCGCTGCGCCTCCACCTCGGTGTCGTCCCACTGGTCCTGCCACGGCGCGTCCAGCCGGGCGTTGTCGCCATAGCGCGCATGCAGGAAGCCCAGCAGGCGCTGATCGGCGGTGCCGCTCACCTGCAGGGTGTCTTCCACCTGCGCGGTGCTATCGAGCACACGGCGCGGTTTGCCTGGCTCGGAAGCGGGCGTGGCATCGCCGCACCCGGCGAGCAGGACGAGCAGTGCGGAGGCCAGCGCGAACGGGCGCAGGCGGTGCACTGCACGGCCCGCGCGCCCCATCACTCGCACCCTTCGCGGTTCAATACATCGGGGAAAGCATAGGTCCAGGTCTTCGCATCCAGGGTGAAGCGATGCTCGCGGCGCACCGGGGTGCGGCCACAGCTCATCCCGGTTTCCTCGATCACCAGCGGCCACTGCCGTGCGGCCGGGTCGCGGGTGTCGAAGGTCAGGGCGAAATCGAGGTTGAACAGACGGGCCTGGCAGTCCGGCTCGGCGTCGGCATCGTCGCAGTCGTAGGCACTGCTGTTGTCGATGTGGCTGCGCACGCCACCGGCCTCCACCAGCCCGTTCGGGCCGGGCAGCACCAGCGTCTGGGTAATCAGCGAATAGCCTTGGCCAAACCAGCCGTGCTCGATGCGGAACCCGTAGAAGTCGCTGCCGGCGCGGATGATCTGCACCGTGCCGGGCTGGCCCTGGCTGCCGAAGTTCTGGCCGGTCAATTCGGCGGCCACGGCGAAACGGTCGGCCTCGGGGCGCAGTACGAAGAAGTCGATCGCGCCCGGGTCCGGGTGCGCGCCGTCCAGCGGCCAGCCGCATACAGCCAGCAGCTGCTGCCAGCTGTCGCCGTTCACTACCGGTTGTTCGGCGCAGACGCGCCAGTCGGTGGGGCGGGTGTCGCCATCCTGGCTCCAGCTGCCACGCCAGGTGCCGCCCAGTTTTGCGGTCTTGCCGTAGCGTTCGGTCAGAAAGGCCTGCAGCCGCGCGGTGCGGCTGACGTGGGCCACCGGTGCGGCGGGCGTCTGCGCCGCAACGGGAGCGGCCGGGGCCGCCGGTTCACTGGCCGGGGTGCAACCGGCCAGCGCAGCCGCACTGGCAATGGCCAGGGCGGCGAGGGTTTTCATGGGCTGCGGGGACATCCGTGTCGCTCCAGGGGTCAGTGGCGGAAGTGACGGACGCCGGTGAACACCATGGCCAGGCCGTGTTCGTTGGCGGCGGCGATCACTTCGTTGTCGCGCATCGAGCCGCCCGGCTGGATCACCGCCTTGATGCCGGCCGCAGCGGCGGCATCGATGCCATCGCGGAACGGGAAGAACGCATCGGAGGCCATCACCGAGCCTTCCACCACCAGGTTCGCGTCGGCCGCCTTGATGCCGGCGATGCGCGCCGAGTACACCCGGCTCATCTGGCCGGCGCCCACGCCGATGGTGCGGTTGTCCTTGGCATATACGATGGCGTTGGACTTCACGAACTTGGCTACCTTCCAGGCGAACAGCAGGTCGGCAAACTGCTTGTCGGTGGGGGCCAGCGTGCTCACCACGGTCAGTTCGTCGCGCGCCATGCCACGGTTGTCCGCGCTCTGGATCAGCAGGCCCGAGCCCACGCGCTTGGTGTCGTAGTTGTTGCGGCCCTGCCCGTGCGGAATGCGCAGCACGCGCACGTTGGCCTTCTTCTGCGCGTATTCCAGCGCGGCCGGTTCGTAGTCCGGGGCGATCAGCACTTCAACGAACTGGCGGTCCAGGATCACCTTGGCGGTGGCGGCATCCAGCGGCTGGTTGAAGGCGATGATGCCGCCAAAGGCGCTGGTCGGGTCGGTCGCGTAGGCCAACTCGTAGGCATCGCCGTTGCCGGCACCCACGGCCACGCCGCACGGGTTGGCATGCTTGACGATCACGCAGGCCGGCGCGTCGAACTGGCGCACGCATTCCCACGCCGCATCGGCGTCAGCCAGGTTGTTGTAGCTCAGCTCCTTGCCCTGCAGCTGCTGGAAGGTGGCCAGCGTGCCCGGCACCGGGTACAGGTCGCGGTAGAACGCGCCGCTCTGGTGCGGGTTCTCGCCGTAGCGAAGGTCCATCACCTTCACGAAGCTGGAGTTCATCTGCGCCGGGAATTCGCTGCGCACCGGCACCGCCGCATCGCGGGCGGCAACGGCCGACAGGTAGTTGCTGATCGCCGCGTCGTACTGGGCCACGCGGTTGAACGCGGCCACCGAGAAGGCAAAGCGCTTGGCGGCCGACAGCTTGCCGTCGTTGGCGTCCAGTTCGGCCAGCAGCTCGGCGTACTGCGACGGGTCGGTGGCCACGGCCACGCGCGCGAAGTTCTTCGCGGCCGAGCGCAGCATCGCCGGGCCGCCGATGTCGATGTTCTCCACTGCATCGTCCAGCGTGCAGTCGGCCTTGGCGGTGACCGACTCGAACGGGTACAGGTTCAGCACCAGCAGGTCGATCGCGCCGATGCCGTGTTCGGCCATCACCGCGTCATCCAGCCCGGCACGGCCGAGCAGGCCGCCGTGCACCATCGGATGCAGGGTTTTGACCCGGCCGTCCATCATTTCCGGGAAGCCGGTGACGTCGGCCACGTCCTTGACGGCCAGGCCCGCCTCGCGGATCGCCTTGGCGGTGCCGCCGGTGGACAGCAGCTCCACGTTGCGCGCCGCCAGGGCGCGGGCCAGGTCGATCAGACCGGTTTTGTCGGAGACGGACAGGAGGGCCCGACGAACGGGCAACAGATCAGCAGTCATGGGGACAGGGCAATCGGCAGCGGAGCGGGGCCAATATTGTAGGCGGTGGGGGCCGGTGGCGGGCGCCGCCCGGCCGATATTGCCCCCGGCAGCCGCATCCGGCACACCGCCCGGCCCCCGCAGGCCGGCGGCGCTGGGGTAGGCTGCGCGCTCTGCCAGGGATTTGCAGGTCCAGAACGTGTCGACAGCAACATGGAAGGGGCCGCTGCTGGCCAGCCTGGTGGTATTCGCCGGGACCGGCACCGCCGTGCAGGCGCAGGACACCGCGCGCGGGGCGGCCGACGCACCGGTGCAGGTCGTGGAGATTGCGGCGCTGCCGGTGGCAGTGGATGCCGCCCACGGGGCCGGCGCGCCGGCCGATGCCGACGGGTCCAGCAGTGACGACCTTGAGCAGCGTGCCTACCGGGCCTACGAAGACCAGGACTGGCCACAGGCCAGCCGGCTGATCGCGCAAGCCATCACGCTGGCGCCGGACCAGGCCGGCCTGTACCGCCTGAAGGCCTACATCGCCGCGGCGACCGGCGATGACGCCGGGGTGCTGGCGGCAGCTGAGCAGGCGCTGCAGCGCGATCCGGGCGATGCCGAAAGCCTGCAGCTGCGTGGCAGTGCGCGGGCCAAGGCGGGCGATGCGCAGGGCGCGTTGGCCGACTACGCCGCGGCCTTGCAGGCGGGCTGGCATACCAGCGGCTTCTTCCGCAATTACCTGTACGTGCTCAACCAGCAGCATGCCAACGCGCGGATGCTGGAGGTGCACGCCGCCTACGAAGACGCCTACCGCCGCGACCCTGAAGGCACCGGGCTGCACCCGGACATCCCCTTCCATGCCGCCCAGGCCTACCAGCACCTGGGCCAGCCGCGCCGCGCGTTGGACCTGCTGGACCAGGCTATCGCGCAGTCGCCCCAGGTGGCCGGCTACTACGGCAACCGCGCGCTGGCCCAGCACGCGCTGGGCCGCTCCAGCCAGTCGCTGGCCGACGATGCCCGGGCGATGCAGCTGGACCCCACCGAGCCGCTGTATCCCTACAACCGCGGCGTGACCCGGTTGGACATGGGCGACGCGGCCGGGGCGCTGCAGGACTTCAAGGCGGCCCTGGCGCTGGGCAAGGACGACGCCGATACCTGGCTCAACATCGGCGTGGTCGAGGAACGGCTGGGCCACACGCGTGAGGCGCTGGCCGCCTACGACCGTGCGTTGGCGAAGGCGCCGGGCAATGCGAAGGCGCTGACCAACCGTCTGTCGCTGCTGGGCAAGGCCGGCAAGGGCGATGCCGCGGCGGTAGCCGCGCAGGCCGCCCGCCTGCCCACCGAAAACCAGGCGCAGCTGCTGTTCAACCAGGGTCAGGCGCAGACGCGGGCAGGGCAGTGGCAGGCCGCTGCGGATCTGTTCGCGCAGGCGGTGCGGCTGGATCCCGGCCTGGACACCGGCTGGCTCAACCTCGGTGTGGCGCAGGCCCGGCTGGGGCAGCACCAGCGTGCGCTGGACACCTTCAATGACTACCTCCAGCGCGCTCCGCTCAAGACCCTTGGCCTGCTCAACCGCGCCAACGTGCTGCACGAGCTGGGCGATGACGGCGCGGCCGAGAAGGACCTGCTGCGCGCCGCCCAGCTGGAGCCGGGCAACCTCGACATCCAGCAGCGCCTGGCCACCCATTACAGCCGTACCGGCCAGACCGACAAGGCACGGCGCTACTACGCCCAGCTGGTGAAGCTGCCGGGCAACCTGTCGCCCGATGCCTTCATCAACTACGCGGCGATGCTGTTGCAGCTGGGCGATACCCGCGAGGCGGCGGTGGTGGCGGCCAACGGTGTGGCGCGCTTTCCGGACGACTACGGCCTGCGCGTGAACCTGGGCAATGCGTTGGGCGACAGCGGCCAGCACCCGCAGGCGGTGGACGCCTACCGCGCGGCGATGCGGCTGCAGCCGGCGCGCCTGGATGCGCACTACGACCTGGGCAACCTGTACCTGCAGCAGCTCAAGCAGCCGCGCAAGGCCGTGCAGGAATACCGCACCGCGTTGAAGCTGCAGGGCGATCCGGAGTTGGATGCTTCGGCCCAGCGCGGACAGCGCATGGACATCCACCTCAACCTGGCCAGCGCGCTGGCCGACACCGGCGATGCGGACGCCGCGCGCCGTGCGCTGCAGGCCGCCATCGATGACGCACCGGACGATTACCGGCCGTGGTTCAACCGCGCCGCGATGGCACTGTCGGCCGGCAACCCGGCGGCGGCCGCGCCGGACTTCGAGGCGGCGTGGGTGCGCCTGGACGCACTGCAACGCGCGCAGCCGGCGCAGGCGCAGCCTGACCCGGCGTTGCAGGAACACGCCGGCTACGTGCTGTTCCACCTGGGCCGCACCGGCGAGGCGGCCATCCGCATGCAGCAGGTGCTGCAGGCGCAGCCGGACAACATCGACGCGCAGCGCAACTACGGCTACATGCTGCTGGACCTGGGCCGGCCACAGGATGCGAAGCGGTTGTTCGACCAGGCCTTCACCCGCGAACCGGACGAGGTGGACGGCTGGCTGGGCATGCTGGCCTGCGCGATGCTGGAGAGCGACCCGGCGCAGCTGGCCCGGCTGAAGCGGCAGTTCGAACAGCGCTTCACCACGCGTTACGTGCTCGCCGCAGGTCTGCCGGAACAGTTGATGCGCAGCGAAGGCTACTGGTACTCCGACCGCTTCCTGCAGCTCTGGCAGCAGCTGCTGGCAGCGGAGTGAGCCGATGCCGTCGGCGGGCGTTTCCCTGCATCGGCGCCGACAGGTAGATTAGCGAACGTCAGGAGGACAGCACGGCATGTCGATCTATGCATTGAAAGGGCGCTTCCAGGATCTGCTGCGCCCGGGCGTACGCGGTCTTTACCGCGCGGGCATCACCGCCAATACGGTCACGGTGTTGGCCGCGGGGGTGTCGTTGGTGGTGGCCGCTGCCGTGTGGCGCTGGGCGCCCCTGCACCCGCTGCTGTATCTGGCCCTGCCGCTGTGGATGCTGCTGCGCATGGCGCTCAACGCCGTGGACGGCATGCTGGCCCGGGAATTTGGCCAGCAGTCGCGCCTGGGTGCGTATCTCAACGAGTTGTGCGACATCGTCGCCGACGCCGCGCTTTACCTCAGCCTGCTCAGCGTGCCGGGGGTGAACCCCACCGCGTTGTGGGCGCTGACGTGGATGGCCGCGGTTTGCGAGTACGCTGGCGTCTTGGGCGTGATGGTGGGGGCCAGCCGGCGCTATGACGGGCCGATGGGCAAGAGCGACCGGGCGTTCGTGATCGGCCTGATCGGCGTGCTGCTGGCGCCGGGCTGGATCGACGGCGCCATCGTGGGATGGATCGCGTGGGCAGCGGCCGCACTCTGCGTGCTGACCAGCTGGCGGCGCGTTCGACAAGGATTGGCGGAGATCGGCTGACGTGGCCGGATCCCGCCGGATGCACAACGGAGTGATGCATGCGCGCACAGCACCATCTGCAGTTCCACAGTTTTGATGGCCAGCCGCTGTTCTACCGGCATTGGTCGGCCAGCGGGTTGGCTGCCACGCGGCGTGCGGTGGTGCTGCTGCATCGCGGCCATGAGCACTCTGGCCGGGTAGCGCATCTGGTCGATGAGCTGGACCTGCCCGACACCGATGTGTTTGCCTGGGATGCGCGCGGCAACGGCCAGTCGCCGGGCGAGCGCGGCGATGCGCCGGGGTTCGAGGCGCTGGTGCGCGACCTGGACAGTTTCATCGCCCATATCGGCCAGCAGCATGGCATCGCCGTGCAGGACATCGCGATCATCGCCCAGAGCGTGGGCGCGGTGGTCGCCGCCACCTGGGTGCACGACTACGCGCCGCCGCTGCGCGCGCTGGTCCTGGCCTCGCCGGCCTTCAAGGTCAAGCTGTACGTGCCGTTGGCGGTGCCCGGCCTGAAACTGATGCAGAAGCTGCGCGGCAACTTCTTCGTCAACAGCTACGTCAAGCCGCAATGGCTCACCCACGATCCGGAGCGGGTGGAAAGCTACCGCACCGATCCGCTGATCACCCGGCCCATCTCGGTGCGCGTGCTGCTGGGCCTGTACGAGGCCGCCGATCGCGTGGTGGGCGATGCGCAGGCCATCACCGTGCCGACCCAGCTGCTGGTGTCCGGGTCGGACTTCGTGGTGCATCGCGCGCCGCAGGACCGTTTCTACGAGCGGCTGTCCTCGCCGATCAAGGAACGCCACCTGTTGCCGGGCTTCTTCCACGACACCCTGGGCGAGCGTGACCGTGCACCGGCCATCGCGGCCATCCGCCGCTTTGTCAGCGAGCGGTTCGCGCAGCCGCTGGTGCGGCCCAGCCTGCGCGATGCGCACCGGCATGGCCCCACCTTCGACGAGGCGGAAATCCTGTCCTGGCCCCCGCAGCGCAACAGCGCCAAGGACCTGTACTGGCGCTTCACCCGGGGCGGGCTGCGCTTCGGCGGCACGCTGTCGGAGGGCATTGCGCTGGGCCTGGAAAGCGGCTTCGATTCGGGCAGCACGCTGGACTACATCTACCGCGACCAGGCGCGCGGGAGCGGCCCGCTGGGCCGCATGATCGACCGCAACTACCTGGACGCGATCGGCTGGCGTGGCATCCGCATCCGCCGCACCCATGTGCGCGAGCTGCTGCAGCTGGCCGCGTTGCACCTGCATGGCGAAGGGCGCCCGGTGCGCGTGCTGGACGTGGCCGCCGGGCATGGCCGCTACGTGCTCGATGCACTGGCCCAGGGCGAACAGCGCGCCGACGCGATCACCCTGCGCGACTTCAGCGACCGCAACGTCATCGACGGGCGCAAGCTCATCAGCGAATTCGGTGCCGATGACATCGCCACCTTCGAACAGGGCGATGCGTTCGATGCGGCTTCGCTGGCAGCCCTGCCGGTGGCCCCCACGCTGTCCACGGTGTCGGGGCTGTACGAGCTGTTCGCCGACAACGATGCGGTACTGCGCTCGCTGCAGGGCATCGCCGCGGCCATGCGCGAAGGCGGCTACCTGGTCTACACCGGGCAGCCGTGGCACCCACAGCTGGAGTTCATCGCGCGCGCGCTCACCAGCCACCGCGAGGGTGCGGCCTGGGTGATGCGCCGGCGTACCCAGCAGGAAATGGATGAACTGGTGCGCCTGGCCGGGTTCGAGAAGGTCACCCAGCGCATCGACCGCTTCGGCATCTTCACCGTGTCGCTGGCGCGCCGGGTGCTGCCGTGACCGAGGGCGTGCGGCCCTGGCGCCGCGCCCTGCTGTGGCTGGCCTTGCTGGGGCCGTTCTTCTTCCTCAGCTATGGCCTGGCCAATGCGATGGCCGGGCGCCTGTCCTACGTGCCCTCCATCGTGTTCGACTGGGAAGCGTCCATTCCGTTCCAGCCGTGGACCATCGTGCCGTACTGGTCCATCGACCTGTTCTACGTGGCCTCGTTCTTCATCTGCACCCAGCGCGCCGAACTGGACATGCATGCGCGCCGGCTGCTCACCGCGCAGGTGCTTTCGGTGGCCTGTTTCCTGCTTTGGCCGTTGCGCTTCAGCCTGGAGCGACCGGAAACGGCCGGCGTGTTCGGCTGGCTGTTCGACGTGCTGCTGGGCTTCGACAAGCCCTTCAACCAGGCTCCCTCGCTGCACATCGTGCTGCTGGTGGTGCTGTGGGTGCGCTTCCAGCAGCACCTGCGCGGGTGGTGGCGGGCGGCCCTGCACGTGTGGTTTGCGTTGATCGGCATTTCGGTGCTGACCACCTGGCAGCATCACTTCGTGGACGTGCCCACCGGCGTGGCCGTGGGCTGGTTGTGCGTGTGGCTGTGGCCGGCGCACGGCCGCTCGCCGTTGGCCCACTGGCAGTGGGCGCAGGACGGCACGCGTTGGCGGCTGGCGATGCTGTACGGATTGGGCAGTGCGCTGTGCGCGTCGCTGGCGCTGACGTTCAGTGGCTGGGTGCTGTGGCTGGGCTGGCCGGCGGTGTCCCTGGCGCTGGTGGCGCTGGGCTACGCCGCGTTGGGCACGGCGGTGTTCCAGAAGCAGGAAGACGGCCGGCTGAGCATGGCCGCGCGCTGGTTGCTGGCCCCGTACCTGCTGGCAGCGTGGTTGAACTCGCGCTGGTGGACCCGGCGCGCGCCGCAGCCGCAACTGGTGATCGACGGCGTGTGGCTCGGGCGCATGCCGGCCGCGGGGGCGTCCTTGCCGATGTCGACCGTGGTGGACGTGTGTGCCGAGCTGCCCTTCGCGGGGCAGGTGCGGCACTACCGCAGCGTGCCGATGCTGGACCTGGCCACCCCCACCGCGCACGACCTGCAGCGTGCTGCCGAGGCCATTGCACACGGGCATCGTCGTGGCGAGGTGCTGGTGTGCTGCGCGCTGGGGTATTCGCGCAGTGCCGCAGCCGTAGCCACCTGGTTGTGCCGCAGCGGGCACGCCGACAGTGCCGACGCGGCGATCCGCCTGCTGCAGCTGGATTGCCCGCATATCGTGCTGCATGACCGGCACCGCGATGCGATTGAACAGGCTGTGCGCGATGCCGCAGCCGCCAACGGAAGCACACAGGTGAGCGCATGAGCATGTTGTTCCAGTTGCGGGTGATGACCGCCGTGCTGCGCCAGGCCCACATGGCCACCGGCATCTCGGTGGTGCTGGCGGGCGCGGCGCTGGCGCTGCTGTGCCTGTCGATGCCGCCGCTGGGGGTGGCAGTGCCGGCGTTGGCATCGCTGCTGGCCGGCGCGGTGCAGGCGTACTACGCCACCCGGGTCAGCTTCGATGCGGCGTTGCTGGAAGCGTTGCAGGTCAGCCATCCCGACGCCGCACCCGGGGTGATCGATGACGTGCTGCAGAAGCTGGGGCTGCGTGAAGCGTCCACCGCCACGCGCGGTTGGCAACCGCGCTGGCAGGGCATGCGCCGCCTGCTGCGCTGGCAGTTGCTGGCGCTCGGCCTGCAGGCGGTGTGCCTGCTGGGCGCGCTGGTCCTGAAGACGTTGCCGTGATGCCACCACCGCCCCCCGCAAGGACGCCTGCCCATGTTTGCTGACCTCATCGCGCGCGGCTGCAGCTTCGCCATCCGCGCGCTCACCGGTGCGCGCGCGCTGTGGCAGGGTTGCGCCCCGTCCAGCGACCACCGCGTGTACTACGGCAACCATGCCAGCCACGGGGATTTCGTGCTGATCTGGTCGGCGCTGCCGATCACCCTGCGCCGCCAGGTGCGGCCGGTGGCAGCGGCCGACTACTGGCAGCGCGATGGCCTGCGCCGCTACCTGATCCACGCGGTGTTCAACGGCGTGCTGATCGAGCGCGATGCGACCAAACGCACTGAAGACCCGATTGCCTGCCTGTGCCAGGCCGTGGATGAAGGCAACTCGCTGATCCTGTTCCCCGAAGGCACGCGCAATCCCGACGAGGGCGTGCTGCCGTTCAAGAGCGGCATCTACCACCTGGCCCGGCAGCGTCCGGAACTGGAGTTCGTGCCGGTGTGGATCGACAACCTCAAGCGGGTGATGCCCAAGGGCCGCTGGCTGCCGCTGCCGCTGCTGTGCACCACCACCTTCGGCGAGCCGCTGCGGCTGAAGGCCGATGAAGACAAGGACCGCTTCCTGGAGCGCGCGCGGCTGTCGCTGATGGCGCTGGACCCGCAGCCGCGCAGGGAGCGCGCATGACCGCCTGGCTCTCGACACTGGCCACCGACGTGGCGCAGTTGTCCACGCACGCGCAGACGCGCCTGCTGTTTGCCGGTATCGCGGCGGTGCTGGTGGTGGCCACGCTCATCGCCGAAACCCTGCGCTGGCGCGCGCGGCATGCGCCCAGCAGCGTGCTGGCCAACCTGGTGTCGCGGATCCGCGCGTGGTGGGTGATGGCGGCCGTGGTCGCGCTGGCGTTCTTCTTCGGGCGAACCGGCGTGGTACTGCTGTTCGCGCTGGTGTCGTTGTTCGCGCTGCGCGAGTTCATCACGCTCACCCCCACCCGCGCCGGCGATTACTACGCGTTACTGGCCGCGTTCTATGTGGTGCTGCCGTGGCAGTACTGGCTGGTGTGGACCGACTGGTACGGCATGTACACCTTGCTGATTCCGGTCTACGCGTTCCTGTTCCTGCCCATCCTGGCCACCATCGGCGGCGACACCACCGACTACCTGGAGCGGACGTCCAAGGTGCAGTGGGGGTTGATGATCTGCGTGTTCTGCATCTCGCACGTGCCGGCGCTGCTGAACCTCAAGCTGGCCGGGGTGGACCCGGCGCGCAACCTGCTGTTGTTCGCGTTCCTGGTGATCGTGGTGCAGTCCTCGGACGTGCTGCAGTACATCTGGGGCAAGCTGATCGGCAAGCGCCTGATCGCGCCGAAGCTGTCGCCGTCCAAGACCGTGGAGGGCTTCATCGGCGGCGTGCTGTCGGCCAGTGCGCTGGGCGCGGCCCTGTGGTGGCTGACCCCGTTCACGCCGTGGCAGGCGTTCGGCATGTCGCTGGCGGTCAACCTGATGGGCTTCTGGGGCGGTCTGGTGATGTCAGCGATCAAGCGCGATCGCGGCATCAAGGACTGGGGCCACATGATCGAGGGCCATGGCGGCATGCTCGACCGGCTGGATTCGGTGTGCTTCGCCGCGCCGGTGTTCTTCCACCTGGTACGGTATTTCTGGAGCGCGTGACCGAAACGGGTAGGCATCGAACGTTGGTCGATGCACGGCATCAGGTGGCGATGCCGTATTCCTTCAGCTTCTTGCGCAGCGTGGCGCGGTGGATGCCCAGCATGGCCGCGGCGCGGCTCTGGTTGCCTTCGCAGTGGTTGAGCACTTCCACGAACAACGGGATTTCCATTTCGCGCAGCACGATCTCGTACACATCGTCGGCATCGCAGCCATCCAGGTCGCGCAGGTAGCGTCGGACCGATTGGGCCACGTGTTCGCGCAGCGGTGGCTTCGGCGCGCCACGACTATTGTCAGGACGAGAAAGGACAGCGTTCAAGAAGGTTCCCGGTGCAGATGCCGGGGCGGACAGCAGCCCCGGTCGGAGAATTGTAGGGGGCCAGTCTAGCGCGTGCGTGGGCAGCCCGCCACGCTCCACGCGCCAGGCACGGCTACTGGAACTCGAAGGTGAATGCGACGGTGGAGGCGGCGGGCTCGCGTACGCGGAACGCAATCTGTGCGCTTTGGCCAGGTTCCAATACGCTGTTGGCGTCAAGCGAACGGTCCAGGTAATCGTGCGGGGCAAACACCCCGGTGCCGATCACGCGGCCATCGGCATCGGACAACGACAGCCGCAGTGCGGGCCAGGCCTGGGCCCAGCGCGCATCGTTGCGGAAGCTGGCCTGCACCTGCAGTGCGCCGGGCTGGCCCGGCACCGGACGCACGTCGCGGCTGATCATGCTGAACGCTGCGGGCTCCTGCCACGCGGGCAACGTGCAGCGCAGCACGCTGCACAGCCCGGCAATCCACGGCCGGCTGCCGGCATCGGCGGCCAACCGCGCGCGGTCGGCCACGGCGATCTGCAGCACCAGCAACAGCACCAGCCCGGCCAGTACGCCCCATTGCCAGCGCGGGGTGTGCAGGCGCGCGGCACGCAGCCGCATGAAGCTCGGTGCGGGGGCACTGCCTGCGCCGATCACCGGTGCAGGCACGTCCACGCTACCGTCGTCGTCGGCCGCATCCTGCTGCGGCATCGGGTCGCAGGCGGCAACGTGCGCGGTGTCATCGTTGACGCTGGCCGCAGCGTGCGCCGGTTCCCATTGCGATACGTCCGCCGCGCGCTGCTCACGGTCATCGCGTTCGGCCGGCGGCGGATCGAACACCGCGACCTGCGGCGGCGTGATCTGCGCAGGCGTCTCGCGCGCCGCGTCATGTGCGGCCGGCGGTGCATCGTCCGGCAGCGGCCGCTCGCGCGGCGCATCGTCCGGGCTGGCGCGCAGGAAGGTGGCCAGCGGGCGGCGGGGTGGCGGGGTAGGCTCGGTCATCGATTCGGGGCCGGGCGGCAGGGTCGCGCCCATTCAAGCACGTTCACGCCAGCTCAGGCGCGGCGCACGCCGGTGATGCGCATCCAGTCTTCGTCCTGGGCGGTTTCCAGCTGCTCGAACCACGGCGCATAGCGCACCAGCAGCTCGTCTTCCTGGCCGTGCAGGATGCCCGACAACGCGATGCGCCCACCGGGGGCCACGCGTGCGGCCAGCACATCGGCCAGTGCATCCAGTGCCGAGGCCAGGATGTTGGCCACCACCACCGGGTAGGTGGCCGGCGGCTCGTCGTGCGGCAGGTAGACCTGCAGGCGATCTTCCAGGCCATTGCGCTGCGCGTTGTCGCCGGTGGCGATCACCGCCTGCGGGTCGTTGTCCACGCCCACGGCACGCGCCGCGCCCAGCTTCACCGCCGCCAGCGCCAGGATGCCCGAGCCGCAGCCGAAATCGAGCACGGTCTGACCGCCCAGCACGCCGTCGGCGGCCAGGCTGTCCAACCAGCGCAGGCACAACGCGGTGGTGGGGTGGGTGCCCGAGCCGAACGCCAGGCCCGGGTCGAGGCGGATCACGGCGGCATCGTCGGCCTGTGCGGCCTCGGGCAGCTCATGGTTCCACGGCACAATCCAGGTGCGCTCGCCGAACGCCATCGGCTGGAACTGGTCCAGCCACGCGCGCTCCCAGTCTTCATCGGCTACCGCACGGAAGCTGGCATCGGACCAGTCCAGGCCCGGGTCGAACGCCTCCAGCGCGGCCAGCAGCGCCAGTGCGTTGGTCTCGGCTGCGAACAGTGCGGTCAGTACCAGGTCGTTCCACAGCGGGGTTTCGCCCACGCCCGGTTCCAGGATGGCGCGCTCGTTGCTGGTATCGGCATCGGCGTCGAGCAGGGTCACCGCCAGCGCGCCGACATCGTCCAGCGCATTTTCGTAGCGGGGCTGGGTGGATTCGCTGCAGCGGAGGGTGAGTTCCAGGAACGGCATGGGAAGGATTACCTGCGGAAAACCGTGAATGCTAGACCATTGTGGGGGCCTGCGGCCCGTGGCGCGCCCTTGGCCAGTCTCGCGCGGTGGCGAGAATGCAACCGCCACGCAGTTCAGACACGGCCCGGAGGGCTTGCTAAACTGGGCCTTCCGCTGCCCCACGGGCATCTTCCGGTCCTGCGCATGGCGCTCGTGCCTACCCTCAAAACCTGGTTGCTGGTCGTACCGGCCCTGGCGTTGCTGGGGGTGGTGGGCTATCGCGCCGGTGGGCATGTGCGGCACGACGACACGGTGCCCGGCACGGTGGATGAAGCGCCGGTATCGCTGGTGTCGGCCGCACCGATGCAGGCCCAGCAGCTGGCCCGCCAGTTGCTGTCGAGCGAGCGCGGCACCGCGGTGGCCTCCGGCCTGCCGCTGGATATCCGCGCCGACATCGAAGGCGATACCGATCTGTTCGCCTATGCCCAGCGCCTGCAGCTGCAGGCCGCCAACGGCAACGCCGAAGCGGGGTGGATGGTCAGCCGGGTGTACGACTACTGCGCCATCTACGCGATGGACCCGGGCGGCTACCAGTTGGACAACGCGTTGTTGAACGGGCTCGGCCTGACCGCCGCGCCGGCCATGGTGCAGGCACGCGAGCGCGTGGCGCGTCGCTGTGGCGGCTTCGTGGCCAGCGACGGGCTGGGCCGCCAGTTGATCCTCGCCCAGCGCCAGCAGGCGGCCAAGGCCGGCAACCTGGCGGCCGAGGCGTCGTTGTTCGCCGACGGCCAGCCGTTGATGAACACACCGGAGTATCGCCGTGGGCTGGTCGAACGCGTGCTCGATTCCCGCGACCCGGAAGCCTTCATGGCGCTGTCGCCGGCAATGGGCCAGCGCGCCAGCGGTGACCGCGCGCTGGAGGGGCTGGTGGCAGGGGATCAGTTCAGTGAACTGGCCTGGCGGCTGGGTGCATGCCAGCTGGGCATGGCCTGCGGGCCGGACAGTGTGCTGATGAACAATTTCTGCGCGAACGGTGGGATCTGTTCGCAGGACGGTGGGCAGGATTTTGCCACCTTCGTCTATGACGCCGCGGTTTCGCGGCAAGGTGCGGGGACAATGAAGGCTTTGGTTGAAGAACTGATCAAGAAGAGGAAAGGGCGATGAATTACCGTCGATTCCTGCACGGTGCCAAGTTCTGGTTCTGGGTGGTGTTGTTTGTGGCCTATTCGGCCGGCGCGGTCGGGCTGGTGATGATCGATACCTACGAGGATCGCTATCGCAACCTGTCCAAGGTGCAGTTGACCTCGGTGAAGACGCAGGAAGACGTGCGACGCGCCGGTGCCAGCCAGGTGGCCGCGGTGTACCGCGCGCAGAGCGGCATGCCGTTCGCGTCGCTGCCCACCGGCAGCACCTTCCAGGTGGTGTGGCCCGATGGTTCCACCGAGACCATGGTGATTGTCGACCCGACCTCGTCGCTGGGCGTGGCACCGGTCAAGAACAGCCAGGTGACCGCGGCGAACGCGCCGCGCTGATCCCCTCCGCTGCGCGGGGCATCGCCTCGATGTCCCCGCTGCAGTGTGGTTCCCGTGGTGGGTCAGCACGGGTCCGCAGCGCGCGCTGAGTGCCGCTGCGTGGCCGATCTGATCGGGCGTGCAAGGCAGGAAAACGTGCAGATGCCGCGCCGGGCGTGATCGCCTCGTGGATGCCAGTGCACGCCGCCTTCGCCCAAGGCTCTCGGCTGTTTCACGCGATGTCGCGCAGCCTGCGCACGTCAGCTGCATTCGCAGCGCACGTGCCGGAGAAACCTGCCCCATGAACATCCGAGGCGATTACGCCGCATCCGAACCACACGCCACCGCGACGGTTGCAGTGGTGACCCCGCCCCCCGTTGCGCCGCACGACAGTGCCACGTCCTGGGGCGCAATCTTCGCCGGTGCCGCCGCGGCTGCCGCGCTGTCGCTGGTGTTGTTGATCCTGGGCGTCGGCCTTGGGCTGTCATCGGTATCGCCGTGGTCTTATGAGGGCGTGTCGGCCGAGGCGTTCGGCTGGTCCAGCATTGCCTGGCTCACCTTCACTGCCATTGCCGCCTCCGGACTGGGCGGCTATCTCGCGGGCCGGCTACGCAACAAGTGGAGCAACCTGCACGGCGATGAGACCTACTTCCGCGATACCGCACACGGCTTCCTGTCGTGGTCGGTGGCCACGCTGTTGACGGCCGGCCTGCTCACCACCGCCATCGGCGGCGTGCTGGGCGCGGGCGCCAAGGTGGCCGGTGCCACCGCAGGGGCGGCCGCCACCACCGCAGGCGGCCTGGCCGCCGCTGCCGGGCCGGCCGCCATGGGCGGCGACAACGGCGACCTGCAGTACTGGGTGGATGGCCTGTTCCGCGCCAATCCGAATGCACCGGCTGCACCGACTGCACCGATGGGCCCGCCGCCGGCACCGGTTGCCGGCGCTGCACCGGCGATGGTGCAGCCGCAGGCAGGCCCCGTAGCACCGCCGCCGCGCCCGATGACGGGTGCCGAACGCGGCCCGGGTCCGGGTCGGGGTGACGTCCGTGGCGAGGTCAACCGCATCGTGGTCAACAGCCTGAAGGGCGATGCCATGGACCCGGCTGATACCCAGTACCTGGCGCAGCTGGTGGCCAACCAGACCGGCATGAGCCAGGCCGAAGCGCAGGCCCGCGTGACCGACATGCAGACCCGTCTGCGCGCCTCGCTGGAAAAGGCCAAGAACGACGCCAAGCAGGCCGCTGACGACGCGCGCAAGGCGACCGCCTACGCCGCGCTGTGGCTGTTCATCACGCTGCTCATCGGCGCGTTCAGCGCCAGCCTGTTCGCCACCTGGGGCGGCCGCCGCCGCGACCTGTAACCCACCGCTCAACGAGGAGGATTCACCATGAGATACCTGCTGCTGTGGTTCCTGGGCATTCCGATCCCGATCCTGCTGCTCATCGCGCTGTTGCGTTGAGGCAGGGCGTACCGACCAACGGTCGGTACCTACCGGTGGGTGTCAGCCATTGGTCGGCACGCGGGAACCGGCCCAAACACCGGTGGGTGTCGACCCTTGGTCGACCCACCGGAACCGGTCCCCGTAACCCATATTCCGGACAAACAAAAAGGCGGGGGAATCCCCCGCCTTTCTGCTGTAACGCACTACCGCGCGATCAGGTCAACGCAATCGACTTGTTCTTGCGTTCGGCCAGGCGCTTTTCCAGGTAGTGGATGTTCTGCCCACCGGCCTGGAAGCCCTTGTCGCGCATGATCCGCTGCTGCAGCGCCACGTTGGTCTTGATGCCATCAACCACCATTTCGCTCAGCGCCACGCGCATGCGCGCGATCGCGGTTTCGCGGTCCGGGCCGTGCACGATCAGCTTGCCGATCATCGAGTCGTAGTTCGGCGGCACACGGTAACCACTGTAGATGTGGGTATCCACGCGCACACCGGGACCACCCGGCGGATGGAAGGCGGTGATCTGCCCCGGGCTCGGCACGAAGGTTTCGGCGTCTTCGGCGTTGATGCGGCATTCGATCGCGTGGCCGGTCAGCACCACGTCGCTCTGCTTGATGGTCAACTTCTGGCCGGCGGCAATGCGCAGCTGTTCGCAGACCAGGTCGATGCCGGTCACCATCTCCGTCACCGGATGCTCCACCTGCACGCGGGTGTTCATTTCGATGAAGTAGAAACGGCCGTCTTCGAACAGGAACTCGAAGGTGCCCGCGCCACGGTAGCCGATGCGGATGCAGGCCTCCACGCATACCTTGCCGATCTGCTCGCGCATTTCGTCGCTGATGCCCGGTGCCGGTGCTTCTTCCACCACCTTCTGGTGGCGGCGCTGCATCGAGCAGTCGCGCTCACCCAGGTGGATGGCGTTGCCCTGGCCGTCGGCCAGCACCTGGATCTCCACGTGGCGCGGATTCTCCAGGAACTTCTCCATGTACACCTGGTCGTTGCTGAAGGCGGCCTTCGCTTCGGACTTGGTGGTCTCAATGGCCGCCTTCAACGACGCCTCGGCATGCACCACGCGCATGCCGCGACCGCCGCCGCCACCGGAGGCCTTGATGATGACCGGGTAGCCGATCTCACGGGCAATCTTGGTGTTGGCCACGATGTCGTCGGTGAGCGGGCCGCCCGAGCCGGGCACGCACGGCACGCCGGCAGCCTTCATCGCGCGGATCGCTTCCACCTTGTCGCCCATCAGGCGGATGGTGTCGGCCTTGGGGCCGATGAAGATGAAACCGGACTCTTCCACGCGCTCGGCGAAGTCGGCGTTCTCCGACAGGAAGCCGTAACCCGGGTGGATGGCCTGGGCGTCGGTGACTTCCGCCGCGGCAATCAGCGCCGGAATGTTGAGGTAGCTCTCAGACGACGGTGCCGGACCAATGCAGACCGACTCGTCGGCCATGGCCACGTGCTTGAGGTTGCGGTCGACCGTGGAATGCACGGCCACCGTGCGGATGCCCAGGGTGTGGCACGCGCGCAGGATGCGCAGCGCGATTTCCCCTCGGTTGGCAATAACGACTTTGTCGAGCATGGACGAGTCCTTAGCCGATCACGAACAGCGGCTGGTCGAATTCGACCGGCTGGCCGTTTTCGCCCAGGATGGCGACGATGGTGCCGGAAACATCGGCTTCGATCGGGTTGAACATCTTCATCGCTTCGATGATCGCCAGCGTTTCGCCTGCCTTCACGGCCTGGCCCACCGACACGAAGGCCGGCTTGTCCGGCGAGGACGACGAGTAGAAGGTGCCGACCATCGGGGCGCGCAGCACGTGGCCGTCCGGCAGGGCGTTACCGGCCTTGGCGGTGCCGCCGGTGGAGGCTTCGGTGGGCGACTGCATCGGCATCGCCGGGGCCGCGGCGGCCTGCACCGGCGCGGGCGCCATCATCATCTGCGGGGCGGCCTGCATCATGCCGTAGCCGGAGACCGGGGCGCGCGACAGGCGCACGGACTCTTCGCCTTCCTTGATTTCGATTTCGGCGAGGTTCGACTCTTCCAGCAGGTCGATCAGCTTCTTGATTTTGCGGAGATCCATGGGGGCCTCTTGGCTCGTGGTGTCAGTGTGGTGGGAAGCGCGGTGCGCTCGGGTCAAAGCAATTCGTAGAAGTCGCGCAGTTGCCGCGTACGGTCGCGCGCCAGGGTGATCAGGCAGCGCATCTGCGCGCCGTTGCGCGCGGTGCCATCGGAGTTGAGGGCGTAGACCGCATTGCAGTCGTGGTCGCGCAACTGCATCCAGGCACGTTGCGCCAACACCAGCTCCTGTTCGGCATTGCCGCAGTAGCTGCAGCTGCCGCCCTTGGCCGGCGTACGCAGCTGCTTGCGCGCCTGCGCATACACGGCATTGAGTTCGACGTCGGCGGCGGCGGCCACGTCGGAGGCGCACAGGTCGCTCTCCATCGTGGTGGTCGGGTGCGCACAGTCGATGCCTTCGGCCTCACGGTCGGACGCCGCCGCGCCGGCACACAGGCCAGCCGACAGCACCACGCAGGCAAGGGCGCGCAGCAGCGTCATCAGGCGCGCGTGCCCTGCAGGCGGGTCAGGGCGGCATCCATCGCGTAGCGGTAGCTGTCGGCCCCAAAGCCGCAGATCACGCCCACCGCCTTGTCGCTGAAATAGCTGTGCTGGCGGAACGGCTCGCGCGCATGCGGGTTGGACAGGTGGATTTCGATGAACGGCACGTCCACCGCGGCCAGCGCATCGCGCAGGGCCACCGAGGTATGGGTGAACGCAGCCGGGTTGATCAGGATGAAGGCGGTGCCGTCTTCACGGGCGGCCTGCACGCGGTCCACCAGGTGGTGTTCGGCGTTGGACTGCAGGCTCTCCACGTCATGCCCGGCGGCGTTCGCCTGGGCCAGCAGGGCCTGGTCGATCTGCGCCAGCGTGGTGTGCCCATACACCCCCGGCTCGCGTGTGCCGAGCAGGTTGAGGTTGGGGCCATGCAGGACCAGCAGTTTCGCCATGGGTGCCACGAAGCGGGAAAGGGCGAAGTCTGGCGGAACCGGCTGATGGTGTCCAGTTCGGCGAAGTTACGGGTGTTTCAATCGGTTGTTTGAAATGCACTGCATTCACCCGTCCCGCCAGCATCTCACGCGCACGCACCCGCCTGATGTAACGCGCGCACCTGCACGGCCGTGCCACGACCCGCAGCACTCACCCGGTACGCGCGTCCGCTGGAAACCACCGCTTCCCCAAACGCAACGCCACATGCACCAGCAGGATCAGCACCGGCACCTCCACCAGCGGCCCGATCACGGCGGCGAACGCCACCGGTGAGGCCAAGCCAAAGGACGCGATCGCCACGGCGATGGCCAGTTCGAAGTTGTTGCCGGCCGCGGTGAACGCGATGGCCGTGGTGCGTGGGTAGTCGCGGGCGACGAACCGGCCCATCAGGAAGCTGATGATGAACTGGATCAGGAAGTACAGCGTCAGCGGAATGGCGATGCGCACCGCATCCATCGGAATGCGCAGCACCTCGCCCCCTTTCAGACTGAACATCGCCACGATGGTGAACAGCAGCGCGGCCAGCGTGATCGGGCTGATCCGCGGCAGGAACGTCTCTTCGTACCAGCGGGCGCCGTTGCGCGCCTGCAACCAGCGCCGGGCGAGGAAGCCGGCCAGGAACGGAATGCCCAGGTAGATCAGCACCGCCTCGGCAATGGTCCAGAAGCTGACGTGGATGACGCTGCCCTGCAGCCCGAGCATCGAGGGCAGCCACGACAGGAAGAACCACGCATAGCCGCTGAACAGTGCGATCTGGAAGATCGAGTTGAACGCCACCAGCCCTGCCACGTACTGGCTGTCACCGCGTGCCAGCTGATTCCATACCAGCACCATGGCGATGCAGCGCGCCAGGCCGATCAGGATCAGGCCGGTCATGTAGTCGGGATAGTCGCGCAGGAACAGCACGGCCAGGCCGAACATCAGCAGCGGCCCCACCACCCAGTTCTGCAGCAGCGAGAGCAGCAACACGCGCTTGTCGGCGAAGACCCGGGGCAGTTCCTCGTACTTCACCTTGGCCAGCGGCGGATACATCATCAGGATCAGGCCGATCGCGATGGGGACGTTGGTTGAACCGACCGACAGGCTGTTAAGCGCGGCCGGTACGCCGTCGAACATCGCGCCCAGCCCCACGCCCAGCGCCATGGCCAGGAAGATCCAGAGGGTGAGGTAGCGATCCAGAAAGGAAAGACGCGGGGGCTGAGGGGGCATGGCGCGTGCTCAGCAACCGGGCCGGTCACAGGCCGGATCATCGGCGCAGCAGTTTTCGGTGAGGTAGGCCACCAGTGCGTTCATGGCCTGGAACTCGGCCCGGTAGCAGATGGTG
The DNA here is from genome assembly GCF_000661955.1 of Stenotrophomonas rhizophila. Lineage (NCBI taxonomy): Bacteria > Pseudomonadati > Pseudomonadota > Gammaproteobacteria > Lysobacterales > Lysobacteraceae > Stenotrophomonas > Stenotrophomonas rhizophila. The sequence goes on from NZ_CP007597.1 coordinate 436,376, forward strand.
CGGCCACGCTGCTCGGCGTTGATCAGCCCGGCCGCGCTCAGCTCCTTCAGGTGGAAGGACAGCGTGGCGCCGGGCAGCGCCAGCGCCTGGGCGATGTCGCCGGCCAGCTTGCCGCCGCGGCCGGCCTGCACCAGCAGGCGGAAGATCGAGAGTCGGGTGGCGTGGCCCAGGGCAGCCAGTGCGTGGGTTGCAGTCGTATGTTCCATGATTCTAGAATAATGGAACTATCGGCGATGGACAACCCCATGCACCCCCTCCCCAACGTAGTGCCCGGCGCTCTGGACCTTCCCTCGGCCGCCAGGCTGGAGCAGGGCACGGCGCCGCGCCACCGCCCGCGCATCCTCATCCTGTATGGCTCGCTGCGCCCGCAATCGTTCAGCCGCAAGCTGGCGCTGGAAGCGCAGCGGCTGCTGGAACAGCTTGGGGCGGACACCCGGCTGTTCGATCCGCATGGCCTGCCGATGCTCGACGCCGAACCGGCCACGCATCCCAAGGTGCAGGAACTGCGCCAGGCATCGCTGTGGTCCGAAGGCCAGGTGTGGGTCAGCCCGGAGCGGCATGGCACGCTGACGGCGGTGTTCAAGAATCAGATCGACTGGCTGCCGCTGGAAGAAGGCAGCGTGCGCCCCACCCAGGGACGCACGCTGGCGGTGATGCAGGTCTGCGGTGGCTCGCAATCGTTCAACGTGGTCAACGCGCTGCGCGTGCTGGGCCGTTGGATGCGCATGGTGACCATCCCCAACCAGTCGTCCGTGCCCAAGGCATGGCAGGAGTTCGATGATGCGGGGCGGATGAAGCCGTCGGCCTATTACGATCGCGTGGTGGACGTGATGGAGGAACTGGTCAAGTTCACCCTGCTGGTGCGCGGGCGCAGCGACTACCTGGTGGACCGCTACAGCGAACGCAAGGGCGCGGTCGAGGCGGTCGCGCTTGCGGCCGCTGCCGGCGTGGTGGACGCAGCCTTGAACCAGGCGGAGGGCGCATGAACGCCGTCATTTACCACAACCCCAATTGCGGCACCTCGCGCAACACGCTGGCGATGCTTCGGCACGTGGGCATCGAACCACAGGTCATCGACTACCTGGCCCACCCGCCCAGCCGCGCGCGCCTGATCGAACTGATCGCAGCGGCAGGCCTGGGCGTTCGCGATGCCATCCGGCAGAAGGGCACGCCGTATGACGCGCTGGGGCTGGGCGACCCCGCGCTCGGCGGCGACGCACTGCTGGACGCGATGCTGGCGCATCCGATCCTGATCAACCGGCCGTTCGTGCAGACGGCGCTGGGCACCCGGCTGTGCCGTCCCTCCGAGGTCGTGCTGGAAATCCTGCCGCCGATGACGCGCCCCTTCATCAAGGAAGACGGCGAGGTGGTGGAAGCGCGGCAGGGCAGTTGACCGATCCCGATGCAGCAAACGCCCGAAGGGTTGCCATGACCATCGGGGGTTTCCGCTGCGCGCCGGGTGCACCAGCATCGCGTCCAGGCAAGGCACCCGCCATTGCATGGAGGCAGCATGATCGGACGCATCAGCGGTATGTTCATTCTTGGGGTGTGCAGCGCCAGCGCGCTGGCCGCCGGGACGGGGTACCAGCCCCCCTTCCACCCCGACCAGCTGAAGGGCCCGCCGGCGGGCCGGCCCAACGAGGTGCTGGTGCTGGGCTCGCCGCACCTGTCGGGAATGCCGGACACCTTCGCGCCGGCCCAGCTGGAACCGCTGCTCGAGCGCCTGGCCGCATGGAAGCCGGAGGCGATTGCGGTGGAAGCCGTGTCCGGCCTGCAGTGCGACTACATGCGGCGCAATCCCGCGCGGTATGCCGACAGCGTGAGCAGCTACTGCGTGGATACCGGCCCGGCGCAGGCCGCAACCGGCCTGGACGTACCGGCCGCCAACGCCGAGGCCGAGCGCCTGCTGGCCCAGTGGCCCGCCACCCCCAGTGCGGCGCAGCGCCGACGGCTGGCAGCGGTATGGCTGGCCGCCGGTGAGCGCAACTCCGCGGTGGTGCAATGGCTGCGCCTGCCCGCCGAGCAACGCATTGCCGCCGACGGTATGACCGACGCGCTGGTGGCCTTCCTGGACAAGCGCCTGCAGCGGCGCGACGAGTCGGTGCTGGTGGCCGCCACGCTCGCTGCCCGGCTGGGACTGGAGCGGGTGTGGGCGGTGGATGACCACACCGCCGATTCGCCCACGCCGAAGGAGGTAGAGAAGGCGGCGGCCGATGCGATCAGGAAGGCGTGGGACAACCCGTATTCCAAAGCCCGCCACGCGGCGGACGATGCGCTGAACGCCCATCTGACCCAGCCGCACGGCATGCTGGCGATCTACCGCGCATACAACGCGCCGGAAGGCGCGATGCAGACCTACCGCAGCGATTTCGGCGCGGCGCTGGTGGAGCCTTCGCCGCAGGCGTTTGGCCGCAACTACGTGGGCTACTGGGAAACCCGCAACCTGCGCATGGTCGCCAACATGCGTGACGTGCTGGGCCAGACCCCCGGCATGCGCCTGCTGACCATCGTCGGCGCGTCGCACAAGCACTACTACGAGGCCTACCTCAACCTGATGCACGACGTGCAGCTGGTGGATGCCGAAGCCGTGCTGCGCTGACGCCCATCGACGGCGTGGTGCCAAAGCAGGCCGCTTTGAAATGCAGGGGTTCGGATACGCCGGGAGATAACTTCCGGCCTATATCGCAGCCTTCAATAGCCATGCTAGGTTGCGCTGCCCAACACTGCCGTGGGCATCCATCCAGGGGCCTGCCGTGCGTGTCAGTCGATCCGTCTTGTTGATGGCGATCATCGCCACCGCGTGGGCCGTGCAGCCCACGCTTGGTCAGGCGAAGCCCGCCGGCATCCCACCGGCAGATCGCCACGCGCAGGTGGACGCCCTGTTCGCCCCGTGGAACGGCACCGCCACGCCCGGCTGCGCGGTGGGGATCTCCCGCGACGGTGTGCTGGATTACGCGCGCGGTTACGGCATGTCCACGCTCGAGTACGACATCCCCCTCTCTCCGGAATCGATCTTCCTCGTCGGGTCGGTCTCCAAGCAGTTCACCGCCTTCTCGATCGCGCTGCTGGCACAGGACGGCAAGCTGTCGCTGGACGATGACATCCGCACCTACCTGCCGGAGATGTCGAACATTAGCCGCAAGATCACCATCGCGCAGCTGATCCACCACACCAGTGGCCTGCGCGAGCAGGGGCAGCTGCTGTACCTGGCCGGGTGGCGCAGCGACGACCTCATGACCCAGAACGACATGCTGGCGATTGCCAGCCGGCAACGTGGCGTGAACTTCGCGCCGGGCAGCGAAACGCTCTACAACAATCTGGGCTACACGCTGCTGGCGGTCATCGTGCAGCGCGTCTCCGGCAAGCCGCTGTGGGCCTTTGCCGATGAGCGCATCTTCAAGCCGCTGGGCATGGCCGACACCCACTTCCAGGACGACCACACCGAGATCGTGCGCGGGCGTGCCGCGGCGTACCAGGCCGATGGCAAGGGCGGCTGGAAGATCAGCATTCCGGCATCGGACTACTACGGTCCAACCGGTCTGTTCAGCACCGTGGGCGACCTGCTGAAGTGGCAGGCCAACTTCGTTGACGGGCGCGTGGGTGGGGCAGCGTTGGTGGCCTCCCTGCAGCGTTCGGCTGCGCTGGATAGCGGCGCAGCAAATGGCTACGGCGGCGGCGTGTTCGTCAGCACCTACCGTGGCCTGCGCACCATTGGCCACGATGGCGTGCATGCCGGGTACCGGGCCGACACGGTGGCCTTCCCCGACCAGCGGCTGGCGATCGTGACGCTGTGCAACGGCACCACGCTTGCACCTGCGGAGCTCAACCAGAAGATTGCGGCGGTGTATCTCGGGGACCAGATGAGGCCGATTGCATCCGCGGTGAAGGTGCCGGAGGCGGCGTTGGTGCCGCTGGCGGGCGTGTACTGGAGTGCCGTGACCGACGAAGTGGTGCGGGTGGACGTGAAGGACGGGGCGCTGCGTCCGTCCGGCGCGGCGTCCCCGTTGGAAGCGCTCGGCGGTGGGCTGTTCCGCGCGGGCGAGGTGGCGCGATGGCAGTTCGATACCTCCACCAAGGCGCTGCCAGGTACACGCGAACTGCGGATCTGGGATTCCTGGCCCACGCCGCGCGTCTTCTCGCGCGTTGACGCACCGATGCCCTCCGCCGAGGCGCTGGCGTCGTTGGCCGGGCAGTACCGTATCGAGGAGGTCGGCATGACCTACACGGTGCTGATGGTGGACGGCAAGCTGACCGTGCGCTGGCCGCGCCAGAGTGACCTGGTGCTGGAGGCCGTGGGCGGTGACCGCTTCGTCAGTGGCCCATGGACGGTGACATTCACGCGGACGGCGGTGGGTGCGGTGGACGGGTTGACGCTCACGGCGCGCCGGCTGCGACGCCTGCGGGCCGAACGGCTCACCACGGTGGAGGTGCCGGCGGTAGCGGCTACACGCACAGGCGCTGACCACGCGCGCTGACGCCCGACCCTCCAGCGCCGCCGGACTGGCTTATGATCCACCCACTTCAACTCCTGCACCGGCATCATGGACCGATCCCGTACGCACCTTGCCTGGCCACCGCGCGTGTTGGCGCTGCTTGTGCTGCTGCTGTGCTGCACCTCAGCTGCGCTGGCGCAGACCGCACGCAAGCCATCACCCTACGAGTACCGGCCAGGTAACGAGGCCGCTCCCACGTCGACCGAAGGGCCGGACTATCTGTCGCGCATCGACAACCGCGCGCAGTTCATGCAGCTCGCCCGCGTCTACAACGCCGGTACCGCGCTGGAGATGCCGCACCTGATCTTCGTGATCGACCGGCAGAACGCCGCGCGCATCTACTACATCAACACCCCGCGCATTGCGCTGCACGAGCAGTTCGTGCGCCGCCAGCGGCTGGTGCGCAGCCTGGACAAGGCCACGCTCAACGCCCAGTACCGTGACCCCGAGCGGCGCTTCCTGTTCGGCACGCTCAGCTGGCAGCGCGATCTGCCCGGCTACACCTTCGAGTTCTGGGAGGGCGACAAGCTCACCGCGCCCCTGCTGCGGCAGACCGACACGGTGGTGCGCGCCTCCTTCCGTGAGCCGATCCGTTTCAAGACCAACTCCACCCAGCACGAGCAGCTGGCCACCACGATGGGCCTGGCCTACGTCAGCCAGGAGGCGCTGCTGCGCGAGCAGCGCTTCCTGCCGTTGAACACCGGCCGCGCCGAGGGTCGGCTGCGCATCGTGCGCTCGGAGGCGCAGCTGCGCACGCTGTCGCCGGGCGACATCCCGGTGCTGGATGAGGTGCCCATCGCGCTGTCACCGGTGGCCGGCCTGGTCACCCAGCGTCCCTCCACCCTGCTGTCGCACGTGAACCTGCTGGCCAAGGGCTGGGGCATTCCCAACCTCTACCTGCGCGATGCCCAGGCGGCCCTGCGCCCGTACGACGGCCAGTGGGTCGCCCTGGAGGTCACCCACAACAACTACCAGGTCACCCGCCTGACGCGCCCGGCACGCACGCCGTCGGCCACCGCGGCGCGCCCCACGGTGCGCAACCTGCCACGCCCGGACCTGAGCGTGGTCGCGCTCAAGCCGCTGGCCGCGCTGCGCGCGCGCGACAGCGGGCATTGCGGGGTGAAGGCGGCCAACCTCGGCACGCTGAAAACCGCGCTGCCACCCGCCGCGCGCGTGCCCGACGGCTTCTGCATCCCGTTCGCCCACTACCAGGCGATGATGCAGCGGCTGCGCATTCCCCAGCGCCTGCAGGAACTTCAACGTCGTCCCGGTTTCAGTACCGACGCGGCCGTCCGCCGTGATGCGTTGGCGGGGCTGCGTGCGGAAATCGCCAACGCCGCGCCCGATCCAGCCTTCGTGCGCAGCCTGGACAGCCAGTGGCGCAGCCAGTTGCAGGGCGGCGCGGTGTTCGTGCGCAGCTCGTCCAACTCCGAGGACCTGCCGGGCTTCAGCGGCGCCGGTTTGTACACCACCGTGCCCAATGTCACCCGCACCGACGACGTAGCCAAGGCCGTGCAGACGGTATGGGCGTCGGTCTTCAACTTCGAGGCGTACGAGGCCCGTACGGCAGCCGGCCTGCGCCAGGACGCGGTGGCCATGGCGGTACTGGTGCAGCGCGCCGCGCCTTCGGACAGCTCCGGCGTGATGATCACGCGCGATCCGTTCGACGCCGCCCGCCGCCACATCACCTACATCTCGGCCAAGCGCGGCTTGGGTATCCGCGTGGTGGAAGGCAAGCGCCAGGCCGAGCAGGTGATGTACTCCACCTGGTCCAAGGCGGTGCAGGTACTGAGCCGGTCGGCTGAAGATACCCAGCTGGTGGCCAACGCGGCCGGCGGGGTGCGCGAAGTGCCCATCACCGGTTCACGCCAGGTGCTCACCGATGCGCTCATCGCGCGGTTGGCCCGGGTGGGCGCCAGCACCAAGCAGGCGCTGGGCGGCGTGGACCAGGACATTGAGTGGGCCGTGGTGGGGGATGAGGTGCTGATCCTGCAGTCGCGGCCGTACGTGGATGGCAGTGCGCGGTAGCGGATGTGCTCGCGTACGTCGGTTGAACTCACCTATCAGGAGCGTTGTATGGCCATACGAAGCATCCCGCTGATCGCCTTCTTCGTCGCGCTGGTTGTCTGTGCCCCGGCACGCGCGGAACGCAACGTGGCCGACGATGTGCAGGCGATCGAGCACGTAATGGACGCGTTCCAGTCAGCGCTGATCCACAAGGACAAGGCGGCCTACATGGACCTGTTCTTCTCGGACAAGCCCGCCGACATCGGCTGGCAGTTCGTGTCGGAGGATGTTCGCCTGGCGACGATCCGCAGGACCAAGCCCGACGCGATCAAGGCGCGCCAGCTTCCCTCGAACACCTTTGTCGCCCTGATCGACGAGGTGGTGGCCACCACCGAGCCGCGCGCCGAGGAGTTCTCCAACGTGAAGATCGACACGGACGGCGATGTTGCGTCGGTGTCGTTCGATTACCGCTTCCTTGCCAACGGCGCGACGACCAACTGGGGCAGGGAGATGTGGCAGCTGGTGGGAACCGAGCGCGGCTGGAAGATCTTCTCGGTGGTGTATTCGATCCATGACAGGTTGAGCAATGCGCGCGACTGACGGCTCGCGCCGGCACAGTCCAGCGCGTGCGTGATCTTTCACGATGCAGCCATCCGGCCCATGGTCTGGGTCAAAAAAGGGGACGTCGATGCACGCGCTTGACCGCCTTCAGAAGTGGTACGCCGATCAGTGTGATGGGGACTGGGAACATTCCTTTGGCATCAGGATCGACACGCTGGACAACCCGGGCTGGACGGTATCCGTGGACCTGATCGATACGGTGCTTCAGGACAAGCCCCATGCCCCCATCCGCCGAGGTGACTCAGAGACGGATGCGCAATGGCTGTATTGCAAGGTCGATTCGGGCAGGTTCGAAGCCGCCGGCGGCGTTGCGTGCCTTCCAGATATGCTGGAGCAGTTCCTTTGCTGGGCCGGCTATTGAGCGCGGATCCGATCTCGTCGCTCTGTCGGAAGTTCCAGCGCCTGGGAAGACTGTGACCAAGTATGAAATCCGAATGTCTTCCGTATTTTTGGATCAAGGTGAGGGGCATGACATTCGTTCTCACGTTCTAATTTCCATAAGGTTCCGCCAGCTATTTTATTGGTTCTCAGTCTTGTCGCGTTTCCATCGTGTTCGATGGCTGTGGCGCGGCGTAACGTAAACATCGGAGCTCATCGTGAAGCTCTGAGAGAGAGCATGTTGGTAGTCGCGCGAGAACTAAATGGCTAGTATCGATAAACTTGCTGCCTCGTTCATGATAATCAGTGGATGAACGCACATCTCGCCCAGAACAAACGGAAGCTAACGCGTGCATGGTGGTTGCTTCAGTCGTAACTATGTTGGCAATTCGTGGAATAGAGATGTTCTCGTCGACGAGGGAGCCGACGACCTTGCACATATGTGTAAGGCTAGTTGGCTGGAATTTCCAGGCGCGGTCAAAGACTTCGCTGCCTCGATCGCGCATCTCATTCTCCAAGCGCATCTGTGGCTTCGGTCTGGACTCGCTTGTACTCATTCCGAATGTGTAGGCAAGGCGCAGCACGCTGGCGTTCACCCCGACCTCTTCAATGGCTTGTTCGGCTTGGCGCTTGGTGTCGGCGTATACGTTGTCCTCATCAATGCCGACAGATGAAAGGAAGATCATTCTGATGCTGCGCGCCGCCGACCATTCGGCAATTGCGCGAGTCGCATCTACATTTATTAGTTTGGCTAGTTGCGGATTAAGTGTGCACTGCGCGCGACGTGCCATTCCCGCTGCATGTACAACCATGTCAACATCGATGCTCTCTAGCGCGCTACGAAGAGTGGTTGGTTGACTTAGGTCAAGCGAAGGAAAATTGCCCGCTGGACTCCGGCTGAGCGGCAATACTTTGTTGCATGGCTGTAGGTGCTGGATTAGCCGCGTACCAATGAATCCAGTTGCGCCAGTAACAGCGATGCGCATCATCTGCGCTACCTTAAGCTCTGCATGGAAAGGCCTTCATATGGCCTTTTCCCTTTAAGAATGTGGGTGTCTATGATCGCCGTAGCCTCGTCGAGTGCTGACAGGGTCTCCGTTTTCCACGATGAAATGTCGTACCAATCATGCTTAACTCGGAGTAGCAAAAGACGCCACTGATCAACCGTTCTTGTGCTGTTCTTGCTTGCGTCAAGCGTTGCTTCAACAAATTTTAATGCGTTCTTTTCATGTGAGAACGCGATAAGCCCTTTCTCAAACTCTGAGAAGCCGCAGTGTTGTTGGCGGTACTGCTCGAGGATGTCATGCGTAGATTCTCCATACCACGTGAGAAGTTGCGTGCGCGTGGCATTAATTATCGTGACAACTTCGCTGTCTACGGATTCCGCACATGCCTCCATGCGTCCATCCTTGCGGAAGTCTTGTATTGCTCGGATTGTGTAGTACAACTTGACTCGGTCCTCCTCGAGCAGAACTGGACTTGTGTAGTCTCGAATGTTCACGGCCTTCGCGCGTTCACACGCCTTGACGCTGACCTCCTCGATTACCTCGAATCGGTATCGCAGACCCTTCTCGATAGTTGCGAGGACCCCTGGGTCTGAGAGTGTGCGTTTCATGACTTCGGCATAGTTGTGCTCATCAATATTTATCTCGACGTCCGGCATCTCGCATTGCCAACCCCCAGCGACTCGGCCGTCGTATATGACCAGCATGTCATGTCCATAGCCATGGTCGTGCAATTGCAGACCGGTGCGGTCGCCCTCGTTAATATATGCGTCTCGTTCCCATATCTTCACCCTCTTGGTTGAGAGATCTTCGTTTCGCAGGTCTGCCGCCATGTCGGAGAGTAGCAACTTTGCGAATGTTACTGGAAGTTCGAGGCCGGACGGTAACAGCAGTTGCATCGATCTTTCAGTAACCTTGATCTTTGAATGCATCTTTTCTTCGGTTTCATGCAGCGAACCGCCGAGTTGCTTCGCCAGGATGTCAACTAACTCTTGTTCACCGTCCAGGCAATGTAGCATCAATGAAAAGCCTGATTCATCTGGATGTGCCGCGTCGAAGGATTTGATGATCCGGCGCACGTAAGCCAAGGGGTCATCTGGTGACCCAATTCGGTCTATGTGGTGCTGGTCGACACTTAGTCTGATAACGATCGATCTGTCTGGATTGTTTGAATTGCCTCCCGTGTGCGCAGCGCGGCAGTTCGAAAGCACTCTCTCTGTATTTGATTCGGTGGTTGCCCAGAATCCACTTGTGACCATCCAGGTGACATCTGCCGAGCTACCCTCGATTATTCTGTACATGAGCGATAGCTCTAGAAATCCCTCTCCTCCGCCGGAAACAAGAAAGTATCCAGTATTGGAATCCTTTACGAGTTGCAATAGGCGGTTAACTCGGTCAAGGGTCATTGTATTTGTTGATGATCGTCGCTCATCCATGTTTGATGCGAACATGCAATGGGGGCAGCCCAGATGGCAGCGGCTCGTAATTAGGGCGCAAATAAATCCCCTGCCCGTGAATTCTAGTGTCGTTGGAATGTTGATCGCAGCAATGAGCCGACGCCGCCATTCGCGGGGCGATAGGAATGGATTCATGGGTTTGATTACGTCTTTATTTGGCATGCCGTGAAGGGCACCAGGGGCGCGGGAGGTCCGACTGCAAATGTAGCTGGTTTCTTGAGTAGATTACTATGCTGGCCAGTTGTGTGTTCTTTTTTGCGATTCGTGAGCCATCTGGCGCGAACCCGTCGCCTCTACGAAAGCTGCCTCCCATTGCGGCGCCGGGAGGCATTGTCTTTCCGAAAAGCTCTGGCAGCAGGCCGGGACCATGCGGGGCATGCCTACGCAATGCTGGAACTCACTTCGGTACGCCGGTCCACGATTTGCTCATGATCTTCCACTGCCCGTCGGTCTTGAGCAGCACCACGTAGTCCACGCCATCCCATCCGGGGTAGTCCAGGTTCACCCGCACGGCGGCCAGATTCTGGGCCACATCCACGATCTGGTAGCTGCGTTTGCGCTGCGCCTCGTTGGCGGCCGGCTTGCCATCGAATCCCTCGGCGAACTGTTCCCCGGTGCGGGAGGCCAGTGCCGGCCCGCGGGCTTCCGAATAGCCGATCATGACGCCATCGCTGCGGAAGACCTGCTTGGCCAGCGTGTTGTCGGCGCTGCGGTAGGCGCGCATGAAGGTCTGCATGACCTGGTCCACGGCCTCACGGTCGCTGCTCTGTGCGGCGGCGGCGGTGGGAAGCAGCAGAAACAGGGCACCGGCAAATGCCAGGGGTCGGATCGAAGATGTCATGGGTGTTCCTGTGGTGTGGGTAGGCGAACAGCGCCAGGCGGCGCCCGGCGTTGGGTACTGCGGTGAATCAGTTCGGTGCGGCGCGCTGCGGCAACCGATGCGCAGGCGGGCCCAGCGCGGCTACCACGGCGCGGGCCACGGGCGCGGCAGAGGCGTAGTTCTGCCCGGTCACCAGCCGGCCATCGACCTGGATGTGCGGCGCTTCGCCGTCCACGGCATGGAACACGCCGCCGCGCGCGCGGACGGTCGTGCCGATCAGGAACGGGAACTGCTTGAAGTAGGCCGCGCCCTGCTGTTCGTGCTCTTCGGGAAACCCGCTGACACGCTTGCCCGCGATCAGGTAGTCGCCGCTGGCCAGCCGCAGGTTCACGATGCCGGCCGTGCCGTGGCACACCGCCGAGACCACGCCGCCATTGCCCTCGTAAACCTGCAGGGCAATGCGTTGCAGCGCCGGGTGTTCGGGGACGCCGTACATGGCGTTGCTGCCCCCCACGTAATACACGGCGCGGTAGCGGGCCGCGTCCACCTGGGCCGGGGTGAAGGTGGTGCGCAGCGGGTCCATGATCCGCGCGTCGTGCAGCCGCGCGGCCACGTCCGGGCTGACGTAGTCATCGAGGATCGGCACGGCGCCGCCGTCGGGGGACACCATGTCCACCGCGTAGCCGGCGGCGTTGAACACGTCCCACGCATGCACCACTTCACCGAAGCTGATGCTGGCCGGCAGCGTGGAGGTGCCATGCACTTTGCTGCTGGCGATGATGAACAGGATGCGGTCCGGGCTGCCCGCTGCGGGCCGCGCGGGGGCAGCCGTGGCCGCTGCAACAGGTGCGGCGTCGGTGCTGCAGGCGCCGCCCAGCCAGACGCTCAGCAGGAGCAGCAGGCAGGCGGCGAAGGTGCGGAACGTGTGCATGGCGCTGGCTCGTGGGAAGGAGCCTGCACCCTATCGGATGTCTTTCAGATCAATATGTTGCGGAACGTTTCAGGAGTGCTGAAATCGATTCTGGGAGTCGCTGCCGGTGGCGCGGAACGCCGCCGGGGTGATCCCCTCCCACTTCTTGAAGGCGCTGTGGAAGGTCGACATCGACTGGAAGCCGGCCTCCTCGGCGACCCGCTCCAAGGGCTTGGGCGGTAGCTGCTGCAACAAGGCCTTTGCCTCGACCACGCGCAGCTGCGCCAGGTACTGCTTGAAGGAGGTCTGGTTGTTGTCGTTGAGCAGCTGCGACAGCCGCGCCTGCGGCATGCCCAGCCGCCGGGCCAGCCGGGGCAGGGTCAGCGCAGGGTCCAGGTGCAGGCGTTCGGTGGCCATCAACGTGGCCAGGGCCTGCAGTTGCGCGTCGGCCTCGAGTTCGGGAATGCGGCGGTCCTGGTAGGGCTCGATCGGCGCCTGGCCCGCGCGCAGGCGCAGCCAGGCCACGATGCTGGCCGCCAGGACGAAGGTGAACGACAACGCGCCCACGATGTAGGACGTGTAGCCGGCGGTGTAATACGCGATCCAGATGACCCAGATCCCCGCCAGCGCGCCCAGCAGCAACGGCGCCGCCGGCGTGCCGCGCAGGCGGGTGCGATGGACGTACAGGTGCCCGCTGGCCAGCAGCAGGTAGCCCAGCCACGCATAGTTGATGGCCGGGGTGATGCCGTGGCGCCACAGATCCACATGGGTGGAATAGGGCACCACCACGTTCAGTGCGATGGCCATCACCAGCAGCGCGCCCAAGTGCCAGCGGTCTACGCGGGCGGGGCCGGAGGCATCGCCCTGGCTGGAGCGGATCAGGAAGAACAGGCACGGCCCGATGAAGAAACACGCCGTCAGGCCGAGCTGCAGCACCACCAAGGGGATGTCCGGCCAGAAATGGAAGGCCACCGATTTCCCGGTTCGCACGCCCACCATCAGGATCAGCAGCGCCAGCCAGCGCTGCGACGGCGCACCGTTGGCCCGCCACCACAGCACCGATGCCGCGACGATGCCGTTGAAGGCACCCAGCATGGCGAAGAAGAACAGGAAGTGTTGGCTGAGCATGGCCGGAGTATTGGGTAAAACGGCCCTTCGTCAAGCTGCCAGAAGTCCCGTGTGCGGCTGTGGCGGCACCGTCAACCGGGTCCTTCTATCCGTTCAGAACAAGCGACATGTCGGGATATCGGGCGCATAGGAAGTCAACGAACGCGCTCACCTTGGGCGCTGCCAGGCGCCTGGATGTGTGCAGTACCCATAGCGCGGGATCGGCGCCCGACACCACGCCCCACTGCACCAGATCGCCACGGGCGAGATGATGCCAGGCAATGGACTCTGGCATGAGAGCGACGCCCGCGCCTGCCAGTGCGGCGTCGCGGATCATGAGGAAAGAGGACAGCCTGAGCCGGGGAATGGGCTCCAGAACCAGGCGCCCGTCGTCCAGGTCCCAATGACCGGATTGGAAGGTCGAGGCGACGATCCCCGGCACCTGCCTCACCGCACCAGGGTCTGGTTGGGCAATGCCGGGAGCGGCGACGACAACAAGCCGATCCTTGGCGAAGCAGCGCCCCACCAGGGTGCTGTCGGGGCTCGGATTGACCCGGATGACCACATCGAACTGCTCGTCGACCAGATCGACCATGCGGTCCTCAGCCACGACCTCGATCAACACTTCCGGGTAGGCCGCGCAGAACGCAGCGCTTATCTGCCCCATGGCCAGTTGAGAGAACAGCACGGGGGAGGCGACGCGCAGGCGCCCGCGCGGCAACGCCATGCCTTCGCGTGTGGCGATCATCGCCTCGGCGACCTCTCCCATGGGCGCCTCGATCCGGCTGGCAAGGAGCTGGCCGGCTTCAGTGAGCATCAGCCCCCGCGCGCTGCGCTCGACCAGTCTTACGCCGAGGTGCTCTTCCAGATCCGAAATCCGCCGGGACAACGTCGCTTTCGGTTTGCCGCTTGCCCGGCTGGCCTTGCCGAGGCTTCCACTTGCGGCCACCAGCAGGAAGTCACCCAGATCATTCAGGTCCATGGTGTCTCAAATATGGAACGGCAGGTCTACATATTGTCGTCTTCGTTCTGGCTGTGCAACGGCCTATCGTCGCTCCATCGTGTCCATCCCGGCGTCACGTCCCTGCACATCACGCATCGGACAGCACGGCTCCGGTCTGGCCATCGAGCGCAACCGCACCCCCTCGCGCGCCGACAACGTCGTCGCGGACTTCCCGCACTGATTCCTGTTCCACTCCCTGAAGGAGATTCACATGAGCATTCTTGTCACCGGCGCCACCGGCACCCTCGGCTCTCTCATCACCCACGGCCTCGCCACCGCAGGTGCCGACGTCACCGCTCTGGTCCGCAGCCGCGGGAAAGTGGCGTTCGCCGACGGTGTCATCGAAGTGGTCGGCGATCTGACCGACGTGCCGTCGATCCGCGCTGCACTGGCGTCGGCACGCACGCTGTTCCTGCTCAACGCGGTCACGCCGGACGAAGTGACCCAGGCGCTGATCGCGTTGAACCTTGCCCGCGAAGCCGGCATCGAACGCATCGTCTACCTGTCGGTCATCCATGCCGACAAGTTCACCAATGTGCCGCACTTCACCGGCAAGCACACGGTTGAACGCATGATCGAAAGCCTCGGCATTCCTGCCACCATTCTGCGTCCGGCCTACTTCATGCAGAACGAATTCATGGTCCAGAAGACGATCCAGGACTATGGCGTCTACCCGATGCCGATCGGTGCCGCCGGCGTCGCCATGATCGATGCGCGCGACATCGCGGAGATTGCCGTGGCGGAGCTGCTGCGACGCGATCGCGCTCCGTCTGCGCTGGACACCGTTACGCTCGATCTGGTGGGACCGCAGGCGTTGACAGGCGCTTCGGTAGCGAAGGTGTGGAGCACGGCGTTGGGTCGGGAGGTGATCTATGCGGGCGATGACGTGGCAGCGTTCGAGGCACAGATGGCTGCATTCGGTCCGTCGTGGATGGCCTATGACATGCGCCTGATGATGGCGGGCATCCAGACGTTCGGGATGCAGGCAACCGAAGGCACGGTTGCGCGTCTGGAGGCCATTCTTGGGCATCCGATGCGTACCTATGAGGACTTCGTTCGTGAGCTGACGACGAAGGGTTGACCGCCTCATAGGGGTGGGCAGGCCGGGGAGCTACCGGTAACTCCCCGCGGCCGCGTCGAGCGCGTTCAGCAGGTGGGCTTCTTCAAGCGGCTCCGGCGATTGGCCTGCGTCCATTTCCCAGACCTGCAGCGGCGCGTTGCGTTCGGCGAACACGCGGACGATGTCGCGGATCTCACTGTCACGCTGCACATGGTCGTTGCCATACAGTTCGCAGGTGTAGAACGTGCCGCTGGCGCCCAGCGCCAGTTGGCCGCGCACGTGGCCCAGCGAAAGCGCCAGCCGGCGGTGCAGGAATGCCGCCAGGTGCAGGTCGGTGGTGGGCAGCAGGGAGGCGAGGGCGATCTTCATGCTGCCAGTATGACCGACCGGGTTGGTCAGCCTGCGCTGCTAAAATCGGCGTCCGATCGACTCACTGCCGATGTCACCGCCCGTGCTCTACCACCTCAGTCTGAAAGGCAATGGCGCGCACATGATCGGCTCGTGCGACGAAGT
Source organism: Stenotrophomonas rhizophila (assembly GCF_000661955.1). Classification (NCBI taxonomy): domain Bacteria; kingdom Pseudomonadati; phylum Pseudomonadota; class Gammaproteobacteria; order Lysobacterales; family Lysobacteraceae; genus Stenotrophomonas; species Stenotrophomonas rhizophila. The sequence goes on from NZ_CP007597.1 coordinate 451,749, forward strand.
GGACCCGGCCAGTGGCGTTCCCACGTGTGTTACGTGCGGCTACCGCACCGATCCGGACTTCACCAACCCAGGATTCCGGATGCGCAGGCGCCGCCTGGACATCTCCTGCTGCTACGACGGCGCGGTGATTGTCAGCGACCGCTTCCGAACCCTGTATGCATCGTTGGGTGGATCCAACCTGCGCTTCGTGGACCTGCCGAAGGCACCGGGCTTCCATCACCTTACGTGCATCACCCCGATCGCGCTGGACTATGCCGCCATGGGGACGCAGTGCCTGCGCTTGTGCTCCGGCTGTGGCCGCCACCTGGATGTCGTGGGCTGCGGCACCCTCGTGCTCGCTCCCGGTGCGCTTCTGGCGGGTAATGAGCTGGCCTTTTCCGACCGGTACTTCGGCTCCCACAACGAGGCCATCCCGCAGCTGCTGTGTGGTGAGCTTCTGGCGAAGGCCATTGGGGCCGCGGGGCTGGCCGGCATCGATGCGTGCGAACCGGTGGCGATGACGCAGGGGTAGCAGCGATCTCTGTTCGCGCCCCACCGCGAGCGTGGCCGCTTCTGTGCGCAGCACGCGTTGTTATCGCAGCCACGCCATGATGCTGATGCCCGGCGTGCTGGTCACTCACGTACCACGGATTCTCACGGAGACCGATGGAGTGAAGCTGAAGCGATGAAGGTCGCTCTTCACGCTGCCTCTACGTCTTCCAATCGCAGCTGAAAGCCGGTCATGGCTCTGGCGAAAAGGCCGCTATAGTCCGGGTTCCCCAGACGAAGGAGGGAGTGCAATGTTCCTCACCAAGCGACAGATCAACACCGCCCGTACGCTCACCGTGGCCATCATCGCCACCGTCGGTCTCAGTGCCTGCGCCACCTATAAAGACGAATTTGCAACGATCAACTCACGCCTCGACCAGCTCGACGTGAAGGTTCAGGGCGCAGCCCAGAGTGCCGAGTCGGCCAACCAGTCCGCACAGCAGGCCAACCAGCGTCTGGATCAGATTGAAGGCCGCGTCCAGCAGCTTGAAAAGGCGCCCCGCCGCACGCCGCGCGGTTAATTGGAATCGGGTTCCGGTGGCCGTTGCAGGCCACCGGCGTCCCGTGATCACACCGTCTTAACTGCAAGGAACTGTGCCATCCCTACGTATTCATCTCCTGCATTCCGGTCCGTCTGTGGCGCGCTGGTCATGGCGTTGGCGTTGGCCGGCACCGACGTAGCCCGCGCCGAAGAACCCGTTGCCCAGCCAGCCGCCGCCGTCGATGAGCTGCCGCAAGGCCAGGAAGTCTCCGACACCGTGATCGAGCTTGCCGGCTGGGTGGTCGCAAGCAAGGACAGCCAGGGCTATCCCTTCGCGGTGCTGGACAAGGCCGCCGCCCAGATCCTGATATTCGGCGGCGACGGCCGGCTTCGCGGCGCGGCACCCGCGCTGTTTGGCTCGGCCATCGGCGATCATTCCGCTCCCGGCGTTGCCGGTCTTGCACTTCGCGCGATCCCGGGACGGGACCGCACCACACCGGCCGGTCGCTTCGTGGGCGGCTACGGTCCGTCCATCGACGCCGGGCGCGTGCTGTGGGTGGACTACGAGTCCGCCGTCTCCCTTCATCCCACCCCGCCTGGTACGCCGGCCGAGAAGCGTGCCGAACGCCTGGCATCGGCGTCGCCGGACGACAACCGTGTCACCCACGGCTGCATCAATGTCTCGACCCCGTTCTATGAGCAGGTCGTGCGGACCACGTTCGAGCGCGGTGGCGTGTTCTACATCCTGCCCGACAAGGCGAGCATCGCCGAGACCTTCCCGGCGTTCGCGGAGAGCCGCGCGGCTGCGCAGGACAGCGACGGAAAGCGCACGCGTTCCGCCCGCAAGTGATGCGCGCTGGCAGCTGTGCGGCACAGTAAGACCGACGTACATGCGCGGGATTCTGACGTTGGTCCAGGACCGCGATGCGGGGTCAGGCGTTGATTCGATCCGGCCTGATGCCCCGCCAGCAGAGCACACTGCCGCCGAGCAACAGGACAACGGCAAGGCCGATCGACAGGTGCATGCCATGCATGAACGGCGTTGGTGCCGTGTCACGCACCAGATAGCCGAAGACGGCCACGCCGAGCATCCCACCCACCTGACGTGCGGAATTGAGCACGCCTGACGCAACGCCTGCGCGCGAGGCGTCCACCGATGACAGGGTAATGTTGGTCATGGTCGGCACCATCAGCGCGATTCCACTGGCGGACATCAGCATGGGCAACACCAGGTAGCCGTAGCTGCCACCGATGCTCACCGGCATGAGCAGCAGATACCCTGACGCGGCCAACAGCAATCCCAGCACCATCAGCACGCGTGGTCCCACGCGCGCGATAAGCCTTCCTGCCAGCACGTTGACGGCGATAAGCACCACCGTCATGGGCAGGAAGGCCAGCCCGGTCATCTGTGGCGAGAGATGCTGCTGAATCTGGAAGAACAGACTGAACACGAAGATCAGGCCGTAGTAGGCGAAGTTGACGACCACGCCTGCCGCCGAGGCGATGACGAAAGTGGGGCGCCGGAACAGCTCCAGCGGCAGCATGGGCGCGCGGATGCGTGATTCGATCCCTATGAAGACCGCCAGCGCGATGAACGCCAGCGTGGCGCTGCCGAGCACCCGGACATGGGTCCAGCCGAGGCGGGCTGCCTCGGTAAGCGCCCAGGTCAACGCGGCCAACGCAAGAATGGCCGCGGCTTGCCCGGCCCAGTCGATCGTCCGTTGATGACCGGCCACGCGGGCGGCGTGACGCAAGGTCAAGCAGATACCCAGCAAGCCGATGGGAAGGTTGATCAGAAAGATGCTGCGCCACCCCAGATGGGTCACCAGAAGTCCGCCGAGCACCGGCCCGGCGGCCAGCGAAACCGCACCCATGCCTCCCCACCAGCCCACCGCGCGATTGCGCTGCTCGCGATCGGGAAATGCGTGCTGAAGCATTGCCAGTGAATTTGGCACCAGCAGCGCAGCGCCCAGTCCTTGCAGCAGCCGCGCGGCGATCAGCGCCGGAAGGCTGCTGCTCCATCCGCATGCGGCCGATGCAAGGGTGAAGACAACGAATCCCACCAGGAAGACGCGCCACGCACCCAGGCGATCGCCCAACGCTCCGCTGGTCAGCAGCAACGCAGCAAACACCAGCGTGTAGGCATTGATCACCCACTGCAGCCCGGACACGTCGGTGGCGAACTGATGGCGCACGGCATCCAGCGCCACATTGACCACACTTACATCCAGAAGAACGATAACCAATCCCAGCGCAGAGGCCAGCAGCGTGCCCCGACTGGACAGGGTGGATGTGTTCATGCGTCCCGCTCGATGTGTCGAAGGGGGTCAGGCTAGGGGCTGCGGATCTGTGCGTATACTCCCAAAAAACGCAACCCATCCATGAGAAAGCGCACAGATGTTTGACTGGGAAAACATGCGTCACTTTCTGGCGGTTGCCAGGGTTGGCACGCTGTCAGGCGCTGCGCGGGCAATGGGCGTCGACCACGCCACTGTCAGCCGACGCCTGGCTGCTCTGGAAGCCGAGCTGCAGGTGGTGCTGGTCGAACGCTTGCCTCGGGCATGCCGGCTCACCCCGATGGGGGTGAAGATCCACCGGCAGGCCACGGCGATGGAGGCGGCCGCGTTTGCGGTCGAGCGCGGGGCGCTCGCCAGTCAGACGCCGCTGGCCGGAACGGTGACCCTCAGCGCACCGCCTGTGTTGGTTGCCCACCTTCTTGCAAAACGTCTGGCTGCGTTCCGCGATGAGTATCCCGACATCCAGCTCTCAACATCCGCGCAGCCGCAGCAGGTGTCGCTGAGCCGGCGCGAGGCCGATGTGGCACTGCGGCTGGTGCGCCCCAAGGAAGCCGGCAGTGTGGTCCGCAAGCTGGGTGAGATGCCGTTCGCGCTGTATGCAAGCGTGGGCTACGCAGCCAGGCACGCGCCCACGGACTGGTCGTTCATTGCGTACGACGCCCAGTTTGCCGACATGCCCCAGCAGCGATGGCTGCTGCAGATCGCGGCCGGCCGCTCCGTTGGCTGCGCGCTGAGCGACATCAGTGGGCACCTGAGCGCAGCGCTGGCCGGTGCCGGCGTTGCCGGCCTGCCGCGCTTCCTTGGCGATCACGCGCCCGGATTGATTCGGCTCGAACACGACGGCCCGGCCTTCTCACGCGATGTCTGGCTGGTCGTACACCGCGACCTGCGGCGTGCGGCACCGGTGCGGGCCGTCATGGACTTCGTGGCGAACGTGGTTTCGCAAACGCCGGGTCTTGCGCAGGCGGACGCCTCGGGGAATTGAGTGTGCATCGGCCCTTCATGATCCCGCGTGCCATTCCCGGGCCAGATCGATGACGTCGGCAGAGCGATCCACTCAGCCGCGCGCGGCGAACGTGCCATGGAAGCCCAGCGGTACCGCATACGGCAGCCATGCCTGGGCCAGTGGACCCGCATCGATGCGCTGCGCATCCAGCACCGCGATACCGCTGCGTTGGGTGGCCGCATCCAGCAGCGTACCTACCAGCCAGCCATCGTCGGCGCTGCGGCTGCCCGGGCGCGGGACGAACACGTGTTCCTCGGCGAGGATATCGCGACCGTACCGGTGCACTTCGCGCCGACCCCGGTCCACGTCGTAGCTGGCCACCGCGTTGAAATAGGGCGCCGTTGTTTCGCCCTGCATGGCCGGTGCGTACAGGCGTGCACCGCGCCCGCCGGCGCTGCGGCGGTCGAACAGCGGGAATTCGATGCCCTGGATACCGGTCTCTTCCCAGTGTGCCTTCCCGGTGCGCAGGTCCAGGTGCAGTTCGCGCAGCGAGGCATTGGAATTGGTGGCATGCGCGGCATCGCCGGCCATCGCGGCATGCATCGGTGAGCGCGCTTCGTTGATGTCGTCGTGGCGCACGGTGCGCATGACGATGCGGCCGTTGCGCTGGTACGCATCGCCGAAATGGTAGGCCGCGGTGAAGTCCGCCTCGAACCACTGCGCGGTATCCGGCGCCGCCTTGGGTACCACCGCAATTCGGCAGGGGCGGTCCGGGGCGAACTGCAGGCGCTCGAAGAACGCCGCACCGGATGGCTTGACGTCGAACGGCATCAGCATGAACACCAGATGGTCGTCGGTCATGGCGAACGCATGCAGGTAGCCCATGAACGGGGTGTCCAGTACGGTGGCCGAGCGCAGCTGCCCGTCTGCGCCGATCTTCCACACCAGCAGGCCGGTACCGCCCAGCAGCGACAGCGAGCCGAAGTTCCACACGGTGCCGTCGCGGTCCACCAGCGGGTGCGCGGAGAACGGCACGGTGGCCAGGTCCGGGCGCCAGGTGGTGGGCCCCAGCGTGCTCAGTTCATCGGGGTCCAGTTCGAACGCCGAGCCGGCTTCGCACAGGGCGAACAGGCGGCCATGAATGCTGATCACCGAGGTGTTGGCGGCGTTGGCATCGTCGTTGTTGCGTACCGCCTGCATGTCCGGCACGGCGGTGCCGGCGGCCGGGTACAGGAAGCGGCCGGCCTTCTGCTCGCGGGTGAACTTGGGCGTGGCCACCATCCGCGCGCGATGGGTCAGCGTGCCATCGCCGTTGAAGTGCCAGCCGTGCACCATGCCGTCGCCGTCGAACCAGTGGTCGTAGCGGAAGCCGTTGCGTTCGGTCCAGGCCGGGCCGTTGCGGTACAGCGTACCGGCCAGCCCCTGTGGCAGGCGGCCCTGCAGCTGCACGGTCGCCGGCCCCAGGGTTTCAGTGGTGACGCTGCGCCAGCCGGTCAGCCACGGGTGCTGCTGGCGGGCGGCGGCGAACGTGGCGGCATCGCCGGCTATGGCCGGGAGGCTGCGCAGGGCAGTGGCGCCGATCACGGCGGTGGTGGTGGCCGACAGCAGTGAGCGGAGGAAACGGCGGCGGTCCATGCGGGAATCTCGTAAGAGGGGCGGAAGAGGGCGTGCGGTCAGCGCAGTGCGATGTCGATGGCCGCGCCGTCGGCCGGCACCTGTACCCGCGCTTCGTCGAAGGTGGGCTTGCGCTGCACGCGCGGGTTGTTGCTGAAGCCGTAGCCTTCCACCGGAATGCCCACCAGGTTGGTGTCCAGCGTGCCGTTGTCGTTCTCGTCATGGGTAACCAGCACCGCGTAGTCGCCGGCGGGCAGGTTCTTGAACACCACGTGCGCTGCATCGGCGGTGGCCGGCAGGCTCTGCGCCTGCACCGGGGCCGCCTTGCCGTCCCAGCCGGCGGCGCTGTCCACCACCGCCAGACGCACGGTACCGGTGTGGGCGCGGATGCCGTGCAGGTCCACCTGGAGGTCGCCGGCAGCGGCGGTGGAGGCCAGCAGCAGGCCGGCGAACGGAAGGCAGAACAGGGCGTTGCGGATCATGGCGGTGGCTCGGTTGGGTGTGGGGCCAGTCTGCCCAGCGCGCCGCCGCGGCCCCATGCCCAGTGGTCATCGATCCGCAGTGCCGGAAGTCACTTTCTGCGCCGCGCCCATTGCCGGGCGGCATCCTGCGCGGGCAGCATGCGCACATGCCTTCTTTCCTGCGCACCCTCATCAGTCCCCTCAGCCTGGCCGGCCTGCTCACCATCCTGGGCGTGGGGCTGTCGCTGGGGCTGCCGTCCGACGCCGATGGCGCGCTGCGCTGGAGCGTGCTCGGGGTCTTCATCGCGCTGTTCCTGGCCTACGACCACCTGCCGCCGCGGTCGCCGCTGCGCCTGGCCAGCGACGTGCTTCAGGCGCTGCTGGCGTTGTGGCTGTGCTGGCTGGAGCCCCGCGTGGGCACGGTGCCGGTGCTGCTGGTGGTGCTGGTGGCCCACCTGGCCGAGCACTGGTCGCCGCGCGCGGTGCTGGCCACCACGGTGGTGCTCAACGTTGCCCTGTACCTGGTGCTGCGCCACAGCGGCTTCAGCCAGCCGCTGCTGATCGTGGCGATCTACGCCGGCTTCCAGGCGTTTGCCGCGCTTACCGCGCACTACGCACGCAGCGCCGAGCAGGCACGCGATGCGCTGGCCCGGGTCAATGCGGATCTGCTGGCCACGCGCACGCTGCTGGCCGACGGCGCACGCGACGCCGAGCGCCTGCGCCTGGCGCGCGAGTTGCACGACGTGGCCGGGCACAAACTCACCGCGATGCGCCTGAACCTGCGCGCGTTGTCTACCGATCCTGCGCTAGCCGGCCGTGAGCAGGTGCTGCTGGCCGAGCGCCTGTCCGCTGAGTTGCTCGGCGATATCCGCCAGGTCGTGCAGTCCATGCGCGATGACCGCGGGTTCGACCTGGCCACCGCGCTGCAGGCGCTGGCGGCCCCGTTCCCGCGGCCCGGGCTGCGCGTGCGCATCGGCGCGCAGGTCCGCATCGGCAATCCGCTGGTGGCCGATGCGGTACTGCGGCTGGCCCAGGAAGCACTCACCAACGCGGCGCGGCATGGCGATGCCAACACCGTATGGCTGGACATCGACACGGACGCCCACGGCGTGCGCATCGACATCCGCGACGACGGCCAGCGCAGCGAGCGCATCCGCGAAGGCAACGGCATCACCGGCATGCGCGAACGCCTGGCCGAGCTGCAGGGGCAGCTGGAACTGGCGCGTACCGATGCCGGCGGCATGCACCTCATCGCGCGGTTGCCGGCATGAGCGCGGCACCGGTGCGGGTCGCATTGGCCGACGACCAGGCCTTGGTGCGGGCCGGCCTGCGTGCCCTGTTGCAGGGGTTGGGCGTGCAGGTGGTGCTGGAGGCCGACGACGGGCAGACACTGCTGGATGGCCTGGCTCACCAACCGGTGGACGTGGTGCTCAGTGATATCCGCATGCCGGGCCTGGACGGCATCCAGGCCCTGCAGCAGGTGCGTGCACGCGGCGACGCCACGCCGTGGCTGCTGCTGACCACCTTCGATGAAAGCGATCTGCTGTTGCGTGCCAGCGAAGCCGGTGCGCAGGGCTTCATGCTCAAGGATGCCGCCCCGGAAGACCTGCACGAGGCGATCTGCCGCGTCGCCGCCGGCCACACGCTGCTGTTGCCGGTGAGCACCGACCCGGTGCGTGCGCGCTACCGCTTCCACGATGAAGCGCCGCCCAGCGATACCTTCAACGAGAAGGAAGTGGCGATCCTGCGGTTGCTGGCCGGCGGCTATTCCAACCGCGAAATCGCGCGCAGCCTGTTCCTGGCCGAAGGCACGGTGAAGAACTATGTCTCCACCATCCTGGACAAGCTGGGCACGCGCGACCGGACCCGCGCGGTGTTGAAGGCGATCACCCTGCGGGTGATCTGAGCCGCGGGCCTGGTACTCAGCCGCGCCGGCCCACGCGTGCCACCGCGACCGCTGCGGCGGACGCCAGCAGCAACAGCAGTGCACTCACGCCGAACGTGGCCCGGTAGCCGGCACCGTCGTACAGCAGGCCACCCACGGTGGAGCCCAGCGCGATGCACAGCTGCACCACCGCCACCATCAGGCCACCGCCGGCCTCGGCGTCGCGCGGCAGTGTGGCGGCCAGCCATGACCACCACCCCACCGGTGCCGCGGTGGCAACCAGCCCCCACGCCGCCAGCAGCACGGCAGTCACCGGCAGCGAATGGCCGAACACGGTCAGGCCCAGCGCGATCACCGCCATCACGAGCGGGAACAGGATCAGTAACGGGTACGGGCTGCCCTTGAGCAGGCGTCCCACCAGCAGCGTGCCGACCAGGCCGGCTACACCGATGGCCAGCAGGATGCTGGACAGCGCGGGCAGGGCGACGCCGGTGGTGCCTTCCAGGAAGGGCCGCACATAGGTGAACAGCGTGAACTGCCCCATGAAGAACAGACCCGCAGCGAGCATGCCCAGCGCGGGCAATGGGCGGGTGAGCAGCCGCAGCGCGCCGGGGCGTGCCGTGGCCTGCGGGGCCGGCCGCATCGACGGCAGCGCAATCCACTGCCATGCCAGCGCGATCACCGCCACCGGCACGATGCAGAAGAAGGCACCGCGCCAGCCGATGATGCCGCCCAGGTAGCTGCCCAGCGGCGCGGCCACCACCGTGGCCAGTGCGTTGCCGCCGTTGAACAGCGCCAACGCCTTGGGCACCTCGTCCGTCGGTACCAGGCGGATGGCGACGGCCGCCGACATCGACCAGAACGCACCGATGACCACGCCGATCAGCGCCCGCCCGAGCATGTACATGGCGTAGTTGGCGGCCGTGGCCACCACCACGCCGGACACGCACATCAGCACCGTGAGCAGAAGCAGCAGCACCTTGCGGTCCATGCGGCCGGCCACGCGCGCGGTGAGCAGGCTGGTGACCACCGCGAAGGCGCCGGAAATGGCGATGCCGTAGCCGACCCAGCCTTCGCTCACCCCAAGTGTGGCGGCGATCGGCGAGAGCAGGCTGACCGGCATGAATTCCGAGGCGATCAGGGCGAACACGCACAGGCTCATGGCCAGCACGCCGCCCCAGTTGGCCGGATGAGGCACAGCGTCGTGGGCGGCGGTGGCAGGCAGGGAAGGGGAGGCAGGCGTGGACATGATGACTCGGTAGGGGCGAAAACAGGGCGCCGGCCCACGGTGGGCCGGCGTTAGTTGCGGGCTCAGCGGGCGCGCAGGTGGGTGGTGAAGAACGCGGTCAGCGCGTCGAATGGAATCAGCGCCACCCGGTCGTAGAGGTCCACATGCCCGGCGCCGGGCACCACCAGCAGCTGCTTGGGCTGGCCGGCCAGGCGGTAGGCCTCTTCGCTGAACTCACGCGAGTGGGCGGTCTCGCCGGTGATGAACAGCATCGGGCGCGGCGAGATGGTCTCGATGTCGGCCAACGGATAGAAGTTGAGGAACTTCAGGTTGCTGGTCAGCGTGGGATGGGTGGTCAGCGCCGGCGAGGATCCGGCCGGGGTGTACGCCCCGCGCGGGGTGCGATAGAAATCGTAGAACTCGCGTTCAATCGGCGAGGACGTTTCATCGATGCTGTGCACCGAACCGCTGGTGTACTGCACCGGCCCGCCGGCGAATTCCACATCGCGCTGGGCCACTGCGGCGGCGATGGCGGCCTTGCGTTGCGCCACGCTCACCGCGTGGCCAAGACCGTTGCGGTTGGCCGCGCCCATGTCGTACATGCTCACCGTGGCGATGGCCTGGATGCGCGGGTCGATCTTCGCCGCGCTGATGACGAAGCTGCCGCTGCCACAGATGCCAATGGCACCGATGCGGTCCTTGTCCACGAACGGCTGCGTGCGCAGGAAATCGACTGCCGCGCTGAAGTCCTCGGCGTAGATGTCCGGCGAGACGGCGTTGCGCGGCTGACCTTCGCTTTCGCCCCAGAACGACAGATCCAGCGACAGGGTGACAAAGCCCTGCTCGGCCATGCGCGTGGCATACAGGTTGGCGCTCTGCTCCTTCACCGCACCCATGGGGTGGCCAACCACGATGGCCGCGTGCGGCACGCTGCGGTCCAGATCCTTGGGCACGAACAGGTTGCCGGCCACCTGCATCTGGTACTGGTTCTTGAAGGTGACCTTCTGCACGGTCACCCGGGGGCTGGAATAGAAGTTGTCTGCGCCGTGGCTCATATCGGCTCCTGAGGCAAAGAGGGGAAGGGTCAACAGCGCAATCAGCGCGAGCAACCTGGGCATGGGCGATCCATCGGTGAGTGGGCCAGCCCAGTGTGGTCGCGCGGGCACCATTTGATTAGCTAACCAATCGGGAATGACGCTGTTAGGTGCGCTAATCAATGTGGCGTGCCAGACTTGCCCCATGGCACGCCGCAATCTCAACGACCTTCTGGCCTTCGTCACCGTTGCCCGCGAAGGCAGCTTCACCCGTGCCGCCAGCGTGCTCGGGGTGACCCCGTCCGCGTTGAGCCAGGCCTTGAAGGCGCTGGAAGAGCGGCTGGAGATCCGCCTGCTGACCCGCACCACGCGCAGCGTTTCGCCCACCCAGGCCGGCGAGCGCCTGCTGGCGGCCATTGGCAATCGCTTCGATGAGATCGAAGCGGAACTGGACGCGCTGACCGCACTGCGCGACAAACCGGCCGGCACCGTGCGCCTGACCAGTGGCGACTTCCCGCTGCGCACGCTGCTGCTGCCGCGGTTGATGCCCCTGATGCACCGCTACCCGGACATCAACATCGAGTTCGATGTGAGCTACGGCCTGCGCGATATCGTGGCCGACCGCTTCGACGCGGGCATCCGGCTGGGCGAAAGCATCGACAAGGACATGGTGGCCGTGCCGATCGGCCCACCGCTGCGCATGGCGGCGGTGGCCTCACCGGCCTACTTCGCCCGCGTGCCGCCGCCGAAGGTGCCGGCGGACCTGACCGGGCACCGTTGCATCAACATGCGCTTCCCGACACGAGGCGGGCTGTACGCCTGGGAGTTCGAGCGTCGGGGGCGTGCAGTGAACGTGCGCGTGGACGGCCAGCTGACCTTCAACACCTCGCCGCACATGGTGCTGGCTGCGCTGGACGGGCTGGGCATTGCCTTCCTGCCCGAGGACGAGTTTGCGCCGCACCTGGAAGATGGCCGGCTGGTGCGGGTGCTGGCGGACTGGTGCCCGCCGTTCCCGGGCTATCACCTGTATTACCCCAGCCGCCGGCAGCATTCGCCGGCGTTCGCGCTGGTGGTGGAGGCGTTGCGGCGCTGAAGCGGGCGGCCGTGTTTGTCAGTGCCGCTTACATCGTGGTGCTGTCCACCAGTTGGCGTCCGGCCTGGGTCAGGTCGATGTCGCCGTCTTCGGCCTGCGCGGCGTAACCGGCTGCCACGGCCCAGTTCGCGTCCGCGTCCGATACCGGGCGGGTGGCGTTGATGTCATCCAGGATGCGGCGCTGCTCGGCGGTCAGGCTCACGTGGTCGGCCCGCTGGACCCGATCGCGGCCCCGCCCTGTCTGGCACGGATGGCACGGCGGTGGTTCACCCACCACACCAACCCGGGCAGCCCATACAACAGGGCGCCGACCAACAGAAATATCTTGAATGCGGTGTTCATGGGGTGCCTTCGATAGCAGCCTGCCGGGCGTCCAGCGGAGGGAAACCGGAATGAATTTCCCAGGCGACAGCTGCAGTTCAGCAGATGCCACGTGAAGCCGCTGTCCATCCGGCGCGGCAATGCCGTGACGCGGACCACAACGCCTGTGCACTTCATGCCCAGCCCACACACGCTTTGTACCCTCGTTGCCTGCGCCCCACTGGAGCAACGATGCGCCCGGATACACCGATGTCTTCTTCTGCCGCTACGCCCTCACCGGCACGTCTGCTGCGCCGCTGGCTGGTCCGCCTGCTGTTGTTGGCCGCCTGCGTGGTGGCGGTGGGCGCCCTGTGGAACAGCCGCTGGGCAGAGGTGCCGCGGGCGATGTGGACACTGGCACGGATGCCGCCGCCCACCGCACTGCCGGTGCCCGTGGACGGGGTGACGGCCCGGCGCATTGCCGATACGTTCGGCGCGCCCCGTGGCCGCGACCGCACCCATGCCGGCATCGACATCTTCGCCAAGCGCGGCACGCCGGTACGCAGCGTGGGCAACGGGATCGTGGCCGATGTCCGCGAGGGCGGGCTGGGTGGGCGGCAGGTGTGGGTGCTGGGCCCGGCCCGCGAGCGCTACTACTACGCCCACCTGGAAGGCTGGCGCGACGGCTTGGCGCGCGGCGAGGTGGTGGCGGCCGGTACCGTGCTGGGCTATGTGGGCGACAGCGGCAATGCCAAGGGCACGCCACCGCACCTGCATTGGGGCATCTACGGGAGCGAAGGCGCGTACGACCCGCTGCCGTTGCTGCGCGCGTGGACGCCGGCCCCAGGCGCAACGCCGGCAGCGCGGCGATGACGGCGCGCGCGCTAGCGGGTAGCGGGCGTGCCCGATACCGGTGCCAGCGCTTGGCCAAACACCTGCAGCGCCTGCGCGATGGCCGCTGCGTGGGCCGCGGCTTGTGGCGCCTCCGGCGGGCACAGGGTGGCCAGGCGTTGGCGGCCGAGCGGAGTGCAGGCGGCCAGGAAGTCGTAGTGGCCTACGCCGGGCAACGCGCGCAGCGTCGCCTGCGGTGCGAGCGCTGCAAGCACCTTGCCATTGGTGGATGGCGGCGCTACCGCATCGGCGTCGCCAAGCAGAATCGACACCGGCTGCGGCAGTGCGCGCAGCTGCGCCGGCGTAAACGCCTGCACGATGGCCGGTGCCATCAGGAAGGCGGCACGCACACCGGGCACGCCGTGGTCATCGCCTGCCTGCGCCATGTAAGGCGCCAACGCGGGCGTCGCCGCTGCGTCGATGCGGGCCTGCAGCGTGGAGGCGGGCATTTCCAGTTGCGGCTGGCACACCCCGTCATCCGGGGTGGCGCGGCAGAACGCCAACAGATGGGCCATATCCACGCGCGCACCGGCGGCGGCCAGCGCGGTGAAGCCGCCGGCGGAGAAACCGGCCACCCCCAGGCGCGCGGCATCCAGGTGCGCGCCGAGCTGGGGGTCGGCCTGCACCGCGGCCAGCGCGGCCTTGAGGTCCTCGGCCCGTTCCCAGATCAGGATGCTGCCGGCCAGCGTCATCGGCTCCATGCCGTTGTTGCCCGGGTGGTCCACCGCGATCACCAGGTAGCCGGCCCGCGCCATGGCAATGCCGAACCAGCCCATCATCCGCGCGCTGCCGCCATTGCCGTGCGAGAGCAGCAGGGTGGGCAGGGCACCCGGCGCAATGGGCGCGTCGACGGCGGCGCTGCCCACGTTGAACAAGGGTGCATCCGGGGGTCCGATGGTGATGGGCTGCTCGCGGGCACCGGGCGCAGCCGGGTACCACACGGTGTAGCGCAGGCCGTCGTGCTTTGCGGCATCGCGCACCGCGGCGCTGGCGCTGCGGGTCTGGCCATGGCGCTCGCCGACAACGGCCGGCGCGGGCGCTGCCAGCGAGGGGGCACTGGCCAGGCAGAGCAGCAGGGTCAGGCAACGGGCAGGCACTCGCATCGGCGTTCTCTCAGGTAGGGTCGGTGTCGGCCAGGGGCAGCCAGATTTCCACGCCGCCGTGGCCGCTGTGGGCGTCAAACCGTGCGTCGTAGCGTTCCAGCTCCGGCGCATCGGCCAGGCTCAGCCCGGATGCGGGCAGGTAGTGGTTCAACAGCCAGTACCAGGTGGAGCGGATCGCCGAGATGTGGCCGGCGTGCCACGCCACCACGTAACGGTGGGCGGGAATGCGCACGGTCTGCCAGCCGTCCGGCAGCGCCGCGAAGCCGGCCACGCCGATGCCGGCGATATAGTCGAAGCTGCCGTCATCGTCGCTGTTGCAGCACACGCCGTAGCTCACCTCCGGTGCGGTGGGGCAGTGCAGTGCCAGCCGTTGCCATTGCGAGGGAATGGCGGCCACCGACGCGCCGTGGTGGCGCGCACCGATTCCGGCTACCAGCAGGGTGTCGGCGTTGACGATGCGTGGTGGCTGCGCGCAGGGCAGGGCATCGTCGTGCAGCTTGATCGCCTCCACCAGCGCGATGCTGTCCAATCCTTGCGCGCGCACCTGTTCCGGCGGGCGGCCGAACTGCTCGGAGAATGCACGGGTGAAGGTGGGATGTGAGGCATAGCCTGCGTCCAGCGCGACCTGCAGGATGTCGCGCGCGCCGCCGGCCAGTTGCCGCGCCGCTTCGCTCAGGCGTCGCCCGCGCAGGTAGCGCACCAGCGAGGTGCCGGTGCTGGCCTGGAACACGCGGGACAGGTGGAATGGCGATACCCCCACCACGCGCGCCACGTCGGCCAGGGCGATCGGCGCGGCGTGGTGGCTTTCGATGTACCACAGGGCCCTGCGTGCCGCGCTCATGCCGCCTTCCGGATCGGGACAGGCACGCAGCGTAGCCCAGCATCGCCAGGGCCGCTTGGCCGTTCTTGCTACAGCGTGAGGTTCAACGACACGAACAGGCTGCGTCCCGGAGCCGGCGAGAACATCGGCTGGTCATTGCCGCCCCAGAAGAAATTGTCGTACCACGCGTAGGCGTAGGTGCGGCCGGTGAGGTTTTTCACCTGCACGTCCACGCTGAGCCGCTCCGACACCGCGTAGCCGGCGCTGGCGTCCAGCACCGCGAAGCCGCCAAAGCGACCGTGCTGGTTGCGCTCTTCGATGTAGTAGTCGCCTTGCCGGCGGCCCTGCATGCCGAAGCGCCATCGCGCATCGGGGCGGTAGTCGGCCCCGATGTTGGTGATGTGGCGCGGCGTGGCCAGCACCTCGTTGCCGGCCAGCGAGCGGCCGTCGGCGGTGAACGCGCTGATCACCTTGGCCTGCTGGATGGCGTGCGATGCCCAGAGCGTCCAGCGCGCGCTCACGCGTGCATTGAACTGCAGGTCCACGCCGCGTCGCCGGGTCTGGCCCAGGCCGACGGTGGTGCCGGTGGCGGGCATGTTGGCCACTTCATCGGTGGCGTCCTGCTGCCAGGCGGCGACACGGGCCTGGATGCCGTCGGCGGGGCTGAAGCTGATGCCCAGTTCCTTGCCGGTGTTGATCGACGGGCGGAAGGCGGCCTGCCCGCTGGTCAGGTAGGCCGGGGCGGTGGACCCGGTCAGCACCTGGAAGGTGCGGCCCCAGTTGGCATACACGTTGAGCGAGGGGGTGAACGCGTACGCCACGCTGAGCTTGGGTTGGTCTATCCAGCCGGAGCGCTGCAACGGCGCGCGGACGCCGCCGGGCAGGTGGGTGTCGCCCGAGAACCGATCCACGCGCCACGCCGGGACGATCTTCAGCGCCGGTGTCGGCTGGATCACGGCCTGCAGGTAGCCGCCGACGTTGTCCAGGGAATAGCGGTCATCGTTCTGGATGCGCGCCGGTACGGCATCGAAGTCGGTCGGGATGCCGTAGGCGTAGCGCAGTCGCCGGTACGCGTTGTCCTGCTGTTCGGCGTTGATGCCGCCAGCCACGGTGAGCCGCTCGCTGGCGCGCCAGGTCAGGGTGCTCAGCAGCCCCGTCTGCCGTTCGTCCCACTGCCGGCGCTGGCGCGGCGCGTTGCCGGGTTGGTAGTCGGTGAAGGTCACCTGGCGGTCGTCCTCGTACCGGTTGTAGTACAGCCGGTTGCTGAGCTGCAGGGTGTCGGTGAGGCGCAGGTCGAGGTGCGCGCCGAGGGTGTGCATGTCGCGCACATCGCCATCGTTGGCATTCTTGCGCGGCGATGCGCGGCGTGCGTTGGCCAGTTCGGTGGCGGTGAGGAAGCCGGGTTCGTCGGCAACGTGGTGGTACACGCGTGCGACCAGGCCGGCCTTGAGCACGTCCTCGTCGCTGCCGATGAACCATTTGCCGCCCAGCGAATACTTGCGCGACCGGTCGTGGTCGCGATAGCCATCCGAGGCCTGGGTGCCGATGAAGTAGTTCTGTGCCACACCGTTGGCCTCGCGACCGAGCGCGACCTGCACTTCGCGGCTGTCGAAACTGCCGACGCTGAGCCGGGCATCGGTGTAGGTGCCGCCCTGGCGGGTGCCGATGTTGATGTTGCCGCCGATGTTGTGCAGGCCGTAGCGCGGGTCGTTGGTGCCGCGCACCACTTCGATGTAGTCGATGTCCAGCGGGAAGATCATGTCCACGAAGCGCTGGTTGCCGCTGTTGACGTTGCTGGGAATGCCGTCGATCAGGATCTTGATGCCGTTGATGTAGCCCTCGCCGTTGAACGCACGGAAGCTGGCCTTGCCGGACTCGGCGCCCTGGCGGGTTTCGGTGAGCTGGATGCCCGGCATCTGCCCCAGCAGTTCCCAGCTGTTGCCGACGTTCTTGTGCGCGATCTGGTCGGCGCCCATCACATCCACCGAGGTCAACACCTGGCGCGACGCCAGGGGGCCGGTGTTGCCCTTGCGGGCGTCCACGCTGCCGAGGGTGACGGTTGGATCTGGCGCGGGGGCGGCACCGACATCGAGGGGGAACAGGGCCGCCAGCAGGGCTGAGGCAAGAGCAGGGGTTTTCATGGGGAAGCGGCGTCAGGCAGTCTCGATATAGCAATGATATAACATTGCAACAGTGGTGACCCATCCCCGCTGCCAGCCGTAGGCCATCTGTGAGCCCTCGCTACGGAACCGCGACGCGCCTGCAGGGCGAAGTCATCCCGTGCCGGCTTGCGTGAGCGGGCTCACGCCACCCCGCGCAACCACGCCGTGATCGCCTCGCGCAACCGTGGATGCGCGGGCACGGTGATGCCGAACCCCTCGTGCAGCACGGTCAGCACATCGTCGGCGCCGTTGAGCATGCGGCGCTCGCTGGGCTGCCCGCGGCGGTGCACGGTGTAGGCCCCGGCGCCGATCGTGCGGCGCCCGTCCGGCCCGGCCAGGGCGACCCGCAGCTGTCCGGGGAAGGAGGAGTGCGGGTGCGTGCACACATACCAGTTGCCCACCTCATGGTCGATGGGGGCCTGCACCTGCAGGTCGAAGTGGTAGAGCGGCCGCCACTCGCCGGCGATGTCCACCCGCAGCAGGAACTGGTCGTGCTGCTGGTCCAGCCGATAGTGCTCGTGCGGCGTGGCCTGGGCGAACCGATGGTCCAGCCGCAGCGGACCGGTCGGCGTGTTGCCACCGAAGCCGACGTCGGCGATGTAGTCCACCGCGTCGATCCGCACCAGCACCAGCATGTGGGTGCGCGCGGTGGGGGCGTCATCGGTGCGCCCCATGACCACGCGCGCGGCAACGGCGCGGGCGTCGAAGCCCAGGTGCTGCAGCAGCGCCAGGAACAGCCCGTTGAGCTCGTAGCAGTACCCGCCGCGTCCTTCGCGCAGCAGCTTGTGCGCCACGCTGGGCAGGTCGATGGCCACCGCATCGCGCAGCAGCGTGGTGAGCGTCTCGAACGGGAACGTGGCGTTGTGACGTTCCTGCAGCAGCGCCAGCGTGGCCAGGGTAGGGGGCGGTGGCGCCGCCACGCCGAGGCGGGCCAGGTAGTCGCGACAGGTTTGCGGGTCCATGGGCAGGGGCCATGCGGGAAGGTGACGCCACTGTGGCGGCTCAACCGTGGTTGAGGTCAAGCACGGGCGATCGAACGCTGAATCGCACCCGCGGAATGTCCGCCACCGTCATCTTGCCGTCGCTTGCCGCCGCTACAAGGGGCGGGGGTGGCAGCGCGCTGCGACCGGTTCGAAAAATGCAGCCTAAAGACCGCCTGTTTCCGGCCGATACCGATGCGTCAATCCGCCTGGAGCATCTGATGTCGGTCGTCCCCCGCCGCCCGTTGTCCCGGTTCGCCCGCTTGGGTGAACACCTTCCACGTCCCGGTTTCAGCCGCGCCATCGGCGCGCTGCGCCGGCTCAGTGTGGCACGCAAGCTCAAGGCCGCGCTGCTGGTCTGTGGCAGCGGCCTGCTGGTCGTGGCGCTGGTCTACGCAGGTACCCGCTACAGCAGCGAGCGTGCCGCCGCCACGTTCGCCGCCCACCAGCAGAACGCCGCGCTGGCCAGCGCACTGGCCACCCAGGTGGCCGAAGCCCGCCGCCTGCAGACCCGCTATGCCATCCACTTCGACGCTGCCGACCGCGGCGCCCTGCAGCAGGCCCAGCAGCAGCTGCAGCAGTCGCTGCAGGCGTTGCAGCGCGCCCCGCACGACCGCGGTACCGCAGCTGCGTTGACCGCACTGGCGGCGCGCGCCCAGGAATTCAGCGCGGGCATTGCGGCGCTGAACGACCGCGCCGACGAGATGGGGCGCGGCGACGCCGGACTGCGCGCGCAGCTGGACGCCAGCGCCGCAGCGCTCGATACCCTGCTCACCGACGCCGCCTACCTGCCATTGGCGCTGCAGTGGCAGCGCATGCGGCGGCAGGAAGCGCTGCTGCTGCTCACCGGTGATGCGGTGCACACCGACCAGGCCAGCGAAGCCAAGCTGCCCTTCGACCTGGCGGTGTCGGCCTCGGGCCTGGCCGGTCCCACCCAGAACGCGCTGCGTGCCGCAATGGACGATTACCAAGGCGCGTTGCTGGCCTATACCGCCGCACGGGTGGGGCTGGACGTGGACGCGATGGCGCTCACCGATACCGCCGCGCAGGTCGCGCCCGCGCTGCAGCACCTGCAGCAGGCGCAGGCGGCCGCGCTTGCCGCAGCACGCGCACGCCAGCAGGCCCAGGCACGGGCGATGACCGTGCTGTTCGCCGCGACGCTGGCGCTGGTGGCACTGGTGCTGATCGCCAGCCTGGTGCTGGTGATGCGGGCCGTCCGCCAGCCCATCGCCGACACCCTGCGGTTTGCCGAGGACATCGCCGAGGACCGGCTCGACAGCGTGCTTGCCGTGCACAACCCGCACGACGAGATCGGCCAGTTGGCGCAGCGGCTGATCCACATGCAGCAGCGGCTGCGCGAGCGCATCCAGGCCGAGCGCGCCAGCGCCCAGGACAACACCCGCGCCCGCCAGGCATTGGACAGCGCCCAGGCCTGCGTGATGGTGCTCGACCCGGACGGGCGCATCGGCCTGCTCAACCGCGCGCTGCTGGCCGAACTGGCCACGCAGGAAACCCAATGGCGCGGCCAGCCCGCCGCGGCGCTGCACCCGGTGTTCCAACGCATCGTGGCCCAGCTGCACGGCAACGCGGCGTCCAGTCACGAGATCCTGCATGCCGGCATCGGCTACCAACTGGTGGTCAATCCCATCCTCGACCACGACCAGCTGCTCGGCGCGGCCGTGGAGTGGCGCAGCCGCGCGCTGGAAACCACCGTGGAAACCGAGGTGGCCGCACTGGTCGATGCCGCCGCGCAGGGCGAGCTGCACGGTCGCATCGACACCACCGGCAAGCAGGGCTTCGTGCACACGCTGGCGGTCAGCATCAACCGCCTGCTGGATACCTTCCAGGGCAATCTGTCCGGCGTGCAGGCGGTGCTGTCCGGGTTGGCCCAGGGCGACCTGCGCGTGCGCATGCAGGGCCAGTTCCAGGGCGTGTTTGCCCACCTGCGCGATGATGCCAACGCCACCGTGCAGCAGTTGACCGACATCGTGGCGCGCATCCAGCACGCGTCATCGGCCATCGACCACGCCGCCGGCGAAATCGTGGCCGGCAACCAGGAGCTGGCCGGGCGTACCGAGCGCCAGGCCGCGCACCTGGAAGAAACCGCCTCGTCGATGGAAGAACTTACCGCCACCGTGCGCCAGAACGCCGACGCCGCCCAGCAGGCCAACCAGCTGGCGCTGCAGGCCACCGGCGTTGCCCAGCAGGGCGGCGCCTCGGTGGCGCAGGTGGTGGCCAGCATGCGCGACATCGCCGACGCGTCGCGGCGTATCGCCGACATCACCGGGGTCATCGACGGCATCGCCTTCCAGACCAACATCCTGGCCTTGAACGCGGCGGTGGAGGCGGCGCGGGCCGGCGAGCAGGGCCGCAGCTTCGCCGTGGTGGCCAGCGAAGTGCGCCTGTTGGCCCAGCGCAGTGCCGACGCCGCACGCCAGATCAAGGGCCTGATCGAGGCCTCGGTGGACACCGTGGCCGCCGGCAGCCGCCAGGTGGACCAGGCCGGTGCAACGATGGGCCAGATCGTCGGCAGCGTGCAGCAGGTCAGCGCCATCATGGCCAGCATCTCGGCCGCCTCGCAGCAGCAGAGCGCCGGTATCGAGCAGGTGGGGCATACGCTGCTGCAGATGGATGGCAGCACCCAGCAGAACGCCGCGCTGGTGGAGGAAGCGTCGGCGTCGGCGCAGGCGATGGAGCGCCAGGCCGCGTTGCTGTCCGACGCGGTGGCCGCCTTCGTGCTGGAGGTGCCGGCGGTGCGGCCGGTGGCGGCGCGCGCGGTGGGCTGACCGCGCGACCGATACGCAGCCCTCACGCGTCTTCACTGGCTGCTTCGACGGGCGCTCATTATCCTGCACGCATGAGCACCCGTCGCACGCCTCCCGCAGCTTCCGCACGCAACGCCTTTGTCCGCGTCCGCGGCGCCCGCGAACACAACCTGAAAAACGTCGACGTGGAGATCCCACGCGACGCCCTGGTGGTGTTCTCCGGCATCTCCGGTTCGGGCAAGTCCTCGCTGGCCTTCGGCACCTTGTACGCCGAAGCGCAGCGGCGTTACCTGGAGTCGCTGTCGCCTTACGCGCGCCGGCTGATCGACCAGGTGGGCGTGCCCGACGTGGACGCCATCGAAGGGCTGCCGCCGGCCGTGGCGCTGCAACAGCAGCGTGGCACCGCCAGCGTGCGCTCCAGCGTGGGCAGCGTCACCACGCTGTCCAGCCTGCTGCGCATGCTGTACTCGCGTGCGGGCAGCTACCCGCCGAAGCAGCCGATGCTGTTTGCCGAAGACTTCTCGCCCAACACCCCGCAAGGCGCCTGCCCGAACTGCCATGGGCTCGGCCACATCTTCGAGGTCACCGAGCAGTCGATGGTGCCCGACCCGTCGTTGAGCATCCGCGAGCGCGCCATTGCGGCGTGGCCGCCGGCCTGGCACGGGCAGAACCAGCGCGACATCCTGGTCACCCTCGGCTATGACGTGGATATTCCCTGGCGCGACCTGCCCAAGAAGCAGCGGGACTGGATCCTGTTCACCGAAGAACAACCGGTGGCGCCGGTGTATGCCGGCTTCACCCCGGCCGAAACCCGCGCCGCGCTGCGTCGCAAGGAAGAACCCAGTTACATGGGCACCTTCAGCGGCGCGCGCCGCTACGTGCTGCATACCTTCGCCACCACGCAGAGCGCGATGATGAAAAAGCGCGTGGCGCGCTACATGGTGGGCACTGTATGCCCGGTCTGCGACGGCAAGCGGCTCAAGCGCGAAGCGCTGTCGGTCACCTTCGCCGGGCTGGATATCGGCGCGCTGTCGCAGCTCTCGCTCAGTGCCATGGGCGATGCGTTGCGCCCGGCCGCCGAAGGGCGCTTCCAGGCGCCCGCTGCGTCCGGCACGCGCAGTCGTGCGGCCGGTCGCAAGGCGCAACAGGCGCGTGCGGCCGCCGGTGGGCCATCGCACGTGGGCAGCAGCGACGTGCGCCGCACGCCGGACCTGTCCGAAGAAAAACGCATTGCCGCGCAGCGGATCGCGCAGGACCTGGTGGAGCGCATCGGTACGCTCGAAGCACTGGGCCTGGGTTATCTGTCGATGGACCGTGCCACCCCGACGCTGTCGCCCGGCGAACTGCAGCGGCTGCGGCTGGCCACGCAGATCCGCTCCAGCCTGTTCGGTGTGGTGTACGTGCTCGACGAGCCGACCGCCGGCCTGCACCCGGCCGACGGGCAGGCGCTGTACCACGCGCTGGACCAGCTCAAGGCCAGCGGCAACACGTTGTTCGTGGTCGAGCACGACCTGGAGATGCTGCGCCGTGCCGACTGGCTGGTCGATGTGGGCCCGGGCGCCGGCGAGCATGGCGGGCAGGTGCTGTACAGCGGGCCGCCAGCGGGGCTGCGCACGGTCAAGGCATCGGTGACCGCGCCGTATCTGTTCGATAGCGGCGACGGCACGCGTCGCACCCCGCGTACGCCCGCGGCTTGGCTGGAACTGCGCGGGATCCACCGCAACAATCTGCATGGGCTGGACGCGCGCTTTCCCATCGGTGCGTTCACGGCAGTCACCGGCGTGTCCGGTTCGGGCAAGTCCAGCCTGGTCAGCCAGGCGCTGGTGGAACTGGTCAGCGAGCATCTCGGCCACGAGCCGGTGCGCGAGGAGCCCGACAGCGAGCTGCCGGTGCCCAGCAGCATCGAACGCACCCGTGGCCGCCTGCATGCCGGCGCCAGGCACATCACGCGGCTGGTCAACGTTGACCAGAAGCCGATCGGGCGCACCCCGCGTTCCAACCTGGCCACCTATACCGGCCTGTTCGACCACGTGCGCCGCCTGTTCGCCGCCACCCGCACCGCCAAGGCACGCCGCTACAGCGCCGGGCGTTTTTCCTTCAACGTGGCACAGGGCCGCTGTGACACCTGCGAAGGCGAAGGCTTCGTGCACGTGGAACTGCTGTTCATGCCCAGCGTGTACGCGCCATGCCCCACCTGCCATGGCCAGCGCTACAACGCCAAGACGCTGGAAGTGGAATGGAACGGGCGCAACATCGCCCAGGTGCTGGGCATGACCGTGGAGGAGGCCTTGGCCTTCTTCGCCGACGAGGCGCCGGTGCAGCGTCCGCTGCAGCTGCTGCGTGACATCGGCCTGGGCTACCTGCGGTTGGGCCAGCCGGCCACCGAGTTGTCCGGGGGCGAGGCGCAGCGGATCAAACTGGCCACCGAACTGCAGCGCAGCCAGCACGGCAGCAGCCTGTACGTGCTGGATGAGCCGACCACCGGCCTGCACCCGGCCGACGTCGACAAACTGATGGCGCAGCTGCAGGGGCTGGTGGACGCGGGCAACACCGTGGTGGTGGTGGAACACGACCTGCGCGTGGTGGCCGATGCGGACTGGGTGATCGACGTCGGCCCGGGGGCGGGCGAGCAGGGCGGCGAGATCGTCGCCGCGGGCACGCCAGCACAGGTCAGCCGCGCCACGGCAGGCGCAACCGCGCCCTACCTGCGCCGCTGGTTCCCCTGAGCCGGTCGACGGTAGAGCGACGCCATGCGTCGCTACCCCAACCAACCCCCCGGGTCACGGCGTCGCCCACGCCTCAATCTCGCCCGCCTGAAACGGCCCCAGCTTCTGCTTGACGATGCGCCCGCGCGCATCCACCAGCACCGAGTAAGGCAACAGCCCCTGCGCGTTGCCCAGCCGCACGCTGGCATCGGCCGGCCCGGGTGTGTCCAGCACGATCGGGTAGCCCACCGGCACCTGGGCCAGGAAATCGCGCACGCCTTCGGGGGTATCCAGCGCCAGCCCCAGCACCTGCACGCCGTCGGCCGGCTGGGCGGCGGCAAAGGCGGCCAGCGCCGGCATTTCCTCCACGCACGGGCCGCACCAGCTGGCCCACACGTTGATCAACAGCGGGCGCCCGCGGAAGCGGGCCAGGTCCACGGGCGTGCCCGACACATCGGGCAGGGTAATGGCGGGCATCGCATCGCCGATCCCGGCGCCCGGGGTGACCGCGCGCGGTGGCGGGGGCGGTGTTGCCGCACCGGGACGGTTGAAGAACCACGCCCCGGCGGCCACGCCCAGTAGCGCCGCCAGAACGGCCACCACCGCAAGTTGGCGGGGTGGCCGCGGGCTCATCGCGCGGTCCGCAGCAGCGCTTCTTCGACGATGGCCTGGGTGAGCACCGTGGGCAGCACGGTCGGCGGGGCGCCCGGGCCATACACCACGTACAGCGGCACGCCCACGGCCTTGTGCTCATCCAGGAACGCGGTGATGTCCGGGTCGACGTTGGTGTAGTCGCCGCGCATGTACACCGCGTTGGTACGGCGCAGGGTGTCGTGGAAGGCGTTGGTGCCCAGCACCGTGCGTTCGTTGGCCTTGCAGGTCACGCACCAGTCGGCGGTCATGTTGACGAACACCACGCGGTTGTCCTGGCGCAGGCGGTCGAGCATCTGCGGGGAGTAGGCCACCACGTTGTCGGCGGCGGCCGCGGCCGCCTTGGCCGGCGGCACCAGCCGGGTCACGCCCCACACCGGCACCAGCGCGGCAAGCAGCAGCAGGAGGGCCAACAGCCCGCCCACGCGCTGGCTGCGCCAGCGGCTGCGTTCGTACCACCACAGCGCCAGTGCCAGCACCACCAGGCCACCCAGCACCAGCGTCATGGCATCCACGCCGCGCTGCTTGCCCAGCACCCACAGCAGCCAGATCGCGGTGCCGTACATCGGGAAGGCCAGCACGTGCTTGAGCGTTTCCATCCAGGCGCCCGGGCGCGGCAGGCGCTTGGCCAGCGACGGAATGAAGCCGATCAACAGGAACGGCAGCGCCAGGCCCAGGCCCAGTGCCATGAACACCAGGATCGCCGGCACGGTGCTGGCGGTGAACGCATACGCCAGCGGCAGGCCCATGAAGGGCGCCACGCACGGGCTGGCCACCACGCAGGCCAGCACGCCGGTGAAGAAGTCCCCCACCGGGCCACTGCGCGCGGCCAGCGACTGGCCCACACCGCCCAGGCTGCCGCCCAGCGTGAACACGCCCGACAGGCTCAGGCCCACGGTGAACATCAGGTACACCAGCGCGGCGATGAACCACGGGTGCTGCAGCTGGAAGCCCCAGCCCGCGGCTTGGCCGGCGGCACGCAGGGCCAGCACCAGGGCACCGATCGCGGCGAAGGCCACCAGCACGCCAGCGGTGTACCAGAGCGCATGGCTGCGTGCGCGCTGGCGGCTTTCGCCGCTCTGCGCCACGCCCAGCACCTTCAGCGACAGGATCGGCAGCACGCACGGCATCAGGTTGAGGATCAGGCCACCCAGCAGGGCCAGCAGCAGCGCGCCGATCAGCGTGGTGGGCGCGGCATCGTCGCCCGGCGGGCGGGTGCGCTGCGCGTTGTCGGCGCTGGCATCGGGCACGCTCGACGCGTCGGTCGCGGCGGCGGCCGTGTCGTTGGGGCGGATCAGCATCGGCTGGGTGGCGATGCCGGCGGCGTCGCGCTCACGCGCCGGCGCGCGCTTGTCCTTGCCGGGCAGCGGGGCAATCACTTCGTTCTGGTGCGCGGCTTCGTCAGCGCGTGCGTTGACCTTGCCGGCCGGCAGCGCCAGCTTCACGCGGCGCGTCATCGGCGGGTAGCAGATGCCATCGGTCTGGCAGCCCTGGAAGGTGATCACCAGGGTGGCTTCGTCGGCGTCGGCACGGCTGCGGCGCAGCGGCAGCTTGACGTCGACCTGGTCGAAATACACGGCCACATCGCCGAAATGTTCATCGCGGTGCGACTTGGCCGCCGGCCATGCCGGCTTGTCGGCGCGGATTCCGGCGGCACCTTCCAGCTTCAGCGAGGTGCGGTCGCGGTAGAGGTAGTAGCCCGGTGCCGGGCTGAAACGCAGCAGCACGGTATTGCCGTCATCGACAATGGCGTCGAAGCCGAACGCGCGCTCGGACGGCAGCGGCAGGGCCTGGGTGTTGGCGGCGCCCGGCAGGCGCAGGCCGCCGCCGTTGCCGGCCAGCGGATTGTTGAACGGCGAGGCGCCGAGGGCCGCAGGCGCGGCGGTGGCCGGGGCCACCCCCGCAGCGGCGCCGCTGCCGGCGGGCAGCTTCACTTTGATGCTGCGCTTCTGCGGCGGGTAGCACACCCCGGCATCGGCACAGCCCTGGTAACGCACTTCCAGGGTCACCGTGTCGGTGCCGTCGTCGGCCTTGCCCGGCAGCACGGCGGTGAGCCGCTCGCGGTAGGTTTCCACCTCGCCGAAGAAGTCGTCGTGGTGCTTCTTGCCGGCCGGCATCTGCAATGCCTCGGCGGCAAAGCCGGCATCGGCCTTGACCGTGGTGCGGTGGCGGTACAGGTAATAGCCCGGCGCGATCTTCCAGCTGATCTCGACGCGGTCGCGATCACGCGCCTGCGCGGTCAGCCCGAACGCCTCGTCCACCGGCAGCAGATCTTTCTCGCTGACGGCCCACGCCGGCAGGGACACCACGAACAACGCGCACAGCGCGGCAACACGACGAAACAGCGTCATCAATCACTTTCCTCACGGGTCTGCGCCCGAATCCAGTCCAGGTACGCCGGCAGGCCGGCGCGGGTTTCGACCGCGATGCACTCCGGGAGTTCATACGGATGTAGCGCATGCACCCGTGCGATGGCCGCGTCCAGGCGGCTGCCGGTGGTCTTGATCAGCAGCTGGACCTCGTGGTCCTCGCTGATCTCCCCGTGCCAGCGGTAGGTGGAGTGCGCCCCGTCCAGGCGGGTAACACACGCGGCCAGGCGTTCTTCCACCAACGCACGTGCCAGCCGCGTGGCGCAGGCCGCGTCGGGGCAGGTGGTGAACAGCATGAATACGGGATCGACGGTCGACATGACCGCCGAGTATAGGACTGCCAGACCCGAATGGTCCGGCCGGCGCCGTTGCGGCGCCGGCCGGCGGGGCTCAGTTGAGCAGCTGGCAGCTGGTCGGCTTGGCCGAGGTGAACAGGGCCGGGGTGGCCCATTCGGGGTGGTCGATGAACGGGTTGCGGTTGCCCTGGAAGCTGTAGATCACTTCATTGCGGGCGCGTTCGGCGGCATCCGGCGGGTCGGACAGGTGCCATTCGATCAGGGTCGAGAGCAGGCCCATGTACGCCGGCGAGGCCGAGGTCTTGACGATTTTGGCCCGGTCGTCGGTCAGCTCCAGGTCGGGTTCGGACTGGCCGGTCTTGGCGTCTTTGCCCCCTTCATAGCGGATGGCCATGTACATCACGGCCCGCGCCATGTCGCCCTTGCGGTGGCCCCACACTTCAAAGGTGCCGGTATTGCCGTCCGGCGTGCGCACCCAGTTGGAGTTGCCGGGATAGCCGCCGCTGCCGCCGCCGAAGCCGTTGTTGGACTCGGTGGCGCGTTCGCCGCAGTTGCTGTCGCACTTGCCGAACGGCTTGTTGCCGCGGTCGGCGTTCCACTGTGCGTCGGTCAGGTACAGCATGTGGGTGTCGGTGTAGGGCGCATACGGCAGGCCCTTGTCGCCGGTGGTGTTGGCAAAGCCCAGCGAGTTGGGCCAGGTGTGTTCGCGGTTGTAGGTCAAGCCGCTGCCGGTGCCCGCGCGGCCGCTGACCTTGGTGTAGCTGCGGTTGCGGTAGGCGTCCAGGATCTTGCCGCTGTTGTTGGGATCTTCGTCGGCGATTTCCAGGATGGTCCAGGTGCTGGTGCCCGAGCCGCTGTACGGGTAGGCGGTGTGGCCCTTGATGGTTTCATGCAGCGAGCAGCGCAGCTGGCTGGGGTTGGCGGTGTTGACGCGCGAGTAGTACTCGCCGGGGGTGCCGGGATCGGGATTGCCCGGGTCCGGGTTGCCGGTGCTGCTGGCCACGGTGAAGGCGATGCGGGTGTCGGCGGCGGGGCGGGCGCCCTGGGCATCGCTGACCTTGGTGGCGCGGATGTCGAACCGGCAGGCTTCGCCGGCGACGAGGGCGGTGTTGGTGGAGACGGTGAAGGTGCTGCCGCTGCTGGCGTGGCTGAGCGGCACGGTGCCGGACTGGCCGCAGCTCAGCACGAATGCGCCGGTGGCCAGGGTGACGGTTTCGCTGAAGGTGACGGTGAGGTCGGCGGCGGCCGGGAAGGTGCTGGCGCCTTGTTCGGGGGTGGTGGTGCGTACCGACGGCGGGGTGTTGGGGCCGGTGCCGCCGGTGCCGCTGAAGGTCTGGCCGTTGTTGCAGGCGCCGAAGGTCTGTTTGGCCGATTCGGCCCAGGTGAAGTGGGCGTACTGGCTGCCGCTGCCGGTGAGCTGGAGGGAGGTGCCGGGGGCGGTGCTGTTGCTTTCGCTGACGGGGATGTTCTGGCTGGTCAGGCCGGCGGCCGGGCCGCCGCTGGCGGTGATGGTGCCTTCGTAGCTGATGAACTGGACGACTTTGCCGCTGGCGTCGACGAGGGCGATGCCGTCGTTGGCGCCGTTCTGGAGGCCGTTGGTGGGGTAGGTGACGGTGGCGAGGGTGGCCTTGCCGCACGCGGCGGCGGTGCCGGCGGGGACCGGGTTGTTGGCATACACGGTGGCGGCCGAGGGGCTGCTGCCGTTGTACAGGTAGAGGCGGTAGGTGCTGAGGTCTTCACCGCCGGTGGCAACGACTTCGATGGCTTCGCCGACGTCGCCGGCGGGCGTGCTGTCGTCGTAGTGCAGTTCATTGATGAATACATCCGCCTGGGCGGTGCCGGCCAATGCCAGCAGGCACGCCAGGGACAGCGGTGTGAGCAACCTCATCTACGTCTCCTTGTGATTGGTTATTGCTGGCCGAATCTAATCAATCCAGATGACACATCTATCGATATGTCGGGACTTAGGTTCCGCAGTGGGACGTGCGTCAAGGAATTGGCGGGGGTTCTTTTTTTTTAGAAGCTGAAAAGCCGGGGCAAAAGCAGGAGCCAGAGCTGGAGCCGTGAAGCCAGAGCCTCGGTTGGCCGGTCCTCCAGGCTGGGCGGGGGTGTGAGGGCTCACGGGACACGCTGCAAGTACGTCCCTGTAAGCTCCGCCACCGCATCCATGCGGTGGAGGGTCCCGTGAACCCTCACACCCCCACCCCAGACACTTGGCTGGGGGCCTGGGGAGAGCGGGTGCAATGCCCAGCCACGCCTGGCGGCAAAGGCTCTTGGCTCTGCTCTTCCGTGAGCAACGGCAGAGTGTCTTAGGGGTGGTGGGGGTGGGGGTGCGGGACCCTCGGCGCCATGGATGGCGCCGCGGAGCCCCCAGGGATGGGTTTACGGCGTGTCCCGCACCCCCGCCCCCACCAGCCCAGCGCGCCACGCCCGCAGGCTTCGCTTCGCAGTTGCCCTTGATCTTGCCTCGGGCCCCACCGGCCGCCGGCCGGAAAAATTTCGTCTTCGCCCCTTGAAAGGGAAGTGCCCAGCACCATCTCTGCTCTGTACCCGCACCGTCGGGTTTTTTCGTGAGCGTGGCTGGCAGTCGCCCTGTGCGAGTGCTAACATCGCCAGACTTTTCCAGACCAATCAACAACTTAAAAGGGTCTCACATGAGCATCAAGCCGCTTCATGACCGCGTCGTAGTCAAGCCGATCGAAGCCGACGAAATCTCGTCCGGCGGCATCGTGATTCCGGATTCCGCCAAGGAAAAGTCCACCAAGGGTGAAGTCGTGGCCGTCGGCCCGGGCAAGCCCCTGGACAACGGCAGCGTGCGCGCGCCGTCGCTGAAGGTCGGTGACAAGGTCATCTACGGCCAGTACGCCGGCAGCAGCTACAAGTCCGAAGGCGTCGAGTACAAGGTCCTGCGCGAAGACGACATCCTCGCCATCATCTGATGACGTAGAGCGGGGCTCTGCCCCGCTGCGCGGTAGCCGGACTGACCGGCCGACCGTACCCCCCATTCCAGCAGCCGGGCATGGCCCGGCTCTATATAAAAGGTAATCGCAATGGCTGCCAAAGATATTCGTTTCGGTGAAGACGCTCGTTCGCGCATGGTGCGCGGCGTCAACATTCTCGCCAATGCCGTCAAGGCAACCCTGGGCCCGAAGGGCCGCAACGTCGTGCTCGAAAAGAGCTTCGGCGCCCCGACCATCACCAAGGATGGCGTGTCCGTTGCCAAGGAAATCGAACTGGCTGACAAGTTCGAGAACATGGGCGCGCAGATGGTGAAGGAAGTTGCTTCCCGCACCAACGACGACGCCGGCGACGGCACCACCACCGCCACCGTGCTGGCCCAGGCCCTGATCCGCGAAGGCGCCAAGGCCGTTGCTGCCGGCATGAACCCGATGGACCTCAAGCGCGGTATCGACAAGGCCGTCATCGCCGCCGTCGCCGAGCTGAAGAACATCTCCAAGCCGACCGCTGACGACAAGGCCATTGCCCAGGTCGGCACGATCTCGGCCAACTCGGACGAGTCGATCGGCAACATCATCGCCGAAGCCATGCGCCGCGTGACCAAGGAAGGCGTCATCACCGTTGAAGAAGGCTCGGGCCTGGACAACGAGCTGGACGTCGTCGAAGGCATGCAGTTCGACCGTGGCTACCTGTCCCCGTACTTCATCAACAACCAGCAGTCGCAGACCGCTGACCTGGACGATCCGTACGTGCTGCTGCACGACAAGAAGATCTCCAACGTGCGCGACCTGCTGCCCGTGCTGGAAGGCGTCGCCAAGGCCGGCAAGCCGCTGCTGATCATCGCCGAAGACATCGAAGGCGAAGCGCTGGCCACCCTGGTGGTCAACACCATCCGTGGCATCGTCAAGGTCGTGGCCGTCAAGGCACCGGGCTTCGGTGATCGTCGCAAGGCGATGCTGGAAGACATGGCCGTGCTGACCGGCGGCACCGTGATCTCCGAGGAAATTGGTCTGTCGCTGGAAAAGGCGACGATCAAGGATCTGGGCCGCGCCAAGAAGGTGCAGGTCTCCAAGGAAAACACCACCATCATCGATGGCGCCGGCGAGAAGGCCAACATCGAAGCGCGTGTCACCCAGATCAAGACCCAGATCGAAGACACCTCGTCCGATTACGACCGTGAAAAGCTGCAGGAACGCGTGGCCAAGCTGGCCGGCGGCGTTGCCGTGATCAAGGTCGGTGCCTCGACCGAAATCGAAATGAAGGAAAAGAAGGATCGCGTCGACGACGCCCTGCACGCTACCCGTGCAGCCGTTGAAGAAGGCGTGGTCCCGGGCGGCGGCGTTGCGCTGGTCCGTGCAGTCACCGCGCTGAGCGGCCTGAAGGGTGCCAACGAAGACCAGAACCACGGCATCCAGATCGCCCTGCGCGCCATGGAAGCCCCGCTGCGCGAAATCGTGGCCAACGCCGGCGAAGAGCCGTCGGTCATCGTCAACCGCGTCAAGGAAGGCACCGGCAGCTTCGGCTACAACGCGGCCACCGGCGAATTCGGCGACATGCTGGAATTCGGCATCCTGGACCCGACCAAGGTGACCCGTTCGGCGCTGCAGAACGCTGCCTCGATCGCTGGCCTGATGATCACCACCGAAGCGATGGTTGCCGAAGCCCCGAAGAAGGATGACGGCGCTGGCGCAGCTGGCGGCGGCATGGGTGGCATGGGCGGCATGGGCGGCATGGACTTCTGATGTAGATGCCGGCCATCGGTCGGCACACATCGGAGCGGTAGGTACCGACCGTTGGTCGGTACCCGCCACCCGCCAACGTACGACAAAAAACCCCGCCGGAAGGCGGGGTTTTTTTGTGCGCGCATCACCGCCTCACAGCACGTGCGTCGCTGCGTCCGCTTCCTCCTGCAACCAGTGCAGAAAGGCGTGGATGGCCGGGTTCCCCTCGGCCTGCGGCAGGGTTACGGCGTAGTACGCAAACCGGGCGGGCCACGGTTGGTCGAACGCGATGGCCAAGCGCCCGCTGGCAATCTCGGCCTGCACGTAGATATCGCGCACCAGCGCGATGCCCTGGCCGGCTTCGGCGGCGCGGATCAACAACACGTCATCGTCGAAGGCCGCGCCCCGTTCGCTGCGTTCGTCGGCGGGCAGGCCGAGCGCACGCAACCACAGCGTCCAATCGCTGCGATCGGAATCCTGCAAAAGCGGGTACCGCAGGCAGTCGGCCGCCGTTCGGATCGGCGGACCGCTGGCAAGCAATCCCGGGCACGCGACCGGCAGCAGCACGGGCGCGGCGAGGTGACGGGCGGTGAGCCCACGGTACTGGCCCAGACCGTGGCGGATCGCGATGTCGATGCGGTCGCGACGCAGATCCACCAAGGCCGATGACGCCTCTACGCGCACTTCGATCGCCGGGTGACGTTCGCTGAACCGCCCCAGCCGCGGCACCAGCCATGACGCGGCAAAGCTGGGCACGGTGCTGATGGTCAACGTCTGCCGCGCGTGGATCGCCTCCAGCGTGGCCATGCTGTCCTGGATCTGGTCGAAGGCGCGCGCCAGTGCCGGGTGTACCTGTGCGCCCTCTGGTGTGAGCGACACCCCGTGGCGGCTGCGGGTGAACAGGCTCACCCCGGTACGCGCCTGCAGCAGCTTGAGTTGCTGGCTGATCGCGCCGGGGGTGACGCCCATGACATCGGCGGCCGCCTTGAGGCTGCCATGGCGGCCGGTTTCAACGAAGGCGCGCAGGGCGAGCAGGGGAAGAACAGCACCCATGACCTTAGTTTTTCTCTCTTGGTAGCGAAGGAATAATCGTTCTACACGGCGTACGGCGCTGCGTAGCATCGTGATCATGTTGAGTCGGGGGTGTTTAGTCCAGCTGTATCAGCGGACCCCGATACCGCGACCACATCCCTCTCGTTATCCATCGCCCGCCAAGGAGACCGATGTGTCCCCAGCTTCGCTGCACCTGTACACCGACAGCTCGCCCAACGGCTTCAAGATCACCATTGCGCTGGAAGAGCTGGGCCTTCCTTATGTGCTGCACCACGTCCGCATCGACGATGGCGCGCATCGCCACCCTGATTTTCTCAAGCTGCATCCCCATGGCCGCATTCCGGTGCTGGTGGATGCGCCACGTGGCATCACGGTGTTCGAATCGGCCGCCATCCTGCTGTACCTCGCCGAGCAGAGCGGGCGGCTGTTGCCCCACGCGTCACGCGCGCGCTGGGACGCCATCACCTGGTTGATGTTCCACTCTGCCAGTGTCGGCCCGATCCTGGGCCAGCGCGTCCATGCGGAGATGTTCGCTGACGCGCCGCATGCGCCTTCCATCGCACGCTACCGCCGCTTGAGCACAGAGTTTTTCGCCACGCTCGACCAGCGCCTGGCCGACCGACCGTGGCTGGCCGGCGAGGCGTACTCCATCGCCGATATCGCCGGCTATGGGTGGATGCATATCGCACGACTCATCGGCTTCGATTTCAGCGCGTACCCGAACTTGAGTGCATGGCACCTGCGCATGTCGCAGCGGCCTGCGGTGCAGCGCGGCGTGCTGCTCCCCGAACCGGCCACCGGCCCCTGACCCAGGAACGACCACGATGACCCTGTTGACTGATATCACCCCGATGCAGGCGCCGCTGACGGGCGCATCCGCACCGATGTTCGCCCGCCACGCCGGCTACCAGCGCATGTTCCGCGAGGGGGCGCTGACGCTGGGTGTGTTCCTGCCCCTGCGCTTCTATCACGGCGACATGCAGGTGCTGGCCGGCCAGGCCGACCTGGTGAGCCAGCTCGACCGCGACGGCTTCGCCGCCACCTGGGTGCGCGATGTGCCGCTGTATGACCCGTTGTTCGGCGATGCCGGGCAGGTGTTCGATCCGTTCACCTACCTGGCCTACCTGGCCGCGCGCACCGAGCGGCTGGCGTTGGCCACCGGCGCCGCGATCTTCTCGTTGCGACACCCGATCGACCTGGCCAAATCGGCTGCCACCATCGACCAGCTCTCCGGCGGACGCCTGGTGCTGGGCATCGCGTCCGGTGATCGCCCAGTGGAGTTCCCGGCCTATGGCTTGGAGCATGCAGACCGCGGGGAGCGCTTCGCCGCATCGGTGGCGTACGTGCGCCAGCTGATGCAGCACGGGCCCCTGCAGATCGACTCGGCACTGGGCGCACTGCAGGGCGTGGAGCTGCTGCCCAAGCCGGTGGCCGGCGCGATCCCGCTGCTGGTCACCGGCACCTCGCGGCAGACGCTGGACTGGGTGGGGCAGCATGCCGATGGCTGGCTGACCTATCCCGAGGCTACCCACGATGCGGCCGGGCCGAAGCGACTGGCGGCCAAGATCCAGGCGTGGCGTCGTTCGATTCCCGACGGTGGCTTCCGTCCGCACGTCACCAACGAATGGCTGGATCTGGTCGACGATCCGAACCATCCGCGCACGCCGCTCAATGGCGGTTACACGTTGAGGACCGGCCGCAACGGGCTGATCGATCTGCTTGGGCAGTGGCAGCAGGCCGGAGTCAACCACGCCGCGCTCGGTATCCAGTTCTCGCAACGGCCGGCCGCCGAGGTACTGCAGGAACTGGCCGAGTATGTGCTGCCGCTGTTTCCGTCGCATGCGGGGCCTTTACCGGCCGAGATGCGCTGGTAGGCATGCCCACCGCTCCGTCATGAGTGGCGGCGCGGCACCTGTCAGGCCCGAGAACGCGCTGCCCGCCGACGGTCGCGCCACGCCAGGCCCAGATGCGCAAGCAGGAAGCACAGCGCGCCGCCCACCATCATTCCCTGCGAGTACGCCATGGGCAGCCATATCGCTGCCGCCGCACCCAGCGCCATGCCAGCCAGGCCGGCGGCGACGGCAACGCGTTGCCGCGCCAGGTACTGCGCCTGCGCGCGCTGACGGTGCTGGATGGCCTCGCGCTTGTTGTCCGGTTGCAGGATGGCCTGAGCAATCGCGTCAGCTTGGGAAGGGGTCATCTACGCGTCCTTGTGGGTGATCCTGTCCCGGATCTTTGCCTGTCACCTGGGGTATGTAAAGTGCGGCGGGGTTCCAGATGCGTCGCAGTAATGATATAGTTAGCCGCCGTACTATTCCGGATCCGCCTGCATGCTGGAAATCAAACATCAGGCCTTCCTGACCGAACTGGCGCGACGTGGCCAGCCGGACGCGGGGGAATTGGCGCTGTGTTTCCAGGTGCTGTCGCTGGCCAGCGCGATCGACCAGGACTGCGCCAGTCGTCTGGCACCGCTGGGCTTGAGCGAAGGGCGTTTTGTGCTGCTGTTCCTGCTGCGCGGGGCAGATACAGTGCTGTCGCCCCACCAGTTGGCCGAACGCGCCGGCGTCACCCGTGCCACCGTGACCGGCCTGCTGGATGGCTTGGAGCGCGAGCAGCTGGTGAGCCGTCACAGCGATCCCGATGACAAGCGGCGCATCCACGTGCGCCTGACCCGGTCGGGACAGACACTGTCGGCGCGCCTGTTCGACCAGCAGACGCAGTGGATCGCCTCGCTGTTTGCCGACATCAGCACCGCCGAACGCCAGGTGCTTGGCACGCTGCTGCAGCGCGTGTGGTCGCGCACCGATGCGGGGCGCACCTCATGAAAAAGCCGATCACCCGCGAGCGGCGCGGCCAGCTGGATCGGGGCGAGGCCGAAGCGGCCCACCTGGCCGAAGTGCTGGCCGTCGATTTTGCCCGGCTGATGGCCCATGTCGCGCCGACCTTGCCGGCCTCGGCGCTGGCCCCGATGCGCAACGCCGCCAAGCTGGGCATCACCCTGCGCATGCAGGGCGCCGCCACGCTGCTGCGCGCGCATGGGCACGGCGATCATGCCCACTGGTCACGACACGCCAGCGACACCGTACGCGGCTGGGCCTGCTACCTGATCGGCAGCGATCCGGCGCTGACCCTGGAGCGCAAGCTGGATGCCCTGCGCGCCTTGGCCGACGACCCGCACTTTGGCGTACGCGAATGGGCCTGGCTGGCCGTGCGCCCCCACATCGCCGCCGAGCCGCTGCGGGTGCTCGCGCACCTGCAGGCTTGGGTCCAGGATGCGTCGCCGAACGTGCGCCGCTTCGCCTGCGAAGCGCTGCGCCCACGCGGGGTATGGGCCGCGCATATCACCTTGTTCAAGCAGGAACCCCACCATGCACGGGACCTGCTGGACGCACTGTGCTGCGATGAAGCGCGCTACGTGCAGGATTCGGTAGGCAACTGGCTCAACGACGCCGGCAAAAGCCAGCCCGACTGGGTCCGCGCGCTGTGCAGCCAATGGCAGCAGCGCCATGCCGATGATCCGGCCAATAGCTACATCCGCAAGCGCGCCCTGCGCTCGCTCTGACCCAAGGAATGCCATGTCTTACATGCTGATCGAGCTCTACACCGCCACCCCCGCCTGGACCGCGCTGGACCCGGTATCGCGGGGGGCGCTCTTCGCCCGCATCGGCGCGGGCATGCAGCATGTCGATCCGGCGCGGATCAAACCGCTGGCCATGGGCCCGCTGGATACGGACGTGCCGCGCAGCAGCGCAGAGCAGTTCTACGCCGTGTGGCAATGCAGCGACCGCACGGACGCTGATGCGCTGCTGGCCGCCATTGATGGCACCGGCTGGCACACCTACTTCACCACCACCCACATCGCGGGCGCATCGGGTGGGCTGCAGCAGCATCTGGCCGAACTGGCGGCGCTGCCGAAGGCATGAGGCCCGCGCTCACGGTGGCTGAACACCGCCGTCGCAGTTGCGAATGAAACATTTTGCGCCGCACAAAAGCTGTGCTATCAATACTCCCCAATGAACGCACGCCCCGCCAATTCCTACTTTTGGTATTACTTTCCGAAGCCACCGGCGGAGGAAGGCATGCGCTCACCCTGAAGAAACCTTCAGACGCATTCCCGAAAGCCGCCAGCGCACCTGGCGGCTTTTTTGTTGCCGCCGCGCTGGGGACCCCCACTTCCAAGGAGTTTCCCCCATGCCCCCGCACACCGACGACCTGCGCATCCGCAAGATCGAACCGTTGACCCCGCCGGCCCAGCTGCTGGCCATGCTGCCCTG
The DNA here is from genome assembly GCF_000661955.1 of Stenotrophomonas rhizophila. Taxonomy (NCBI): domain Bacteria; kingdom Pseudomonadati; phylum Pseudomonadota; class Gammaproteobacteria; order Lysobacterales; family Lysobacteraceae; genus Stenotrophomonas; species Stenotrophomonas rhizophila. The sequence continues at coordinate 488,364 of NZ_CP007597.1, forward strand.
CGACGATGAAGCCTCCGACACGGTCAGTGCCTCGCGCGCGGCCCTGCACGAAATCCTGCACGGCCGCGATGACCGCCTGGCGGTGGTGATCGGCCCGTGCTCGATCCACGACCCGGTGGCCGCCATCGAATACGCCCAGCGCCTCAAGCCGCTGCGTGACGCCTTTGCTGACGAACTGGAAATCGTCATGCGCGTGTACTTCGAAAAGCCGCGCACCACGGTGGGCTGGAAGGGCCTGATCAACGACCCGGACCTGGACGGCAGCTTCAACATCAACAAGGGCCTGCGCGTGGCGCGCGGCCTGCTGCGCGACATCAACAAGCTCGGCCTGCCGGCCGGCGTGGAATTCCTCGACGTGATCTCGCCGCAGTACATCGCCGACCTGGTGGCCTGGGGCGCGATTGGCGCGCGCACCACTGAGAGCCAGGTGCACCGCGAGCTCGCCTCGGGCCTGTCGTGCCCGGTGGGCTTCAAGAACGGCACCGACGGCAACATCAAGATCGCTGCCGACGCGATTGGTGCTGCGTCGAATCCGCATCACTTCCTGTCGGTGACCAAGGAAGGCGGCACCGCCATCGTCGCCACCGCCGGCAACCCGGATTGCCACGTCATCCTGCGCGGCGGCAAGACGCCCAACTACGACGCCACCCATGTGGAAGCGACCAGCCAGACCCTGGCCAAGTCGCACCTGGCCGCGCGCATCATGATCGATGCCAGCCACGCCAACAGCAGCAAGAACCCGGAGAACCAGCCCAAGGTCATCGCCGACATCAACGCGCAGCTGGCCAACGGCGAAGAGCGCATCGTCGGGGTGATGGTGGAAAGCCACCTGGTGGCCGGTCGCCAGGACCTTGTCGAAGGGCAGCCGCTGACCTACGGCCAGAGCATCACCGATGGCTGCATCGGCTGGGACAGCTCGCTGGCCGTGCTGGAAAGCCTGGCCGAAGCGGTGCGCGCGCGCCGCGCAGCGCGGGTGCGCGAAGCGGCGTAACGCGGTTGACGCGCCCACGGCACGCCGGTACACCCGGCCTGTCCCGGTAGAGCCACCCCATGGGTGGCCGCACGCGGACCTGGCCCCTCTGTTGCAATGCGTTGTTTTTGACAGTGATTCAGTTTCGTTGTGACGTTCAATAGAGGGCGGCCCGGTAGGTGGTCAAGTAAGGGGCGCATGGTCCCGTGTGGCTGAGCCAGCTGTGTTACAGCCAGTGAAATCCGTTGATACAACGCGGACACGCTGGCCGCCCAGCAGTAAAGTTGGCTGGAAGTAACTTGGGAGGGGCGGTGGGGCTGGGTGCGTGGGTGTGGCGTGTGGCGACAATGCATGTCCTCCACGAGTGCCCGAGCGCCTGCACCAGCACCTGGACCAGGAACGTCCCCCGATCCGACAGCATCCATATCTTTGGAGGTGCGCTATGAGATGTCTTTTTCTCTCCGTCATCCTGATTCTGACTGTCGGCTGCTCATCAAGGCAGGTCAAGGCGCCGCAGCAGGACGTTGAAACGGCACTCCGCGCCTATTCCGACCAGATCGATCTCTGCGTAGGCGCATGGCAGCCCATCGTTGACGACTGGGTCGAGCAAGGTGGCCGCATTGACGAGGACATTGATTCGACCCGCGAACGAATCGCCGGTGACCGCGTCAGCACCTTCGCGGCACTGATCCGGAGTGTCTGGAGCAGGCAGGTCGCGGCTGGAACGGATCTAGACCGATCGTATACGTTCATGGAGGCGCTCGAATCAAGAAATGTCGTGCCAGAAAGTTGCACACCTCTGGTTTGGGCGGAAGAGGTCCTGGCCAGTTCACCAGCGGCGATCTCTCCTGACACGATCACGTCCCTTCAGAAGAAGCTGGGTATTGAGGATGACCGAGTGAGAGCGACCAGTTGGGCGATGTCCCAGCTGCTGATTTCACCGGCGAATGCGCCGAGGCACCCGCAGCGGACACCGTAGACCTGGATGGCCCTTCATGGGCTGCATCATGGTTGGTCGGAGGTCATGGCCGACGATCTGGAACTGGATACGTGGACAAGGCAGTGGGCCCGATCAGCGTGAGCCCATGGGGAATGGCCTTGCGTACAGAAAGCTTTCCTCATTCGAGAAAAGGTCAATAAAATGCGCAACATGCAAGTAGGGTGCTTCCTGCTGATTCTTCTTGGATCGTTATCTTGTTCGGTAATTGCCAAGGACGTCCAAGGGGACGTTTTTTTCAAGGATGGTGTTGATGATGGCGATGGGATGAGTTCGTTCATTAATTACTCGGGCGCGACTATGAGGGTGCTGGGAGAGCGTAATTCGCTTTCTGCCTGCGGTGACAATCCCCCCTCCAGGGCGTGTGTGAATTCTTCTTACTTCTATTTCTATATGCCTTCATCCTTGGCGCCGCAGTGGGAGAGTGAGGGCGTAAATTTTGCGCTGGTGGGCCAGTGCGCGCTTTCGACAGGCGCCCAAACGGTGTCCACTTATGTGATCAGGTCGCCACAGGCTGGAAAGGTGCTGACGTTCTATGTAGCCCGTTCCGGAGGCTTGTTGGGTTGGGAAATCGCATATCCCGATGGAAAGTACCGGTACTTCAAGGAAGGTGTGCGAGCTGAAACTTGCGCTTATGATCACATCGACCATCAGGTGGATTGAGTGCACCGGCGGACGCGAATTTCAGGTGACGGATTATGAAATTGATTTCAGCATTTATTATCTTGGCGCTGGTCGCCGGATGCTCCTTGGCAAAGGGGAGGAGTGATCCGGAGGATTATCACCAAATACTTGATGCCTATTTTGAGGAAAACAATGTATGCAATGCTGCGTGGGAGCCCGTCGTTGACGAATGGGTAGCGCACGGCGGCAGCATCAGTGATGATATAGCCGCTACCCGGGATAGAGTCGTAGATGACCGGGCCACCCTGTTTGCGTCGCTCATCCGCGAGGTTTGGAAGAGGCAGGACGCAGCGGGAACGGATGGGGACCGGTCAAGCGCTTTCTCTGAAGTGCTTCTTTCCAGAAAGGTAGTGCCCGAGCGTTGTGCTTACCAGTTCTGGGTGCAAGGCGCTTTGATCGATACGCCAGGCGCCTTCGCTGCAGGTGCAATGACTGCAATCCAGCAAAGGCTGGGTATCGCAGACGACCGCTTGCAAACCGCTAGTTGGGCGATGTCCCAGTTGCTCATATCACCAGCCAACGCGCGGAAGTAGCTGCCAGCTTCGGATGGAAGGGTGCTCAGATGCGCAAGATGCAGTGCATTGGTGTTGTTCTGATCATGATGATTTCATGCGGTGCAAGCGGTGCTGGCGCCTGGAGCGTCTACTCTATTGATGGAGTAAGAAAAGGCGACGGAATGGTTGCGATCATTGATGCCGAATCAGGGTCATTGATCATGTCGAGTGACTCGTTTGTCCTTGGTGATTGTGGCAAGCTCTCTCCGTCAGTGGGTTGTATTAATTCCAAGTATTTTACTCTTCACCTCGATCCTCTTGTTGCTCTGGAAGTTGATCGGCAATGGGCTTATGAATCATTTCGCTTCAGTGTTGTTCGGGAGTGTGTTTTCATGTCTCCGACTGGCAATGCGAACGGATTTGAAGTTGCCTCGGAACATTTCCATGGGCGCTTTGAGTTTTAGGTGAGCGCGTCGTTTGATCTCCTGGGCTGGAAATTGAGTCATGCCAAAGGGAAGGATTTATACCTGAGGGAAGGGGTAAAGCTCGGCTCTTGCAGCCGGTGGGCGATGTGAGTGATGCCAGCCGTGGTTGAGAGGTGGCGGTGACGCAGAATCTGCGGTGCATGATGCATTGCGACCATCCCAACCCGCGCCAGCTCAAGAGATGCCGCAACGCGGCCACGCTGGCAAGGTAGAGCCACCCCATGGGTGGCTGCACCGTAGGCCATGGCGAAGAACAGCCACCCAAGGGGTGGCTCTAACGGCAGTGGGTCGCCTGCCCGTTGATCACGCGGTGCGCCGCAAGCGCGCCAACGCCAGATAGATCGCCGGCGTCGTATACAACGTCAACCACTGGCTCACCAGCAACCCACCCACGATCGCGATCCCCAGCGGCTGGCGCATCTCCCACCCTTCGCCAGTAGCCAGCATCAACGGCAACGTGCCCAGCAACGCCGCCACGCTAGTCATCAGGATCGGCCGGAAACGCAGCCGCGCCGCCTCGCAGATGGCGTCGTACGACGACAACCCGCGCTCGCGTTCGGCCGACAGCGCGAAGTCGATCATCAGGATGGTGTTCTTCATCACCACGCCTACCAGCAGGAACAATCCCAGCAGCGAGATCAGGTTCAATTCGTTGCCGAACGCCATCAGCGCCAGCAGTGCGCCCACGCCGGCCGAGGGCAAGGTGGACAGGATCGCCAGCGGCTGCACGAAGCTCTCGTACAGCACGCCCAGCACCAGGTACACCGCCAGCATCGCGCCGACGATCAGCCACAGCTGCCGCTCGCGCAGTTTCTCGAAGCCACCGGCCTCGCCACTCAGCTTGGCCTGCACATGGGTGGGCAGCATGATGCCGGCCATGGCGCGGTCCACGGCTTTCACCGCCTGGTCCAGGGTCACGCCGGGTGCGAGCGCGAACTCGATCCAGACCGAGGCGAACTGCTGGCTGTGGTAAATGCGGTCCGGTGCCATGCCGTAGGACCAGCTGGCAATGGAGGACAGCGGCAGGCGCTGACCGTCCTTGCCGATCACGTGGATCTGGTCCAGCGTGGACGGGTCCTGGGTGTAGCGGGGGTCCAGTTCCATCACCACGCGGTACTGGTTGAGCGTGTCGTACAGCGTGGCCACCTGGCGCTGGCTGAAGGCGTTGTTGAGCACCGAGGCGATCATGCGCATGTCCACGCCCAGCCGTGCGGCGGCGTCGCGGTCGATGTCCAGCACCACCTGGCGCATGCCCTCGTCGCCCTTGGATTCCACGTCCACCAGCTCAGGCAGGGCGCGCAGTGCGTCGGCCACCTTGGGGGCCCATTGCCGTAGGGGTTCCAGCTCGCCGGACAGCAGCTGGAACTCGTACTGGCCGCTGTCGCCGCTGCCTTCCAGCTTGATGTCCTGGTCCACCCACAGGAACATGCCGCCGCCGGGAATCTTCGGCATGTTGCTGCGCAGGCGGTCGATCACCTGCTGGCTGGATACCTTGCGCTCGGCCAGCGGCTTCATCTTGATCATGATGAAGGCGTTGTTGACCCCGCTGCGCCCGCCGATGTACCCGATGATGTCGCTGATGGCCGGGTCGGCCAGCAGCAACTTCCGATACGCATCGATCTTGGGCTGCATCACCTGGAACGACAGCCCGTCGTCGCCGCGCGCGAAGCCACGCAGCTGCGCAGTGTCCTGCTTGGGCACGATGCCCTTGGGCACCTGCTGGAACAGCCACACGTTCAGACCGATCACCGCGCCGAACAGCAGCAACGGCACGGCCAGCCAGCGCAGCATCGTCTGCAGGCTGGCCACGTAGCCGCCGCGCAGCCGCTCGAACAACGCCGTGCCGCTCCGCTGCAGCACGTTGCCCGCACCGGGCCGCTCACGGCCCAGCAGACGTGCGCACAGCATCGGGGTCAGGCTCAGCGAGACCAGCAGCGACACGCCCATTGCCGCCACCAGGGTCAGCGAGAACTCGCGGAACAGCTTCTCCACGAAGTCGTCCAGGAACAGGATCGACACGAACACCACCGCCAGTGCGATGTTCATCGACAACAGGGTGGCGCCCACTTCACCGGCACCACGCAGGGCCGCGTCCATCGGCGACGTACCGTTCTCGCGATGGCGGGCGATGTTCTCCAGCACCACGATGGCATCGTCCACCACCAGCACCGCGGCCACGATCAGCGCCATCAGCGACAGCGTGTTGAGCGAGAAGCCGAGCAGCGCGATCACCGCCAGTGCGCCCAGCAGCGACACCGGAATGGCCAGGGTGGGCACCAGCGCGGCGCGCCAGTGACCCAGGAAGGCCAGGACCACCAGCACCACCAGGGCAATGGCCAACAGCAGGGTCAGCTCGGCCTCGTGCAGGGTGGCGCGGATGACCGGCGAGCGGTCCATCACCACCTGCATGTCGATGCTGGCCGGCAGCAGCGCCTGCAGCGTGTCCATCTGCGCGTTGATGGCGTCGACGGTTTCGATGATGTTGGCGTCCGGCTGCCGGCTGACGATCAACAGCACCGCCGGGCGCTGGTTGTGGAAGCCGCTGGCATAGCGGTCTTCCACGCCCTCGCTGACCTGGGCCACGTCGCGCAGGTGCACCGGGCGGCCCTCGCGCATGGCGATGATCAGGTCGCGGTACTCGGCGGCGGTGCGCAGCTGCAGGCTGGCCTCCAGCTGCCATTGCCGGCTCTGGCTGGCCACGGTGCCCAGCGGCTTGAGCGCGTTGGCGGTGCGGATGGCCGCGGCCACGTCATCGAGCGCGATGCGCTGCTGGTTGAGCGCATTGGGGTCCAGCGACACCCGCACCGCCGGCAGCGAACTGCCGCCCACCTGCACTTCGCCTACGCCCGGAATCTGCGCCAGCTTCTGCGCGATCACCGTGGAGGCCACATCGAAGATCTGCCCGGGCGAGAGGCTGTCCGAACTCAGCGCCAGCGCCAGGATCGGTGCCTGCGAGGGATTGACCTTGTTGTACTGGGGCATGCCCGGCATGCCGCTGGGCAGCTGCGCGCGGGCGGCGTTGATCGCTGCCTGCACGTCGCGCGCGGCGCTGTCCACGTCGCGCCCCAGTTCGAACTGCAGCTCGATCTGGGTGGAGCCCTGGGTACTGGCCGAGTCGATCCGGCTCAATCCCGGAATCGTGCCCAGCGCCCGTTCCAGCGGCGTGGCCACGTTGGCCGCCATCGATTCGGGGCTGGCCCCGGGCAGGCTGGCGCTGACGTTGATGGCCGGGTAGTCCACCTGCGGCAGCGGTGCCACCGGCAGCAGCCGCAGACCGAGCAGGCCGGCCAGCACCACCGCCACCGACAGCAGCAGGGTGGCCACCGGATGCTGCACGAACCAGCCGATCGCCCGCGCCAGCGGACTCACGCGTGGGCCTCGGCCGCGTCGTCGGCACGTTCGGCCGGGCGCCGGCGGAAGCGGTCGAAGAACAGGTAGATCACCGGCGTGGTGAACAGAGTGAGCACCTGGCTGACGATCAGCCCGCCCACCATCACCACGCCCAGCGGCTGCCGCAGTTCCGCGCCCGAGCCGCTGGCGAACATCAACGGAATGGCGCCGAACAGCGCGGCCAGGGTGGTCATCAGGATCGGACGGAAGCGCAGCAGCGCGGCCTGGTGGATCGCCTGGTGCGGGCCCAGGCCGAACTCACGCTCGGCCTCCAGCGCGAAGTCGATCATCATGATCGCGTTCTTCTTCACCAGCCCGATCAGCAGCACGATGCCGATCACCGCAATCAGGTCCAGGCTGCGCCCGCTCAGCAGCAGCGCCAGCAGCGCGCCCACCGTGGCCGAGGGCAGGGTGGAGAGGATGGTGATGGGGTGGATGAAACTCTCATACAGCACGCCCAGCACCAGGTACATCACCACCACCGCGGCCAGCACCAGCCACAGCGTGCTCGACAGTGAGGCGCGGAACGCATCGGCCGCGCCCTGCAGGCGCAGCTCCACCCCGGTGGGCAGGCCGATCGCCGAACGCGCGCCTTCAATGGCCTGCACCGCTTCGCCCAGCGACGCGCCGCGTGCCAGGTTGAACGAGAACGTTACCGCCGGGAACTGGCCCACGTGGTTGATCAACAGGTGCGCCGGGCGCTGCTCGATGCGCGCGATGCCATTCAACGGCACCTGTTTGCCCTCCGGCCCGGCCACGTGCAGGCGCGCGATGGCGTCCGGCCCGAAGGCCACGTCCGGGCGCGCTTCCAGCACCACGCGGTACTGATTGGCCTGGGTGAAGATGGTGGAGATCTGGCGCTGGCCGAACGCGTCGTACAGCGCATCGGCCACTGCGTCCACGCTGATGCCCAGGCGCGCGGCGGCCACCCGGTCGATCAGCACGTGTGCCTGCAGGCCCTGGTCCTGCAGGTCGCTGGCCACGTCGGCCAGGGCTGCGGACTGCTGCAGGTGGGCCAGCAACCGGGGCGTCCACTGCGCGAGCTGGTCGCTGTCGGGGCTGGTCAGGGTGAACTGGTACTGGGTGCGGCTGATCCGGTCCTCGATGCCCAGTTCCTGCACCGGCTGCAGGTACAGCGTGATGCCGGGCACGTGCGCCACGCGCTGCTGCAGCCGCGCGATGATCGCCTGCGCGTCGGCATCGCGCTGCGCATGCGGTTTCAGCTCGATCAGCAGCCGGCCACTGTTGAGCGTGGCGTTGTTGCCGTCCACGCCGATGAACGAGGACAGGCTGGCCACGTCCTCATCGTCCAGCAGCGCCGCGGCAAGCGCCTGCTGGCGCTGTGCCATGGCCTGGAACGAGATCGACTGCGGCGCTTCGCTGATGCCCTGGATCAGGCCGGCGTCCTGCACCGGGAAGAAGCCCTTGGGCACCCAGACGTACAGCGCGGCGGTAAGCAGCAGGGTGGCCACGGTGGCGCCCAGCATCAGCGGCTGGCGCTGCAGCACCCAGTGCAGTTGGCGGTCGTAGATCGCCACCACGCGGTCGAACGGGTCGCCCTGCTGCGCCGATTCCTGGCCGTCAGCATCACGGCGGGTGGCATGCCCGGCCTTGAGCAGACGCGCGCACATCATCGGGGTCAACGTCAGCGACACCAGCAGCGAGATGCCGATCGCCACCGCCAGGGTGATCGCGAACTCGTGGAACAGCTTGCCCACCACGTCGGCCATGAACAGCAGCGGGATCAGCACCGCGATCAGCGACAGGGTCAGCGAGATCAGGGTGAAGCCGATCTGCCGGGCGCCCTTCAGTGCCGCCTGCATCGGCGTGGCGCCGCGTTCCAGGTGGCGGGCGATGTTCTCCAGCATCACGATCGCATCGTCGACCACGAAGCCGGTGGCGATGGTGAGCGCCATCAGGGTGAGGTTGTTGAGCGAGAACCCCGCCAGCAGCATCACCCCGAAGGTGCCCACCAGCGACAGCGGCACCGCGATGCTGGGAATGATCGTGGCCGGAATGTTGCGCAGGAACACGAAGGTGACCATCACCACCAGCGCGATGGCGATCAGCAGTTCGTGCTGCACGCCGCGGATGGAGGCGCGGATCGATTCGGTGCGGTCGCTCAGTACCGCCACGTCCACGCCCTTGGGCAGCGACGCCTGCAGCTGCGGCAGCAGCGCCCGCACCTGGTCCACCACGGCGATCACGTTGGCACCGGGCTGGCGCTGGATGTTGATCAGCACCGCCGGCGTGGTGCCCGACCACGCGGCCAGCTGGCGGTTCTCCGCGCCGTCTTCGATCGTGGCCACATCGCCCAGGCGCAGCGGCGCGCCGTCCTTGTAGGCCAGGATCAGTGCCTGGTATTCGGCCACCGAGCGCATCTGGTCGTTGGCATCGAGCATGATCGCGCGGGTGGGGCCGTCGAAGCTGCCCTTGGGCATGTTGACGTTGGCCGCGCCGATCGCGGTGCGGATGCTGGCCATGCTCAGCCCGTTGGCGGCCAGCGCCGACGGATTCACCTGGATGCGCACCGCCGGGCGCTGCCCACCGGCCAGGCTGACCAGGCCCACGCCCGGCAGCTGCGACAGGCGCTGGGCCATGCGCGTATCCACCAGGTCGTGCACCTGCGGCAGCGACAGGCCCTGCGAGGTCACCGCCAGGGTGAGGATCGGGGTGTCGGCCGGGTTGACCTTGCGGTACACCGGCGGCACCGGCAGGTCGTCGGGCAGGAAGCTGTCGGCGGCATTGATGGCCGCCTGCACTTCCTGCTCGGCTACGCCCAGGGCCACCTCCAGCGAAAACTGCAGGGTGATCACCGACGCGCCCCCCGAGCTGGTGGAGGACATCTGCTTCAGCCCGGGAATCTGGCCGAGCTGGCGCTCCAGCGGCGCAGTCACCGCACTGGTGGTCACCCCCGGGCTGGCGCCCGGGTACAGCGTGGTGACCTGGATGATCGGGTAGTCCACCTGCGGCAGCGCCGCCACCGGCAGCAGCCGGTAGGCCAGGATGCCGGACAGCAGCAGCGCCACCATCAGCAGCGTGGTGGCTACCGGGCGCTCGATGAAGGGCCGCGAGAGGTTCATGCGCCGGTCCGCGGCGCGTCCACCTGCGTGCCCGGCGTGGGCACCACCTCCACCGGCGCACCTTCGCGCAGGCCGTCGATGCCTTCCACCACCACCCGCTCGCCGGCCTTGAGGCCTTCGCGCACCGAGACGCGCTCGCCATCAGCCGGGCCCAGCACCACGTTGCGCAGGTGCGAGGTGTTGTCCGGGGCAATCACATACACATAGCTGCCCTTGCTGCCGAACTGCACGGCGGCGTTGGGAATCACCACCGCATCGGCACTGCTGACCTGCAGGCGGATGTTGACGAACTGGTTGGGGAACAGCGCCTCGTCGGCATTGGCGAACTGCGCGCGCAGCTTCAGCGTGCCGGTGGCGGTGTCGATACGGTTGTCCAGGCTGGACAGCACGCCGCTGCCGAGTGCCTGGCGCTCTTCGCGATCCCATGCTTCCACCGTGAGGTCGGGCGCGGCGCGCACGGCGGCCACCACCGCCGGCAGGTCCGGCTCGGGCACGGTGAACAGCACGCTGATCGGTGTGGTCTGGGTGATGGTGGCCAGCGGCTCGGTATCGCCACTGCGCACCAGGTTGCCCACGTCCACGTTGCGCAGGCCCATGCGCCCGGCCACCGGCGCGGTGATGCGGGTGTACTGCAACTGCAAGCGTGCTTCATCCACCGCAGCCTGGTCGGTCTGGCGCCGGCCCTGCAGCTGGCGCACCTTGCTCTGCTGGTCGCTCAGGTCCTGGGCCGACACGAAGTGCTTGGCCTGCAGTTCGCTGTAGCGGTTGAGCTGGGTCTGCGCGTTGTCCAGTTCGGCCAGGTTCTGCTGCTGGGTGCCCAGCGCACGCGCCAACGCCACCTGGTAGGGGCGCGGGTCGATCTCAGCGATCAGGTCGCCGGCCTTGACGTGCTCGCCCTCGCGGAACGACAGCCGCAGCAGTTCGCCGTCCACGCGGCTGCGCAGGCTCACGGTATGCAACGGCGTCACCGTGCCCAGCGCCTTCAGGCGCACCACCAGGTCTTCGCGCACCACCGTGGCCACGCGCACCGGCGTTGCGGTGCTCGCGGGTGCGGCTTCGGCGGCCGGCGCGGGCGACAACACGCGCCAGGCGATCACGGCGGCGGCCAGCACGGCCACGACCAACAGCGGTTTGAACAGACGACGGGAACGCGAGGGGAGCGGGGCAGACATGGGGCATCCTGCGCGTGCGCCACACGGCGAACGCGTCCATGGTTTACCGGCCCGTGGGGGCAGGCGAGGCGAAGTGGGGTTGTCTGGCGGGGCCGCTGGTCGAATGCCGCAGCGTGGCTGGATACCGACCCGGGAGGGGCGGGGGCGTCATGGTACCGCGTGTGGGTGCCTGCACTCACATGCCCTTGGTCATGGGGCGGGGACGGTTGGGTGCTACCGGTGCATTGAACGTGTGTCAGGCCACCCGACCAACGGTCGGGTGCTACCGGTGCATTGAACGTTCCGTTCAATGCACCTCGTCGCGGTAGACGAACTTGGGCATTTCCCATTTGAAGTGGATCGCCAGCAGGCGCAGCAGGAAGCCGCCGCCCAGGCACCACAGCGTGGCCGCGTTGATCGACACGCCCAGCTCCAGCAGGCCCAGGTAGGCCGCACCGGTGAACAGCGTGATCACCGCATACAGTTCCTTCTGGAAGATCAGCGGGACCTCGTTGCACAGCACGTCGCGCAGCACGCCGCCGAAGGCACCGGTCAACATGCCCGAGATCAGCACGATCGGCGCGGCGTGGCCGGCATCGCGCGCCACCGCGCAGCCGATGAGGGTGAAGCAGATCAGCCCCAGCCCATCCAGCACCAGGAAGGTGCGGCGGAAGTGGTGCATCCAGCGCGCCACCCAGGTGGCGATCAACGCCGCGCAGATGGTGAAGCCCAGGTACTCGGGGTGCTTCACCCAGCCCAGCGGGTAGTGGCCCAGCACGATGTCGCGCAGCGAGCCACCGCCCAGCGCGGTGACGCAGGCAATGATGACCACGCCGAACAGGTCCATGCGCCGCCGTCCGGCGGACAGCGCGCCGGTCATGGCTTCGGCGGAAATGGCGATGAGGTAGATCAGGGAGAGCAGCATGGGGGAGGCTCCGGGGACGTCAGGCGGGGACGGAAGCACGCACATCGCACGCCAGCGCGGGGCACTGTCGTGAGGGTGGGATTCCGTTGCCGCTCCCGCTGTCCTTTTGCCTGAGAGTTCGGTGGCCAAGGCCACGTGCCCCTTCGGCGGGTCATTGAAGACCTCTCTCCAGATCGGCGTGCTGGATGCATGGTTGGTGGCGTTCCGAGCCACCGGCCTGAGCGATTATGGGAGCCTGCGCCTTCGGCGGGTGCCAGCGTGGCACCTCTCTCCTGCATCCGGGGCGGATTCTAGCAGCCGCCGGGCGCTCTCCGGTGGATAATCCCGGTATGCCCGCTGAACCCGCCCCCTGGTATGTGTACCTGCTGGAATGCCGCAACGGCAGTTATTACGCCGGCATCAGCAACGACGTGGACGCCCGCTTCCAGGCCCATCTGGCCGGCAGGGGCGCCAAGTACACCCGCGCCCACCCGCCGGTGAAGCTGCTGGCCATGCGCGCCTACCCGGACCGTGCGACCGCCTCCAAGGCCGAATGGCAGCTCAAGCGCCAGCCGCGGGCGCGCAAGCTGGCGTGGCTGCAGGCCACCCCGTAGCGCCGGATCTGCCCGGCTGCGCGTGACGCTGGCTCGCCGTCACGGCGTAGGCCACAATCAGCCGACCACCGGGAGGGAACCAGGATGTTCGATCTCCAACGAAAGCCGCTGACACGGACGCGCACGACGTGGCTCCTGTCGCTCCCCGCGCTGCTGCTGGTTGGCCTGGTGATCGCCGCGCCCGCATCGGCGGCCAGGCCCGTGAACGCACTGCGTCATGGCGACATCGCCCCGGCCGACGCCTTCCGCGCCGCCTACGCCCCCGATGCCATCGCGGCCGCGCGCACGCCGCTCGACCCGGCCAAGGTGCCCGCCAGCCTGCGTGGCCTGGTGCCGCTGGCCGAATACTGGGGCATCGGCGACGACGTCCTCCGCGAGATGATGCAGGAGGGGGAGAGCCCGGCGAAGAAGAAGGCAATGGCCGATGCGGTCACCCCGCACAATGCGGCAATCACGGCCTGGCTGGACGGTCTTCGCACGGCTGAGCCGATGAGCGACGAGGCGGCCGCCTTCATGTACATGCAGCTGGGCCTGACCGAATTGGAGCTGTACCGCGAGGAATGAGCTGCGCCACCTACCCGAGGGAAACCCTGCGATGACCCCGCTTGCCCTGTTGCTCGCCCTTGCCGGCGCTACTACACCTGCCGCCCCCGCCATCGATCCCGCCACGCGTGCCGCGATCGAAGCCACCTGCCTGGACTACGTGGACGGTCAGCTCGAGGGCGATCCGGCCCGCGTGGCACGCTCGCTGCACCCGGACCTGGCCAAACGCGCGATCCTGGGTGACACCCCGGACGAGCGCCTCGGCCTGCGCCGGATGTCGAAGGAAGAGCTGGTGGAGCTCACCCGGCAGGGCGCGTTGAAAACCCCGAAGGCGCAGTGGAACCGCAGCTGCAAGGTGCTCGACGTCACCGGCAACGCCGCCTCGGTGCGATTGGAAACACCGTGGTTCGTGGACTACTTCCACATGGGTCGGTTCGGGGAGCGCTGGGTCATCGTCAATGCGCTGTGGTACAGCAAGCCGAAGGGGGCGTGACACATGAGCACCTCCGCCAAGGCGTGGACGTCTCTGCTGCTGTTGGCTGTTCTGGTGGGTGCGCTACCGGGTGTGCTCTACCTGCTGGGCTTGGCCAGCATTCAGGCGGTGCCGCTGCCGGCAGCAGTGCCGAAAAGTCCCCAGGCGGTGTGCGATGGTGAGCCGCTTGAACCGGTCGCGCGGCTGGACCCCTGGCGCTTCACCGCCGCGCTCTTCATCGCGCCGCTTGGGCAGGATGTATTGGCGCATCGTCAAGCGTCGTGGGTGGCGGCCAGGCATTTGTTGCGCGAGCGACGCGGCGGCATGGTCAGCTGGCACCTTGCCAATGCCGCGTTGACGATCTGGATTACCCGGCACTGGAGCGCAACCCAGATCGCAGCCACCGCGCATGCAGAGCACTATTGTCGGGACCGCATTGCTGTTCCAAATAGCCTGAGAACGCCGCGCGATTGACCGCCCGTGGCATCACCGCGATCATGCCCTGCGCCCCGCGCGTTTCCACAATGCAAGCCCGCATTGCACCCTACAGACAAGGACGCCACATGACCGATACAACCGCACAACGACAGGCGCAGGCACTGGCCGCCATCCAGCAGGCCGTGGGCACCGAAGCCGGCGAAGACGGCGTGGATCTGTTCGCTGACCATCACCGCGACGCGCTGCCGGCCAGCTATTGGCAGCAGCACCTCGGCGATGTTGCGCCGACGTCGGCCGCCATCATCGGCCTGCTGGAATTCAAGTCGGCCTGGGGCGAAAACGAGAGCGAGTATTTCGATTTCACCCTGCCGGGCGACGTCACCAACTACGTGGTGTCGGTGCACTTCGATGAAGCCGGCGAGGTCGACACGATCGCGATGGAAAGCTGATGGGCCTGTTCTCGCGCCTGTTCCGCGGCCCCGAATTCCTCGAGCACCCTCAACTGGGCCGGCTTGAACTGCTGACCGGTTCCAATGACAGCCACCATTGGATACAGGCGCCCGAAGAGGAGGAGGACGGGGTCGTACTGGCCAGTTTCCAGGTCATCGGCAAGGCGCCCCCCAGTGAGGCGCAGATCGCGTTCCTGCGCCGGCTCATCGACGAGCCAACGTGGATACTGGACGATGTGCAGGCGGTGATCGGTCCGGCCTATGCGCAGTACTTCGGAGAACCCTTGCCCCGTGCGTGGCCGCTGGTGATGCAGCTTTGCTCGGTGAGCGTGCCGCTGGACGCCGACCCCGGCAACCCATGGGACATCCAGCTGGTATCGGAACAGGGGCCGATCTTCACCGTGGCGTTCTGCAATGGGGTGGCCGAGCTGGGGAGCATCGATTCCTGAGTGACGCTGCGTGCAGGCAACATCCTGGCGCAGCCAGCGGTGGCTCACCGTCGCTTCGCCGCCACACCATGCGTGTGGCAATCCAATGACGACGCGCCAGGGAGGCGGGAGTGGGAACAGCGAGATTCTATAAAGAAATGGGCGCAGTGATGCGCGACGGCGACGAACATGACCACGCCCAGCGCATGCAGATGGCTTACGAGGCCGTCAGGGACGCCTGGTTGGCAAGCAAGGAATACACCGCGCTGGTGAAAGCAATCCTGGGCAACTGGACCAGCGGCAACTGCGTGCCGTACATGCAGCCACTGACGGCGGCGCTGGTCGGCGACGGTGAGCACACCCTGCACCGCACGCTGTGGGCACGTACCATCCAGCGCCAGGTGGAGGGCTTCTTCCGTGAATACGCAGCCCTACGCGGTTCGCGCATCAGCGTGGACGCGCTTCTGGCAGCGGACACGAGTGGCTTCGACGAACACGACGTGAACGGCCGTTTCGACGCGCCCAAGGCCTGCGCCTTCCTGCTGCAGCGTCTGTTCGACAGCCTGGCGATCTGGCGCGGGGAGCTGGTTGACGCGGGCATGCCGTGTACGGAACCGGACGCCATCGCCGCCAGCCTGCGCCGCCTTCGCAAGCCGCCCATCTCCGTTTCCCGTCTGCCGGCGGGGTGAGCATCGGCCAGGGTCAGGGCGGCGGCGAGGTGTCGCTGGGCAGCTTCGGCCTGCGGTCCTCACGGTCATCCCCGAAGATGATCCGCGCACTGCGCTGGTAGCTCCAATACGCCACCGCCCAGTTGAGCAGCACCACGATGCGGTTGCGGAAGCCGATCAGGAAGAACACGTGCGCGGCCAGCCAGAACCACCAGGCCAGCACGCCGGACAACTGCAGCTTGCCCAGGTGCACGATGGCCGCCATGCGCCCGATCGTGGCCAGGTTGCCGAAGTCCTGGTACTTGAACGCGACCGGCGCCGGTTTGTCGTCCAACCGCGCGCGGATGATCGCCGCCACATGCTTGCCCATCTGCTTGGCCGCCGGTGCCACGCCGGGCACCGGCCGGCCGTCGGCCTGGCTGAGCGCGGCCAGGTCGCCGGCAACGAAGATCTCCGGGTGGCCTTCGATGGTCAGGTCGGGCTGTACCGGCACGCGGCCGGCGCGGTCCAGCGGCACCTCGAGCGTGCGTGCCAGCGGCGAGGCGGCCACGCCGGCGGCCCACACCACGGTGCGCGCCGGCACGAACTGGTTGCCCAGCTGGAAGCCGTCGCCGTTGATGTCACTGACCGGCGTACCGGTGAGCACTTCCACGCCCAGTTTTTCCAGCTGGCGGCGCGCCTTCAACGACAGCACCTCGGGGAAGGTCGACAGCACGCGCGGGCCGGCTTCCACCAGGCGCACCTTGGCGCTGGCCGGGTCGATGTGGCGGAATTCGTTGCGCAGCGTGTGCCGGGCGATCTCGGCCAGGGTGCCGGCCAGTTCCACCCCGGTGGGGCCGCCACCGACCACCGCAAAGCTGAGCCAGGCGGCCTTGCGGGCCGGATCGGGCTCGGCCTCGGCGCGCTCGAAGGCGAGCAGCAGCTTGCGGCGGAGTGCGATGGCATCGTCCAGGGTCTTCAGCCCGGGCGCATCGGCGGCCCATTCGTCGTGGCCGAAGTAGGCGTGGGTGGCGCCCGTGCACAGCATCAGCGTGTCATAGCCCAGCGCGCTGCCATCGGCGAGGGTGATCTGCCGGGCCTGCTTGTCGATCGAGGTCACTTCGCCCAGGCGCACTTCCACGTTGCGTTGGTCGCCCAGGATGTGGCGCAGGGGCGCGGCGATATCCGGTGCCGACAGCCCGGCGGTGGCCACCTGGTACAGCAGCGGCTGGAACAGATGGTGGTTGCGACGGTCTACCAGGGTGATGCGCACGCGCGCGCTGGCCAATGCCCGGGTGGCCCAGAGGCCGGCGAAGCCTCCACCGATGATCACCAGGTGGGGCAGGGTATCGCGGGTCATGCAGGGACTCCTTGGCGGGGGCCGGCCGTCCGGCCCATGGGTTCATGGTCGACGCGGCATATCGTCGCACGTGAAGCACGATGTTCACGCGGATGACAGATACTGGGTTCAGGGGCCGTCGCGCTGGCGCATGGCCGTGGTCGCATCGCTGTGGAGGCTGACATGACCGAACCGGAAAAGCGCATCGCCCTGCTGATCGATGCCGACAACGCGCCGTCGTCGAAGATCGACGTGGTGCTGGCCGAGGTGGCGCGCTATGGCGTGGCCAACGTGCGCCGTGCCTATGGCAACTGGAAGAGCCCGGCGCTGAAAGGCTGGGAATCGGTGCTGCATGCCTACGCGATCCGCCCGATCCAGCAGTTCGCCTACAGCCGGGGCAAGAACGCCTCGGACATGGCCATGGTCATCGATGGCATGGACCTGCTGTACGCACGCAACCTGGATGGGTTTGCGATCGTATCCAGCGATGCCGACTTCACCCCGCTGGTGATGCGCCTGCTTACCGACGGGGTCAAGGTGTACGGATTCGGAGAGAAGAAAACCCCCGAGCCCTTCGTCAATGCCTGCTCCAAGTTCACCTACCTGGAAGCGCTGGGACAGGACCTGGCCGCCGACCCCGAGGTGGAGCACGGCAACGAGGAAACCCGGCCGCGCAAGAGTGGCCCCGAGCTGCGCAGCGACACCCGTCTGGTGCAGATGCTGCGCAGCGCGGTGGCCTCGGCCGAAGCCGACGATGGCTGGTCGCACCTGGGCCCGGTGGGCAGCCAGATCGGCAACCAGGCTTCGTTCGATTCGCGCAACTACGGCTACGGCAAGCTCAGTGAACTGCTGGCCGCCACCGGCTTGTTCGAGATGAAGAAGGACGGCAAATCCACCTACGTGCGCGCGCTGCCGAAGAAGGGCGCGGCCAAGGCGGCCAAGTGATGCCGGGCGAGGTGCCGGTCAGTGCGTGGCGTGCACCACTGACAGCGTGCGCGCGTCGGACTGCTGGTAGCCGTCGATGACGCCGCGGCCAAAATCCTGCAGCGTGCCGAACGACATCAGCACCAGCGCGGCGGCCAGCATCAGGTTGCGATGATGACGGCGGTAGCCCACGACCAGCAGCACGATACCCAGGCACAACAGACTGATTTCGAGGATCTGCGCAAACATTGCATTTCGTCCATGAGGTGACGGCCACGCCGCCGACCGGCGTATCGTAGCGCCACTGCGCGGTGCTGTGGCACCGCTTCTGTCCGAACCGGGAAACCAACCATGCTGAAGATCTGGGGCCGCCACAATTCGAGCAACGTGCGCAAAGTCCTCTGGTGTGCCGAGGAAATCGCCGTGCCCTACGAGTCGATCCAGGTCGGCGGTGCGTTTGGCGGCACCCAGTCGCCGGAGTACCGGGCGATGAATCCCAACGGCCTGGTCCCGTTGATCGAAGACCATGGCCTGCCGCTGTGGGAATCCAACACCATCGTGCGTTACCTGGCCGCGCGCTATGCGCTGGGCACGCTGTACCCCGAAGACGTGGTGGCGCGCGCGCAGTCGGAGAAGTGGATGGACTGGACCACCTCCGCCTTCTCCGGCGTATTCCGCGACCTGTTCTGGGGCACCCTGCGTACCGCCCCGGCCGACCGCGATGAAGCGCGCATCGCTACCGCGCTGGTGCGCTCGGGCGACCTGCTGGCCATGGCTGACGACGCGTTGTCGCGGCAGCCGTGGCTGTCCGGCGATGACTTCGCCATGGGCGATATCCCGCTGGGCGCCTTCATCTATGCCTGGTTCGAAATGCCGATCCAGCGCCCGCAGTTGCCGCACCTGGCGGCCTGGTACGAGCGCCTCAAGCAGCGCCCGGCGTACCAGCGCGGCGTCATGACCGCGTTGACCTGACGCACCATGCCGACCAGCGGTCGGCGGCGGTAAGTGGTAGGTGCGGACCGTTGGTCCGCACGTGGCCCGCGCATGCGATGCAACGAAGGCGGACACGGCGCACCGACCCGGTCGGAGGCGGTACGTGATAGGTGTGGACCGTTGGTCCGCACATGGCCGTCGCATGCGCGATGGCGAACGCGCCGTGCCCACCAGCGGTCGGCACCTACCTAGTAGAGATCCGTCGGATCCACATCCAGCGACCAGCGCACCTTGCGTGCCTGCGGCAGCGCGTGGATCTGCGGGGTGATCAGGTCCAGTACGCCGTGCAGCGGTCGGCGTGCGGGCGCTGACAACAACAGCTGCGTGCGCTGGTACCCGGCGCGGCGCGGCATGGGGGCCGGCATCGGGCCGTAACGCTCCACCGCGGCATCGTCGGGAATCAACCCGCGCACCGCGCTGAGCATCGCGTTGGCATGCTCCACCTGCTGCGACTCGGCGCGCAGCAGCGCCAGGTGCGCGAACGGCGGAAAGCCGGCCGCTTCGCGCTGCTGCAACTCCGCTTCGGCAAAGGCGTGGTAGCCACCATTGACCAGCGTTTCCAACAACGGGTGCCCGGGGTGGTGGGTCTGCAGCCATACCTCGCCCGGATCGGTGGCGCGCCCGGCGCGCCCGGCCACCTGGATCAACTGCTGGGCCAGCTTCTCGCTGGCGCGGAAATCGGCCGAAAACAGGCCCTCATCGATACCCACCACCACCACCAGCGTCAGCTTGGGCAGGTCGTGGCCCTTGGCCAATATCTGCGTGCCCACCAGGATCCCGGCGCGGTCGCCCAGCGCCGCCAGTTGGGTTTCCAGCGCGTCGCGGCGGCTGGTGGTGCCGCGGTCGATGCGGATCACCGGGTAATCGGCGAAGGCCTCGACCAGATGTTCTTCCAGGCGCTCGGTGCCAATGCCCTGCGGCTGCAGCGCCAGGCTGCCGCAATCGGGGCAGGCCAACGGCGCGGACTGGCGCGCGCCGCAGTGGTGGCACTGCAGGCGCCGGCCGCCGGCGTGCACCGTCATCGGCGCGTCGCAGCGCTGGCACGGCGCGGTCCAGCCACAGTCGTGGCACAGCAGCACCGGCGCATAGCCGCGGCGGTTCTTGAACACCAGCACCTGGTGGCCGGCCTGCAGGTGCTCGGCAATGCCCTGCAGCACCTCCGGCGACAGCCCATCACGCAGCGGCCGCTTGCGCACGTCCAGCACGCGCACCCGCGGCGGGCGCGCATCGCCGGCGCGTACCTTCAGGCGCAGGTGGGTGTAGCGGCCGGCCTGCGCGTTGTGCAGCGATTCCAGCGACGGCGTGGCGCTGCCCAGCACCACCGGCACATCCAGCGCCTTGGCCCGCACCAAGGCGAAATCGCGCGCGTGGTAGCGGATGCCATCCTGCTGCTTGTAGCTGCCGTCGTGTTCTTCATCCACCACGATCAGCCCGGCGTTGGGCAACGGGGTGAAGATCGCCGAGCGCGTACCCACGATCACCTGCGCCTCGCCGCGTGTGGCCGCGGCCCACACGCGTGCGCGTTCGTTGTCGTTCAATCCGGAATGCAGCACGTGTACCGGAATGCCCAGGCGGGTGCGGAAGCGCGACAGGGTCTGCGGGGTCAGGCCGATTTCCGGCACCAGCACCAGCGCCTGTCGGCCGCGTGCCAGGCAGTCCACGATCGCCTGCAGGTACACCTCGGTCTTGCCGCTGCCGGTCACCCCGTCCAGCAGATAGGCGCCGAAGCCACGGGCACCGGTGATCGCCGCAATCGCGGCTGCCTGCTCGGGGTTGGGCGGCGGTCCGTCGCTGGCCTGCGCAACGGGCACCTGATGGTCCAGTGCGATTCGTTCGACCACGCCGCGCTTGGCCAGGGCACGGGCCGCGCTGCGCCAGTCCTCCATGCGGGCGTCCAGCACGTCTTCATCCACCACGCCCTCGGCCAGCAGCGCGCCCAACCGCTGCGGCCGGGTGCCGGCACGCAGGCGCGCGCGCTGCGCGTGGCCGTCGGCGGTCAGCTGCCAGCCCCAGCGGTGGGTGGCGGGCACCGCCTCGCCACGCCGCAGCGGTGCCGGCAGGGCGGTGCTGACCACCTCGCCGAGCGGGGCATGGGTGTAGCGCGCCAGCCACTGCAACGAGGTCCACACCTCGCCGCCCAGCAGCGGTTCGGCATCGATCCAGTCCAGCGTGGTGCGCAGCGTGCCGCCATCGGCCACCACGCCGATGCCCGCGACTACCCCGACCAGCTCGCGCGAACCGAACGGCACCCGCACCCGGCGCCCGACCATGCCGGCATGCGGCGGCTCGCCCGGCGGCGGGGCGTAATCGAACCACTGGGGCAGGGGCAGTGGCAGCGCAACCTGCACGGTCGGCGCATTCAGCTGGGGCGCGGGGCCACGGGTCAGCGACAGGATGGGGGCCGGATCGGAACTGGGCATCGCAGCAGTGTAGCGGC
This sequence comes from Stenotrophomonas rhizophila, assembly GCF_000661955.1. Taxonomy (NCBI): domain Bacteria; kingdom Pseudomonadati; phylum Pseudomonadota; class Gammaproteobacteria; order Lysobacterales; family Lysobacteraceae; genus Stenotrophomonas; species Stenotrophomonas rhizophila. The sequence goes on from NZ_CP007597.1 coordinate 509,806, forward strand.
CCGCCCACGCCTCGGCAGCGACCATGAACACGCGTGCGGATCTCTCTGCGCGAATCTAAATAGCGGCTAAATATCTGTCCTGTCGAGAGATTCAGGCTTATCCACATCTTCTGTGGATAAGTCTGTGTGCCACTCTTGATCTCCGGGCCGTGCGTCAGGAAGTTCCGACCTCTCCCTCAACTTGGTCAAAAAATAGCCACACAACAATATTCATTTAATTCAACAAGATAGCTGTGAAACAAAGCTGAAACATGCATCTCATAGCTATCACACCCTGTTGTACCCGGGTTTTCCTTGATGCTGTGCACAACCTGCGCCCATGAGAGCGGCAATCTGGCTGCCCCGTCTTCACACGCTGCCCATATCGGCACGCCGGATCGGCCGCGCAATCGCTATCATTTCCGCAAATGATGGAGTTGCTATGACGGCTGCGACGGCCCCCCTTTCTTCTACCGCAGCCGGCGCGCTGTCGGCGTTCCTGCGCGGCGTTGAACGCCGTGCCCTGGTGGTGGCCGAGCTGCAGTGCGGTGACCCGGCCGTGGCCGAACAGGCCCTGGTGGCCGTGATGCGGGCGTTCGCCGGTATCGCCAGCGACGTGCCGATGGCGCAATGGCCCGACCGTTTCTGGATCCTGCTGGCCCACCGCACCCCCATCCGCATGCCGGCCGAGGGCGGGCGCTGGGAGGCAGGGCTTGGCCACCTGCAGGCCCTGCCGCCGCCAGCACGGCTTGCGCTGCTGCTGCGCATCGGCGGTGGGCTGGACGAAGCGGCTGCCGCGCAGATCCTCGACCTGCCCGTGGCCGACTACCAGCAGGCACTGGCCGACGCCTGCCCGCGCGATGCGCACGGCCATCCTGATGCGGCCGGCTGGCGCGCGTTGGCCGAACAGGTGCAGCAGCGCCTGCGCGACCTGCCGCTGTCACGCCTGCAGAAGCTGCAGCAGCCGGTGGCCGCGCCGCCCCCAGCCAACCACGATGCCGCCTCCTGGCGCACCCCGCACAAGGCCGACGCCACGCCGGCCCGTGCCCGTGCGCGCCGCAAGGGCGGGCGCCGGCTCCCCTGGAAGGGGCTGTTGATCGTGGCGGTCACCGCCGGCGTACTGCTGGGCGGGGCAGCCTGGTGGAAACATGCCCGCACCGCGACCGACCCGGCCGCCAGCGCACCCGACGGCGCCGTTGCAGACACCGGCCCGGTGCAGGTGGAAGCCCTGCCGGCCGACGACGTGCCCGTGACCGCGCCGGCCGACCCGGCCCATGCCGCCACCGACGCGGCCATGCTGGCCGACCCGGACCTGCCGCTGGCGCGCGATGCCGACCTGTATGCCTGGTCGGCCGCTGGCGGCCCGGTGCCGGTGGATGAATCACAGCCGCAGCCCAGCCGCCCGGAAGCGGCGGCGGCCGGGTTGGAGACCAGCACCGATGAATAAACTCCTCCTGCGCGTGGCGCTGCTGCTGGCCTTGCCCGCGTTGGCCAACGCCGCCTCGCAACCGCTGCCGTTGCCCGACCGCGACACGGCGGCGCCGGCCGTCGCCACGCCAGCCACCGCGGCGGCCATTCCGACCACCCGCGCCGCGCTCGACCCGGCCCAGCTGCAGGAGCTGCGCCGTCGCTACGCCGCCTGGCAGGGCCTGCCGGCGGCGGAGCGGGCGCGCATCCGCGATGCCGCGCAGCGCATGGCCGCCTTGCCACCGGCCCAGCAACAGGCGTTGCGCGCGCGTTTCGACGCGCAGGACCAGCGCTTCCGCGACGGCTGGCTGCTGGGACCGCAACTGGGCCAGGCCTTCCCCAAGCTGCAGGGATTGTTCGGCTACCTGCCGGCCGAGCAGCGCGAACCGGCGTTGGCCATCCTGCGCCAGCTCAGCCTGGACCAGCTGGCCCAGCTCAGCCTGGTGGCCCAGCGCACGCCGCCGCAGGAGCGCGACCAGGTCCGCAGCCAGTTCCTCGCGCTCGCCCCCGGCGCCCGCGACGCGTGGTTGAAGCAGAACGTCGGGCATTGAGCGCATTCCCGCCGCCGCGCATCGCCAGGTGCGAGCGTGGCGGCGGCGCCATCGTGTCGCAAACCGCACATTCACCCCCGGTCGTGGGTTTTGCCGTGCCACGCGCGTAAGATGACCGGCCGCAACCCGGTGCCTGTGCCCTCCGCGCGCTGCCGCAGTTGCCGTACGTGATCCCCATGTCCATCGCTTCTCCTACGCCGCGCCTTTCCCAGGAAGTGCGCGCCACCGGCCTGCTCGCGCTGCCGCTGGTGCTGGGCCATGTTTCCACCGGCCTGATCTCCTTCGTCGACAACGTCATCGCCGGCCACCACGGCACCCAGACGCTGGCTGCCGTCACCATCGGCACCGCGCTGCTGTGGCTGCCGATGCTGATCCCGATCGGCACCCTGATCTCGCTCACCGCCTCGGTGTCGCAGCTGCATGGCGCTGGGCGTGAGCGCGAGATCGGCCCGCTGTTCCGCCAGGCACTGTGGCTGGCGCTCGGCCTGGGCCTGATCATGTTCACCTTCCTCACGGTGGTGCCGCCGCTGCTGCCGGCCTTCGGCATCGCCCCGGACATCGTGCCCGGTGCCACCGCGTTCCTGCATGCCGTGCGTTGGGGCGGTCCGGCGCTGACGCTGTACTTCTGCATGCGCTACCTCAGCGAGGGTATGCACTGGACGCTACCGACCATGATCCTGGGCTTCGGCGGCCTGGTGATCCTGGCGCCGCTGGGTTACATCCTCTGCTACGGCAAGTTCGGCTTCCCGGAAATGGGCGCCGAAGGGCTGGGTATCGCCTCGGCAACCATGATGTGGATCCAGGCGCTGTGCTTTGCCGGCTACCTGTGGAAAACCAAGCGGTTCGCGCACCTGCAGCTGTTCTCGCACTTCGAGCCGCCGCGCTGGGCCGCGATCTGGGACCTGCTGCGCACCGGCCTGCCGATCGGCATCACCGTGCTGATGGAAGGCGGGCTGTTCATCGTCACCGCGCTGCTGATCGGTCGCCTGGGGGCCACCGAAGCGGCCTCGCACCAGATCGCCATCAACGTGGCGCAGCTGTGCTTCATGATCCCGATGGGCGTGGCCGAAGCCACCACCGTGCGCGTGGGCCATGCGGTGGGCAGCGGCAACGGGCTGGGCGTGCGCCGGGCGGCGATTGCCGGGCTGGTGATCATCCTGGGCACCCAGACGCTGTCGGCCCTGGTGCTGCTGTTCGGCCATGACGCCATCGTCGGGGTGTACACCGCCGACATGGGCGTGGCCGCGCTGGCCTCCACGCTGCTGCTGTACGCCGCGGCGTTCCAGTTCCCCGATGGCGTGCAGGTGCTCTCGGCCGGCGCGCTGCGCGGGCTCAAGGACACCCGCGTGCCGATGTTCATCGCCATGTTCTCGTACTGGGGCCTGGGCATGCCGCTCGGTGCCGGTCTGGGCCTTGGCCTGGGCATGGGACCGCAGGGCATGTGGCTGGGCCTGATCCTGGGCCTGACCGCCGCCGCCATCCTGATGGCCTGGCGCCTGCGCGTCAGCAGCCGCCGGGTCGGCCTGGCGTTGCCGCCCGTCGCCTGACGACCCCCTTACTTGTGTCCGATGCCGGTCTGCCCGGCACCGGCTATGCTGGCATTACGGCAAGAAGCCAACTGGAGTTTTCCCCATGAACCAACCCGCGCGTCGCAATCCCGTCGCCAGCTTCTTCATCGGGCTGTGGGATGTGATGAACTTTACCCGCAGGCTGATCCTCAACCTGGTCTTCTTCGGCCTGCTGTTGTTGATCCTGATCCTGTTCGTCGTGGCGATGGGCAAGGGCGCCAGCTCTGGCAATGCATTGCAGGACCGCACCACCCTGGTGATCGCGCCGGAAGGCCGGCTGGTCGAGCAGTTCAGCGCCGACCCGGTCAGCCGCGCGCTGTCCAAGGCGATCGGTGACAACAGCGCCGAGGAAGTGCAGCTGCGCGACCTGATCCGCGCCCTCGACGCGGCCCGCACCGACAAGAAGATCGAGCGCGTGGTGCTGGAGCTGGACAAGCTGCAGCCCAGCGGCTTTGCCTCGATGCGTGAAGTGGCTGGCGCACTGCAGGAACTGCGCGCCGCCGGCAAGCAGGTGGTGGCCTTCAGCGAGAACATGAGCCAGTCGCAGTACCTGCTGGCCGCGCAGGCCGACGAGGTCTACCTGGACCCGATGGGCGGCGTGGTGCTGGAAGGCCTTGGCCGTTACCGCCAGTATTTCCGCACCGGCCTGCAGGACAAGCTGGGCGTGGACGTGCACCTGTTCAAGGTGGGCGAATACAAGTCCGCCGCCGAGCCGTACGTGCTCGACGCCGCCTCGCCGCAGGCCAAGGAAGCCGACCTGTTCTGGATGAACGATGTGTGGCAGCGCTACCTGGCCGACATCGCCAAGGCGCGCAAGCTTGACGCCGCGCAGCTGGCCGCCGGCATCGACACCATGCCCGAAGGGATCGCCGCCGCCGGTGGCGACCTGGCCAAGTTCGCCCTGCAGCAGAAGCTGGTGGACGGGCTGAAAACGCGCGAGGAAGTGGACGACCTGCTTACCGATCGCGGCGTTGCTGACGAAGACGCCGACGGCGGCTTCCGCAGCGTGAACCTCGATGCCTATCTGTCCGCGCTGGACAGCCGCCGCTCGCCGGTGGATTCGCGTCCGCAGGTAGCGGTGATCGTGGCCGCCGGTGAAATCGCCGGTGGCGACCTGCCGGCCGGTCGCGTGGGTGGCGTGTCGACCTCGGCCCTGCTGCGCGAAGCCCGCGACGACAAGGACGTGAAGGCGGTGGTGCTGCGCGTGGATTCGCCCGGCGGTGAAGTGTTCGCCTCCGAGCAGATCCGTCGCGAAGTGGTGGCGCTGAAGGCGGCCGGCAAGCCGGTGGTGGTGTCGATGGGCGACCTGGCTGCCTCCGGTGGTTACTGGATCAGCATGAACGCCGATCGGATCTACGCCGATCCGTCGACCATCACCGGGTCGATCGGCATCTTCGGCATGATCCCGAACGTGGCCCGTTCGCTGGACAAGATCGGCGTGCACACCGATGGCGTGGGCACCACGCGCTTCGCCGGCGCGTTCGACATGACCCGTCCGATGGACCCGGCCGTGGGCCAGGTGATCCAGTCGGTGATCAACAAGGGCTACGCCGATTTCACCGGCAAGGTGGCCGATGCACGCAACAAGCCGGTCGAGGCGGTCGATGAAGTCGCCCGCGGTCGCGTGTGGAGCGGTGCGCAGGCCAAGGAACGCGGTCTGGTCGACGAATTCGGTGGGCTCAAGGCTGCCGTCGCCGATGCGGCCAAGCGCGCCAAGCTGGGCGAGGTGGACAAGGTCCGCGTGCGCTACATCGAGAAGGGCGCCACGCCGTTCGCACAGTTCATGAGCGGCTTTGCCGGCAGCCACGCCGGTGCGTGGATGCTGGGCGAGTCGGGCATGGCGCGGCTGATGCTGGCCCGTTCGATGCCGGAGCTGGATACCCAGCTGCGCTTCGTCGAAGACGCGGCCCGCGATCCGCGCGGCAGCGCACCGGTGAAGGCACTGGCGTACTGCTTCTGCGGCTTCTGATGCGCTGACGCGCACGCGATGAAAAAACCCGGCCAAGGCCGGGTTTTTTTTGGTTCCAGACCCGGTAGAGCCACCCCATGGGTGGCTGCTCTCCGATCCGGCGCCACGCGCAGCCACCCATGGGGTGGCTCTACCGGTCTGATGCAGCGCCACGCGCAGCCACCCATGGGGTGGCTCTACCGGTGTGATGCAGCGCCATGGGCAGCCACCCGTGGGGTGGCTCTACCGGTCGGCGGGGGTGTCGTCGCTGGCGGCTTCGTCGGCGGCGCGGGTGTCCGGCGCCTTTTCCAGCAGGTCGCGTGCGGCCTTGGCCTTGTCCAGCGGCTGCTGGATGGTGTCGCGCAGTGCAGTGGCCTGCGGCTCCGGGGGTTTGTCCGGCGCCGGTGGAACCGGTCGGTTGCAGCCGGCCAGGGCCAGCAGCGCGGTCAGCGGCAGGACGACACGGATGTTCATGGCAAGCGCACCTTGATGGGCCGGGGAGGACAGTGTCGCACCGTCGCCGCCGGCGTGCATGCAGGGCGGACCGCGTGCAGGGGCTGCGCTATCCTGCGTCCAGCGCACCGCATGGTGCAGTGCGCAGCATCACGGGGCAGGGTCCCCCGCAGGAGAAACAGGTGAGCGCGCAACGTTGGCGATTGGATGGGCAGACCGCGTTGATTACCGGTGCAAGTGCCGGCATCGGACTGGCGATTGCCCGGGAGCTGGCCGGTTTCGGCGCGGACCTGTTGATCGTCGGGCGCGATCCCGACGCGCTGGAAATGGCCCGCGATGAACTGGTGGATGCCTTCCCCGACCGCGAGATCCATGGATTGGCCGCCGACGTCTCCGACGACGAAGACCGCCGCGAGATCCTCGACTGGGTCGAAGACCACAGCGATGGCCTGCACCTGCTGATCAACAACGCCGGCGGCAACATCACCAAGCCGGCCACCGAATACACCGAAGACGAATGGCGCGGCATCTTCGAGACCAACCTGTTCTCGGCTTTCGAGCTGTCGCGCTACGCGCACCCGCTGCTGGCCCGGCACGCCGCCTCGGCGATCGTCAACGTGGGCAGCGTGTCCGGTCTGACCCACGTGCGCAGCGGCGCGGTGTACGGCATGACCAAGGCGGCCATGCACCAGATGACCCGCAACCTGGCCGTGGAATGGGCCGAAGACGGTATCCGGGTCAACGCGGTGGCGCCGTGGTACATCCGCACCCGGCGCACGTCGGGCCCCCTGTCCGACCCGGACTACTACGAAGAAGTGATCGACCGCACCCCGATGCGGCGCATCGGCGAGCCCGAGGAAGTGGCGGCCGCGGTGGGGTTCCTGTGTCTGCCGGCGTCCAGTTATGTCACCGGCGAATGCATCGCGGTGGACGGCGGGTTCCTGCGGTACGGGTTCTGAGGCCGACCCACGTGGGATAGCGCAGCCGACCAACGGTCGGCTCTACCGGGATGGGATAGCGCAGCCGACCAACGGTTACGGGATGGGGCACTCGCTGCTGGCGAGGATGGCCTGCAGGCGTTCGCGTTCGGCCGCTGCCAGGGCCGCGTTTGCCGGCGTGGCGAAGCGCTCCCGTCCGCGCGCATCGCGGAAGCGCTGCTGCCAGCTGTTGCAGCGCTGTGCGTCGGCGATGGGCTCGCACGTGTCGCGGATCACTTCGCAACCGGCCGCGTTGAGCGGTGTGTTGCCGCCCAGGCCGGTGACGGTCATCAGTTCGCAGTGCGGCGGCGCCGGTTCGCGTTCGTGCAGGTAGCCGCCGCCGTCACGGCCCTGGCAGGCGTAGATCTCCGGCAGCGGCTGTTTGGCCACGGCGTCTGCTTCGGCCTGCTGCTCGGCCTGGCGGCGTACCACGTCGCTGTCCAGGATGGCCGTGCCCTCGGCCTCCACCGAGGTCTGCACATCGCCGGCCTGCAGCACTGGCAGCGGCGCGTGTGCCAGGGTGCCGGTGGCAATGGCCGGATCGGCGCTGGCTGGCACTGCGGCCGCCACCGGGGCGGGGGGCGGGGCCGCCGGTACGGCGTTGCTGGCCGGCGCGACGAAGCGCTGGATGCGCTGCTGGGTGCCCGGCGGGCAGGGTGCGTTCTGCACGGTGAGGCCGCCATCGGCGGCGGTGCACCGGAACAGCACCACGTCCTCGGCGTGCGCCGGGGCGGGCAGGCACAGCCACACCGCTAGCAGTGCCACGCCGCCGCGCGGCGCGACACGGCGCATCAAGGACGAAAGGGGCAGGGAATCGATGTGCATCAGGTCGTGGCAGCAAGCGGCAAGGCGTAGCGAAGTGCGCATTGAAGCACGTGCTAGCGGCAGTCGCGTTCCAGTCGCGCATCCACGCTGCGCTGCTCACGGTTGAGCGCGTCGCGTTGGCCCTGCAGCGCACTGTTGTACTGGCGCACCAGTTCCCAGTGACGGTCCTGCAGGCGCGCACAGACCTCCTGCTGCGGCAGGGCGTTGCACGCGTCGCGCACCAGCACGTTGCCGGTGGGCACCACGGTGTCGGTGTAGGTGCCGGGGTAGGCCTCGCGGTTGCCTTCCCAGTGCGTGCTGCCACTGCCCACGCTGAGGCTGCCGCCCACGTGCGGGCCGCCGCCGGAGATCGACAGCGAGCCGCCGCTGGCGCTCACCGAGCCCGATCCCGTGCCGGCCCCCATCGGGGCGATCGGCGGCAGGGGACGGGGCGGACGGCCGCCCCCGGGGGGGCGATGGCCGCCGCCATACGGCAGGTACACGCTGGTCCAGATCGGGACCCAGCGCGGATTGCCCTCGCCGCTGTCGCTGGTATAGCGGCTGCCGTCGTCGCGCACGCACTCGTACAACGGCTGTGGCGGCTGCACGTAGACGTGGCGCACCTCGCGCTGCGGCGCGGCTGGTGCAGGCGTGGCAGTAGGATCGCGGTCGCTGCGCACCACGCGCGGGGCGGGGTCGCGCGGACGTTGCATGTCGCGCACTTCCTGGCGCCCGTCGCGGCAGGGCGCATCCTGCAGCGACACCGCGCCGTTGCTGCCCACGCACCGGTACACGCGCACATTGCCGGCGTCCTGCGCGGCCAGTGGCGCGCTGGCGCAGCACAACAGCAGGGTCAGGCGCAGGGCGGTTGTTCGGTGCATGGGGCCAGTGTGCGGCTTTACCGGCAGCGGCGCAAAACAGCGGGCATGGGGGCTGCTCAGCTGCGCAGGATCTGCCCGCTGAGCGCGTCGCGGATCGGGGTGGGCTGGGCCAGGCCGCCGGTGTCGCCGTCGATCAGGCCATCCAGCAGTGGCAGCAGCGCGTGGTCCAGTTCGGTCCGGGTCCGGGCCGGTGGCTTGCCGGCCAGGTTGGCACTGGTGGATACCAGCGGACCGCCCCAGGCGCGGCACAACGCGGCCACCAACGGGTGCGCGCTGATGCGCACGGCAATACCGCTGTGCGCGCCGGTGATCCAGCGCGGTGCGCGCGGGCCGGCCGGCAGGATCCAGGTGTTCGCGCCGGGCCAGCTGGCCAGCACCACGGCCTGGCGTTGTGCCGGCAAGGCCTGCAGGCGCACCCAGTCGTCCAGCTGGGCCAGGTCGGCCGCTACCAGGATCATGCCTTTCTCGACCGGGCGCTGCTTGAGCTGCAGCAGCTTCATCACCGCCGCCTCATGGGCCGGATCACAGCCCAGGCCCCAGACCGCTTCGGTGGGGTACGCCACAACCCCGCCAGCGCGGAGCACGGGCAGGGCGGTATCCAGGGTGAGTTCGTTCATGGCGGCAACAGCGGGCGTGGGCATAGGCCCGCATTATCCGCCCGCGGCGTGGCAACCGGGTGATCCCCGCGCAGATCCACGCATGGCGTGGGCCTGCGCCGGTAGAGGCCCTCAGGCCTTCTTGGCGACCGTCTTCTTGGCAACCTTCTTGGCAACCTTCTTGGTGGCCGCTTTCTTGGTCGCGGTCTTCTTCGTTGCCGCCTTCTTGGTGGCCGCTTTCTTCGCCGGTGCCTTCTTGGCGGCGGCCTTCTTCGGCGCGGCCTCCTTCTTCACCGCGGCCTTCTTGGCGACCACTTTCTTGGCCGCCTTCTTGCCGAAGCCCTTGCGCACCGGCTTGCCGGTTTCTTCCATCAACTGCTGTACTTCAGCCAGGGTCAGCGACGCCGGCTCACGATCCTTGGGGATCTTGCCGTTCATCCTGCCATCGCTGATGTACGGGCCGAAGCGGCCGTTCAACACCTGGATGTCGCTGCCCTCGAACTCCTTGATGATCCGGTTGCGCGCGATCTCTTCCTTCTCTTCGATCAGGAACACCGCACGGGCCAGGTCGATCGTATAGGGGTCGTCTTCCTTCTTCAGCGAGGCATAGGTGCTGCCGCGCTTGGCGAACGGACCGAACCGGCCGATGCCGACGCTGACGTCCTCGTCCTTGTCCTGGCCGAGCGCACGCGGCATCAGGAACAGCTCCAGCGCGTCTTCCAGGGAAATGGTGTGCATCGACTGGCCCGGGCGCAGCGAGGCGAACTTGGGCTTGTCTTCGGCATCTTCGGCGGTGCTGCCGATGGCCGCGTACGGCCCGAAGCGGCCCAGCCGCACGCTGACCGGCTTGCCGGTCTTGGGGTCGGTGCCGAGCTCGCGCGCGCCACTGGCTTCGGCGCGATCGACCGACTCGTTCTTCTCTTCAACCAGCTTGCTGAAGGGATCCCAGAAGCGGGCCATCAGCGGAATCCAGTCTTCCTCGCCACGCGACACCGCATCGAGCTCGTCTTCCAGCTTGGCGGTGAAGTCGTAGTCCACGTACTGGGTGAAGTGGCTGGACAGAAACTTGGACACCGCACGGCCGACGTCGGACGGGCGGAAGCTGCGGCCTTCCATTTCCACGTACTTGCGGAACAACAGGGTCTGGATGATCGAGGCGTAGGTCGACGGGCGGCCGATGCCATATTCTTCCAACGCCTTGACCAGCGCCGCTTCGGTGAAGCGCGGCGGCGGCTGGGTGAAGTGCTGGTCGGCCACGATGCGGTCGAGCGGCACGCGGTCGCCGGGCTTCATCGCCGGCAGCTTGCGGCCTTCGTCGTCATCCTCGGCGCTCTTGGTGTCCTTGCCTTCTTCGTACACGGCCAGGAAGCCGGGCACCACCACGGTGGTGCCGCTGGCGCGGAACACGTGTTCGCTGCCGGCCGACAGGTCCACGCTCACGGTGTTGAGCGTGGCCGGGATCATCTGGCAGGCCACGGCCCGCTTCCAGATCAGTTCGTAGAGCTTGCGCTCGTCGTCGGTCAGGAAGCGCGACACCTGCGCCGGGGTCCGCAGGGCCGAGGTCGGGCGCACCGCTTCATGCGCTTCCTGGGCGTTCTTGGACTTGGTCTGGTAGGTGTTGGGCTGGTCGGGCAGCGAGGCGATGCCGTAATCGCGGGCAATCACGTCGCGGATCTCGGCCAGCGCATCCTGGGACAGGTTGACCGAGTCGGTACGCATGTACGAGATCAGGCCGACGGTGCCTTCTTCCTCGCCGATGGCCACACCTTCGTACAGCTTCTGCGCCACCTGCATGGTCTTGCGGGTGGTGAAGCCCAGCTTGCGCGAGGCCTCCTGCTGCAGCGTGGAGGTGGTGAACGGCGGGGCCGGGCGGCGCTTGCGCTCCTTGCTGGCCACGTCGGTGACATGCAGCGCGCCCTGCGCGGCCTGCTGGATGCGCAGGCGTGCGGCTTCGGCGGTATCGCCGTCAGTCACGGTGAACTGTTCGAACTTCTTGCCGTCCAGCTTGGTCAGGCGCGCGGTGAACGGCTGCGAGGGATGCGCGCAGGCGGCATCGATGCTCCAGTACTCGCGGGCGATGAACGCTTCGATCTCTTCCTCGCGCTCGACGATCATGCGCAGCGCCGGGCTCTGCACGCGGCCAGCGGACAGGCCGCGCTGCACCTTGCGCCACAGCACCGGGGAGAGGTTGAAGCCCACCAGGTAGTCCAGCGCGCGGCGTGCCTGCTGCGCATCGACCAGGTCGCCGGCGATCTCGCGCGGGTGGCCCATGGCTTCCTTGATGGCGCGCGGGGTGATCTCGGTGAAGACCACGCGCTGCATCGGCTTGTCCTTGACCAGCCCGCGTTCCTTCAGGATTTCGGCGATGTGCCAGCTGATCGCCTCACCCTCGCGATCCGGATCGGTGGCCAGGAAGATGTCGTCGGCGCCCTTGGCAGCCTTGACGATGGCATCGACGTGCTTTTCGTTCTTCTCGATGAGGTCGTACCGCATCGCGAAGTTGTTGTCGGGATCGACCGCGCCTTCCTTCGGCACCAGGTCGCGCACATGCCCATACGAGGCCAGGACGGTGTAGTCCTTGCCGAGGTATTTGTTGATCGTCTTGGCCTTGGCGGGCGATTCGACGATGAGCAGGTGCTTGGGCATGTCAGATTATTTCTGTGGGCAGCAGCCCGGGAGAGGGCGCTAGGGTGGAGCAAATGGCCGCATTAGTGAAGGGCAGCGGGCGATTTCCATAAACTGAACGCCCGGGTATGCGCCGGGCGTTCAGCTTTTCCTCTTATTAGAGGAATCACGACCGAGCCGCCCGTGTCAAGCGGCCCGGTGTGAGGGTGGGGTCAGGACATGGACGAGGCGATGACCCCGATCATGGCAATGCCGACGCCGATGGCGGCCACGGTGAGCAGGCCGGAAACCACCAGAATCACGATGGTGACGGTGCCCAGGGTCGGCTGCTGCAGGTGCTCGTTTTCGGTGTAGGCCCATTTGTCGACCACCACGGTGTCGCAGATCATGTCGTGCAGGGCCTGCTTGCGCTCGGTGAAGGCGGCCATGATGAAACCGATCATCAGGGTCAGGCTGCTCAGCAGGAAGCCGAAGTAGCGCCCGATGCCGCGACCCAGGGTGAGCCGTTCGCCATTGCCGCGCACCACCTTGATGCCCACGGCCATCTTGCCCAGGGTGGCGCCACCGGCCGAGGCATGGAAGCCGGCGTAGTAGGCCACGCCCAGCGCCAGGCCGGCCACCATCGCCAGCAGGCTCATCACCAGCGCCACCGACTCGTTGCCCGACACCGCGCCGATGCCGTTGAAGATCAGGCTGATCGGAATGTTGACCACGCTCACCACCACCGAGTCGAGGAAGTAGCTGGCATAGCGCTTCCAGAACCCGGCGTAGACCACGTTGCCGCCACCGACCACTGCCGCGTTGGCATAGCCACCGGCGGCCGGCGCGGTGTACGGCGAATGGGTGCCGCCACCGGTGCCCGGCAGCGGCGCGGTGCCGTTGTCGATGGCCGTGTAATCGCCGCGCAGGTCGAAACCGCTGCCCAGGTTCTCCGCAGCGCTGCTCAGGTTCTGCAGCTGCAGTTCGTCGACCGCCTCGGACAGCGGTTTCCACTGCGCAAAGCCCTCACGCCAGACCAGCGTGGTCAGGCTGATCTGCGCGCGCTGGAAACGCAGGCGCATCTCGTCGGCGGTCAACGGGCCCTGGCGTTCCTGGCCATCGGCGAAATACCACTCAGTCATTGCTTCAATCCCCTTTGGGTTCATCCATGGACATGCGTCCGTTGTCAGCCGCGGCAGTGCTGCGGCAGGTACTTGTCATCCGGCTCGCCGGTGCATTCCCACTGGTGCAGCTCCGGGTCGAAATCCAGCCACAGCAGTTTGCCGTCCAGGGCCGCCTTGGCGGGCACCGACAGCTCGGCTTCGATGCCGCAGTGGCTGTTGTCGAAGCGGCCGATCCGCACCGCCGACAGGTCGCCGCTGGCATAGCTTTCGGCCGGCTGGAACCCGTCGTCGTCATTGACCGGGCAGCGTCCGTGGGTCTGCACGAACTCGCTCACCTGCACCTTGATCGGGTCCAGTTCGGTGATGGCCTGCGCGGTCTTGGAGCGCAGCACATACTCCTGGTAGGCGGGCAGGGCGATGGCGGCAAGAATGCCGATGAGCACCACCAGCAGCACGCCGACGATGCCGGCCACGATGCCGGCGATGGCGCAGCCGGACAGACCCTGGCGCGGCGGTACCGGCGCGGCGGCCATCGCGGGCGCGGCAGCGGCCGTCACCGGTGGGGCCGTCACGGGCGGCACCGGGCCGGATGCGGGGCTGTCCAGGGGAATCTGCGGTGGCAGCGCAACGGCGGGCGTGTCGGTTTCGGCGGGTGGGTCGGTCACGGGCGCCGGTGGCGCGGCCAGTACCAGGCCGATCTCGTCGGCCACCTCGCGCAGCGGTTGCCACTGCGCCATGCCGTCGCGCCAGACCAGCGTATCGGCCGCAATGCGGCTGGACTGGTACAGCGCGATCAGTTCATCGGACGCCAGCGGCCCGCGCTGCTGGCGATTTCCTTCTGCATAGAACCACTGGCCCACGGCACGCTCCTGAATGCGCAAGGCACCCAGTGTACGGTCAGTGAAGCGGTTCCGGTTCGTCAATGAACATCTGCGTTTCCATCCAGGCGTAGGCGGCCTCGGACCCGGGCTGGTTGAACAGCACCATCAGCACCACCCATTTGAGGTCGTCCAGGTCCAGCTCGTCCTGGTCCAGGGCCATGGCGCGGTCCAGCACCAGCTCGCGCTGGTTGGCGTCCAGGATGCCGTGCTGCTCCAGGAACATCAGGAAGCCGCGGCCTTCAACGTCCAGCTTGTCCAGTTCCGGACCGTGGTAGATGCGCACCGGGCCATCGACCCGGGCCACGTTCACGGCCGGGCGCTGGTCGGCCAGGGCATCGAGCCAGTCGAACGCTTTCTTGATTTCGGTGGGGCTGAAGCCGGCCTGTATCAGGCTGTTCTGGAGGGTGTCGCGGTCACGGACGAGGTCCGGGTCCTCGCTGAAATAATGTTCGAACAGGTACAGCAGGACATCCAGAATGCTCTCTTTCATTGCCCCTCGGCCTGCGTCAACGACGCTGTGGAGGTGAAGAAACTAGGGTTTTCGACAGTAGCGGCCATAGGCGGCAACCACCTTTCCTTCCAGTTCCATGACCAGCAGCATGGCCGACAGCTGGGCCGTCGTCAATCCGCTGCGCTGGATCAGTGAATCCATACCCGTTGGGTTGTCATCCAGTGCCTGCCACAAGCGCTGGTAGTCCGGGTCGGGGAAGGAGGGGGCGCGCCGAGGCGCCGGTCGTGCCTGTTCAGTGGGGGCGTCCAGCCGGCTTCGCAAGGCCTGGCCCAGGGTGCCGGCCAGGGCGGTCAGCCCCGCGATCACTTCGTCGGGGTGCTCCACCAGCATCACGCCGTCGCGGATCAACCGGTGGCAGCCGCGCGCCCGCGGGTTGCGCACCGAGCCGGGCAGGGCAAAGACCTCGCGCCCGGCCTCGGCCGCCAGCCGGGCGGTGATCAGCGCCCCGGACCGCAGCGCCGCCTCGATCACCACCGTGCCCAGGCTGAGCCCGGCGATCAGCCGGTTGCGCGCGGGGAACTGGCCGGCCCTGGCGGCGGTGCCGGGCGGGTACTCGCTGACTACGGCGCCGCCCTCGGCGATCCGCGCCTGCAGGGCCGCATGGCGCGGCGGGTAGGTGCGGTCCAGGCCGGTGGCCACCACCGCCACCGTCAGGCCGCCCGGCACCCGCAACGCCGCCTCGTGGGCGCGCGCGTCCACCCCCGCGGCCAGCCCGCTGACCACCGCCAGCCCGCTGCGCGCGAACGCGGCGGCGAATTCGGCGGCCAGCTCCGCGCCGCTGGGCGACGGCGTGCGGCTGCCCACCACGGCAACCCCAGGGTGCCACAGCGTGGCCGGGTCGCCCTGCACGAACAGCACCAGTGGCGCCTGGGGATGGCGGCGCAGCAGCATCGGGTAGTCGTCGCTGTGGATCGGCACCAGGTGATGGCCGGGGTGGGCCGCCCAGTGGTGGGCCAGCGCCAGGGCCACCGGGTCGGGGCAGGCCAGCCGCGCGCATTGCTCGGGGGTGCAGCCATTGGCGCGCCAGCTGGATGGTCCGGCACGCAGGGCGAGGGCGGGATCGGCGTGGGCCTGCAGCAGGCGCCGCCGCGGTCGCAGCGGGCCGCCGGCCAGGACCAGGCGGAGCAGGGCGTCGCGGGTGTCAAGCGGGAGGGTTTCGCACATCCGCCAAGGCTAGGCCGCATACAGCGACGGCGCCCTGGGGCGCCGTCGGAGTAGTGCGTAGGGGTTTGCGTTTACTGAGCGTCAGGGTGCTTTGCCGCGTACCCCACCAGCACCGGCTTGACCCCCTGCATCACCAGCGCATAGCTGACCTTGTCGTAGGTGCGGAACACCATCGCATGGGCAGCGTACTCGTCGGGCAGGGAGAAGCGCCCGGCGCCGTCGGTGAGCGAGTCGTCCATCCGCGACGAACCGGGGTACTTCATCTTGTTGGCCACGTGCCGGCCCTGGCGCCACAGCGACACCACGGTGCCGTTGTCGATGCCGTCGGTGCTGCCGGCGGAAATGGCGATCACATCGCGCGGGCCACCGGACAGGAACATGTCGGTCACGGCCAGCACGCGGATATCCAGGCCTTCGGTCTGGGCAGCCGGAACGTGCGGGAAGAACTGCAGGTCGTACGGGTTGGCCTGCACCGGCACCAGGCGGTCGCCGTTGCGCACTTCCACGCCGCCCACCCCGGTCTGCAGGGCAATGGTGGTCACATCCACGTTGCCGGCGGCCACCTTGGTGACCGTGCCGACGTTGATCTGCGCCAACTCGTAGCCCAGCGTCTGGTTGCGCTTGCTGGGAACGAAGAAGTTCTTCCAGAGGTTGCCGCTGCCCGGGGTCACATCCCCGCTGGCGGTGAGGTCCTCGGTCGGCTTGGGCAGGGCGTAGCGCACGGTCGGGCGGACCACGGCCCAGCGCTGGCCCACTTCGGCGCCCTCAAGCCCGCGCACATAGGCGGTCTGGCCACTGGTGGCACGCAGGCGGTTGTCTTCCAGGCCCACCACGAACGGCAGCGACTTGACCTCGTCGACCACGCTCAGCTGCTTCAGGAAGGGTTCGACCTGGTCCAGTGGAATGCCGGTGACCGGCGCTTCCTGGCGCGGGCCGGGCTGGGCCACGACGCGATCCAGGTAGGCCAGGCTCAGCACGTCACCCGGGTAGATCAGGTGCGGGTTCTTGACCTGCGGATTGGCCTGCCAGATTTCCGGCCACAGCCACGGCTTCTTGAGGAAGCGCGCGGAAATGTCCCACAAAGTATCGCCCTTGCGGACGACGTAGGTATCCGGGTGCCCGCCATTCACTTCAACGGCGGTAGCATAGGTGGCAACGGTCAACATCGCCACGGCGACGACCGTACGAGTACGTTCAAACATAGGTGGTGCCTGATTCCCCAACAGGTTGCCGCACTATAGTCCAGAAACCGGGGCGCAGGGCAAGCGTTGGCGATAGAATTGCGACGTACGCCGCTTTGACCGGCGCCCCCTACCGGTATTTGCCATGGCTATCCTGCCCATTCTTGAGTTTCCCGATCCGCGCCTGCGCACCAAGGCCGCGTTGATCGACGCCGCCGAAGTGACCACGCCGGCGTTCCAGCAACTGCTCGACGACATGTTCCACACCATGTACGACGCCCCGGGCATCGGCCTGGCCGCCAGCCAGGTGGACGTGCACAAGCGCTTCATGGTCATCGACGTCAGTGAAGAGAAGGACACCCCGCGGGTGTTCATCAACCCGGAGATCGTCGCCAACGAGGGCGGCCAGGTCTACCAGGAAGGCTGCCTGTCGGTACCGGGCATCTTTGCCGACGTCACCCGTGCCAACCAGATCACCGTGCGCTTCCTGGATCGCCAGGGCCAGCCGCAGGAACTGACCACCGACGGCGTGCTGGCGGTGTGCATCCAGCATGAGATGGACCACCTGGACGGCAAGCTGTTCATCGATTACCTGTCCCCGCTGAAGCGCGAGATGGTGCGCAAGAAGCTGGCCAAGGCGCGCAAGCACGTTGCCTGAGATGCCCAAGGGCCGGGCCGCGCGGGCTGACCGCGGGCCGGGCCTGGTTGTGCGGCGCCGGCCACCGGCGCCGTTTTTCTTTCTGCAAGTGGGGTAGCCATGAAGATTGTCTTTGCCGGTACGCCGGAGTTCGCCGTGTCCTCGCTGCGCGTCGCCGCGCGCCACCATGAAGTGGTGGCCGTGTACACCCAGCCGGACCGCCCGGCCGGGCGTGGGCGCGGGCTGATGCCGTCGCCGGTGAAGCTGGAGGCGATCGCGCGTGGCATCCCGGTGTTCCAGCCCGAACACCTGAAAACCCCCGAAGCCCAGCAGCAGCTGCGCGACCTGCAGCCGGACCTGATGGTGGTGGTGGCCTACGGGCTGATCCTGCCCAAGGCCGTGCTGTCCATCCCCACCCACGGCTGCTGGAACGTGCATGCCTCGCTGCTGCCGCGCTGGCGCGGCGCCGCGCCGATCCAGCGTGCGATCCAGGCCGGCGACAGCGAAAGCGGCGTGTGCCTGATGCAGATGGAAGCGGGCCTGGACACCGGTCCGGTACTGCTCAAGCAGCACCTGGCCATCGGTGCCAACGACACCGGCGGCCAGCTGCATGACCGCCTGGCCGAGCTGGGCGCGCAGGTGCTGTCGGACGGGCTGGGCCTGTTGCGCGCCGGGATCAAGCCGATTGCCCAGCCGCAGCCGGAGGCGGGGGTGACCTACGCACACAAGCTGGACAAGGCCGAAGCCCGGCTGGACTGGGCGCAGGACGCGCAGGCACTGGAGCGCACCGTGCGCGCCTTCAACCCGTGGCCGATCGCCGAGGCCCTGCTGGCCGGCGAGCGCGTGCGCATCCACGGCGCGGTGGCGCTGCCGGACAACCAGGGCAAGGCCCCGGGCACCCTGCTGGCGGCCGCCCGCGAAGGCATCGACATCGCCTGCGGGCAGGGCGCACTGCGCCTGCGGGTACTGCAGCGCGAAGGCGGCAAGGCGATCACGGCCGCCGACTACCTCAACGCGCGCCGCGACCTGAGCGTGGGTGCCTGAGATGACCCAGCTCCAGCAGGACAAGCAGGCCCCGCAGCGTGCCGCCAGCGCCCCCGGCGTGCCCACCCGTGTACTGGCGGCCAAGGTGCTGGCCCAGGTAATCGGCCGCGGGCGCTCGCTCAAGGCCGAACTGGCCAAGGCACTGCCCACCCTGGACGACAGCCGCGACCGCGCCCTGCTGGAGGCGCTGTGCTTTGCGGTGCTGCGCCGCCGCGGTGCCTACGACGCTGCGTTGGCGCAGTGGATGCAACGCCCGCTCGGCGTGCGCGAAGACGAGCTGCGCGCGCTGTTGCTGGTGGGCTTTGCCCAGCTGGACGCGCTTGAGCTGCCCGCCCATGCGGCGCTGTCGGCCACCGTGGACGCCGCCCGCGCCATGGGCCGCGACCGCCAGGCCGGCATGGTCAACGCGCTGCTGCGCCGTGCCCAGCGCGACGGCATTCCGGCCCAGCCGGCGCGCGCTGCGTTCCCGGACTGGCTGGCCGGCATGATCGAGCAGGACTGGCCGGAGCAGGCCGAGGACGTGTTCGCCGCCAGCCTGCAGCCCGCGCCGCTGTGGCTGCGGGTGAACCGTCAGCACGGCAGCCGCGAGGCGGTGCTGGAACAGCTGGCTGCGGCCGCCATCGAGGCCGAGGCGTCGCCGCTGTGCAGCGATGCGATCCGCCTGCCGGTGCCCGTGCCGGTGGCCGCGCTGCCGGGGTTCGCCGCCGGCGCGTTGTCGGTGCAGGACCTGTCGGCGCAGCAGGTGGCCGATGCCCTGGCCCCGCGCCCCGGTGCACGCGTGCTGGACGCCTGCGCCGCACCGGGCGGCAAGGCCGCGCACCTGCTGGAACGTGATCCCAGCCTGCAGCTGCTGGCACTGGACATCGACCCGCGGCGGCTCAAGCGCATCAGCGAGACCTTTGCCCGTACTGGCGTGGGCGCGCAGGCGCGGGTGCTGGCGGCCGACGCCGCCGCGCCGGACAGCTGGTGGGACGGGCAGCCGTTCGACTGCATCCTGCTGGATGCGCCGTGCTCGGCCACCGGCATCATCCGCCGCCAGCCGGACGTGCTGGTGCACCGCCGCCCGGCCGATATCGAGGCCCTGGTGGCGCTGCAGGCCCGCCTGCTGGATGCGTGCTTCCGCATGCTGGCCCCGGGCGGGACCCTGCTGTATGCGACATGCTCGATCCTGCGGGAAGAGAACCAGTTCCAGATCGAGTCCTTCCTGCAGCGCACCCCCCGCGCAGGCTTCCTGCCGTTGGGTGAGGCCTTCGGCCACGACTCCTGGGCCGGCCGCCAGCGCCTGCCCGGTGAAGAGGGTGCAGACGGATTCTTCTATGCGCGTCTGCTAAAAAAGGGCTGATACCCCGCCGCTGGACCCGCGTCATATGTTGAAAAACCCTGCCAGACGCGAGTTCTGGCTGCTTGCCACGATGGCCCTGCTGGTGCTCGGCGCCGGCCTGGGCCTGCGCGACCCCTGGCCGTCGGACGAGCCGCGCTTTGCGCTGGTGGCCAAGCAGATGGTGCTCAGCGGCGATTGGCTGTTCCCGCACCGTGGCACCGAGTTGTACTCGGACAAGCCGCCGATGCTGATGTGGGCGCAGGCCGCGCTCTACAGCGTGTTCGGCAACTGGCGGGTGGCGTTCCTGCTGCCGTCGCTGCTGGCCGCACTGGGCACGCTGGCCTGCGTGTACGACCTGGGCCGCCGGCTGTGGACCCGCCGGGTGGGCCTGTACGCGGCCTGGGCACTGTTGTTTGCGGTGCATTTCACCTTCCAGGCCAAGAAGGCGCAGATCGATCCGCTGGTGGTGTTCTTCATCACCCTGGCCAACTACGGCCTGCTGCGGCACCTGCTGTGCGGGCAGGCGTGGCGGTGGTGGTGGCTGGGCTGGTTCGCCGCCGGGCTGGGCGTGATCACCAAGGGCGTGGGCGTGCTGGCGCTGCTGATGGTGCTGCCGGCGGCCGTGGCCTCGCTGCTGGGCTGGCCGCGGGTTCGCCTGCACGTGCGCGACTGGCGCTTCTGGCTGGCCCCGCTGGCCTTCGTGCTGGCGGTGGCGCTGTGGCTGGTGCCGATGGTGCTGGCCGCCACGTCCAGCGGCTCGGTGGAATACCGGGCCTACATGAACGACATCCTGTTCCGGCAGACCGCCAAGCGGTACGCGCAGTCGTGGGACCACCACCAGCCGTGGTGGTATTTTCTGGCCACCATGCCGTCGATGTGGCTCCCCGCGATCCTGGTGGTGCCCTGGGCGATCCCGGCCTGGTGGCGCCGGCTGCGCCGCCGCGATCCGCGCTACCTGGTGCTGCTGGGCTGGTGGCTGCTGATCGTGCTGTTCTTCTCGATCCCGCACGGCAAGCGCGATGTGTACATCCTGCCGGCGCTGCCGATGTTCTGCCTGGCGCTGGCCCCGCTGCTGCCGGGCTTGCTGCGGCGGCGTGACGTGCAGTGGCTGCTGGGCGCGTTCAACGCCGTGCTGGTGCTGGCCCTGCTGGGCGCAGGCATTGCCATGCTCGTCGGCCAGCCCGGCTTTGAAAGCCGGTTGATCCTGCAGCGCGGCATCGACACGTCGGTGACCGCAGCGCTGGGCTGGATCGGCGTGGCGCTGGGCGCCTGGGGCATGGCCAGCCTGTGCTTCAGCGGCCCGCGGCGACGCCATGTGGCCGTGCTGTCCACCCTGGCGATGGTCTGGGTGGCGTACGGGCTGGTGGGCTACCCGCTGTTCAACGACTCCAGCTCGGCCCGTGGGTTGATGCAGCAGGCCGGGCAGCGCATCGGCGCCGACGCGCAGCTGGGGCTGGTGGGGTGGAAGGAACAGAACCTGCTCATGGCCGACCGCCCCGCGACCACCTTTGGCTTCAAACGCCGTTGGTACAGTCAGTTGCAGGACGGCGTGGCCTGGCAGGCGCAGGCGCCACAGCAGCGCTGGCTGCTGGTACAGGAAGCGGCCGTGCTGGACTGCATCGATCGCAACCGTGCCGAACGGGTGGGCGTGGCCAATCGCCGTGGCTGGTGGCTGGTACCGGCCGACGCCGTGGTCGGCCCGTGCCGGCCCAGTGCCCGTGAACTGGCACGGATCACCCTGGAACAAGGCCGGGAGGCGCCGGAGGAGTGATGGGACTCTCATGGATCATTACGGGACGATCAGCGACAATGCCGCCTGCTCGCCCGATCCTGGAATGGAGGCCGGTGAACCCGTTCCTCTTCCGTCATTACGCCGCATTGCCCAGATCGTGACCATGTCTCCACTCCGTCCTGCCCGCGCCAACCTTGCCTTGGCATGGGCCTTCACGATCGCGGTCGGGTTGTCCCCGGTGCTGCTGATGTCGACCCTGGACGGTGGCAGCGCGGGCTATTACCTGCTGGTCCTGCTGAGCATCATCGTGCTGTTCGTGGTGCGCCCGGCCGCGCCCGGGCAGGTCTGGTGCGACAACCGCCGCGAATATGTGTGGATGGGCGTGGGCGTGGCGGTGATGCTGATCGGCGTGCTGACCAGCCTGCTGGTGCACGGCCTGTGGAAGGGCTCGGAGGTGGAAAAGGCCTCGCGTTTCCTGACCGTGCTGCTGATCCTGGCCGCCGCGCTGCGGATTCCGCGCCCGATTCTGGCCCATGGTCTGTTCGGCCTGTTGCTGGGCATCTGGTATGCGGTGATCAACGTCGGCTGGCTGGTGTTGAGCACCGGCGGACGCCCGGCCACCCGCCAGTTCAACACGGTGACCTACGGCAACCTGACGCTGCTGTTTTCGATGCTGGCGCTGCTGCTGCTGGGCTACCGCATTACCCGTTTCAAGCGCACCGAGTTCGCGCTGAAACTGATCACCGGTGTGGCCGGGCTGGGCGCGTTCCTGGCCACCCAGACCCGCGGCGGCCTGTTGGCGGTGCCGGTGCTGGTGTTCATCGCACTGCTGGTGCAGGGGCGCCGGCTCAACCGTTACAAGGCCTGGGCCGGTGCGTTGCTGCTCGGCGCGGTGGGCCTGATCGTGCTCAGCGACAGCACCCTGCGCGAGCGCATCCACCTGGGCGTGAACGAATTCGAAGAGTGCCAGGTGACCCACCTGGCCGATACGTCGGTGTGCATCCGGCTGCAGCTGTGGAGTGCGGCGGGGCACATGATCCAGAGCGAGCCGGTGTTCGGCATCGGCGGGGGTGACCGCTTCCGCGAAGAACTGCGCAGCCTGGCCGAAGCCCGCCAGGTGTCGCCCACCGTGGCACGTGACTATGGCGAAACCCACAACGACCTGCTGTATTTCCTGGCCACCTACGGCGTGCTGGGCGGGTTGGGGCTGGTGCTGCTGTACGCCGCGCCGGGCTGGGTGCTGCTGCGCCGGCTGTGGCGCGAGGACGACGCCGGCCGCCTGTTCGCCGGTGCCGGGGTGATGATCTGCGCCAGCTACCTGGTGTTCGGCATCACCGAGATGATGTTCCGCGACATGCGCTCGGCGTCGTTCTACGCCACCTGGGTGGCGGTGTTCCTGGCCCTGTCCGACCCGGCGCGCAGGCGCCAGGCGGACTGACCCCGGTTCAACCGCCCTGCAGGGCGGCGTCGTAGCTGGCTTCGGTCAGGCCAGTGAACGTGTCCAGGCCGAACTCGCGCACGGCACGCTGGCGCGCGGCCACGCCGATCCGGGCCAGGTCGTGGCGCTGTGCATACAGCCGGGCCACCTGGGCGGCGATCGCGGGAATGTTGCGCACCGGCACGATCCAGCCATCCTGGTCGTGGTCGATGTTCTCCGGCAGGCCGGCGTAGTCGCTGACCATCACCGGCTTGCCCATCGCCATCATTTCGCGGCAGGCGAAGGAGATGGTCTCCACGTCGTGGGACAGCACGAAGCCCGCATCACCGCTGGCCACGAACGGCCGGATGTCCTCCAGCAGGCCGGGCAGGTGGACCTGCGCGCCCAGGCCCAGCGCGGCCACCCGTGCCAGCAGCCGCGGCTCCGCGTCGCGGCCGGCCACGGCCACGTGGATGTGGCTGCGGATCGGCTCGGGCAGCGTGGCCACGGCCTCGACCAGATCGATCCAGCCCTTGTGACCGTCGGTGCCGGCATTGCTCACCATCACCAACGCATCGGGATCGGTGGTCCAGCGGGCACGCAGGACCGCGCCGGCGGACGCATCGACCGGCGCGAAGCGCGCCAGGTCCACGCCATTGCGCACCACGTCGATCGGGCAGCGCCGGTAGGGGCTGTCCAGCAGCATCTGGCGGGTATGGGCGGACACCGCGATCACCCGGTCCGTACCCCAGCGTGCACGCAGGGTGTTGCCGAACGTGTTGCTGGGCTTGCTGTTGTGCTTGGTGAACACCAGCTTGGGCCGATGGGCCAGGCCAGCCACCGCTTCCATCATCACCCGATGGTCGCGCGCGCCGTTGGCATGCACGATGTCGATCCGGTGCTGCTGGACCAGGTGGCGCAGGCGGCGCATGTCGGCCCATTGCTGGGGCAGCGTGGGCAGGCCACTGCTGAAGGCGATGTCCAGCGGTTCGGCGATGCCTTCGTCGCGGACCACGCGCAGCACGCGGCTGTTGTCCGGGGCGGCCATGAACAGCTGGTGGCGCGCCGACAGCGCGCGTGCCAGCGACACCAGGTAGGTGGTGTGGCCGCCGCCGTCGCCGGAATGGAAGTTGGTGTAGAGGATCTTCATGGAGGTCTTCGATCAAACGCGCATGAAGTCTGCCACAGCAGCGCTCATGCGGCGTCGCTGTGGCGCGGCGGGTCGCTTACCGGCTGTCCGTGCTGCAGCATCCACAACATGATCGTCTTCTGGCGCACGTAGTTGGCGCGCACGTAGGCATACACCAGCCCGTGCCAGCCATCGCGGAAGCCGCCGCGCAACAGCAGCCCGCGCCAGAACCGCCACGCGGGGGCCAGGACCAGCTTGGCCAGGGTGGCGCGCTTGCCGCGTGCGAACTCGTGCTCGGCCATCATCCGCGCGTAGCGCTGGGTCTTGCTCAACTGCTGTTCCAGCGAGCGGTACGGGTAGTGGATCAGGTCGCCGCGCAGCACGCCCACGCTGCCGTCGACGCTGGCCGCTTCGTGGATCTCGCGCTTGCCGCGCCAGCCGCCGTGGCGGCGGTCGAACAGGCGCAGCACGCGGTCCGGATAGGCGTTGCCGTGGCGCAGGAACTTGCCGAAGTACTCGGACAGACGCGCGAAACGGTAGCCATGGTGGCCGGCAAAGCCGCTCGCCTGGGCAGCCAGGATGGCCGCGCGCAGGTCGTCGCTGATGCGTTCGTCGGCATCCAGGCACAGCACCCAGTCGTGGCTGGCCTGTTCAACGCAGAACGCCTTCTGGCTGCGGAAGCCGTCGAACGCGCGCTGCAGCACGGTGGCTCCGGCGGCGCGGGCGATGGCCACCGTGGCATCGGTGGAATGGGAGTCCACGACGATGATCTCGTCGCAGAAGGCCAGCGAGGCCAGGCAGTCGCCGATGCGGTCGGCTTCATTGAACGCGATAATGCAGGCCGAGATGCGAGGCCGTTCAGTGGGAGCGGTCGTGGAGGACATGATGGCCGAGTACCTGCTGTTTGCGACGGAGCGTTATGCGCTGCCCATTCTCGCCCCTCTGGCCCAGGCGTTGCACGCGTCCGGGCAATCGGTGTCGGCCTGGTTCGCCGATGGCGCCGCCGGGGGCAGCCTGCCGGGGGTGCCCAACGTGGACCTCACGCAGGCGCTGGCGCTGCGCCCGCGTGCGGTGTTCAGCGCCGCCAACTGGGTGCCGCCGTTCATCGCCGGGGCCAAGGTGCAGGTCTTCCATGGCTTCAATGTGCAGAAGCGCGACAGCGCGCGCGGCCATTTCCGCGTGCGGGGCCTGTTCGACCTGTACTGCACGCAGGGGCCGGCGACGACGGAGCCGTTCCGTGACCTGGCCGAACGCCAGGGCCATTTCGCCGTGGCGCAGACCGGCTGGCCGAAGCTGGACCCGCTGTTCCGCGACGACGGGGGCGCCAGCGCGGCGCTGCGGGCGCCTGCCGCTGGCCGCCCGGTGATCCTGTTCGGCTCCACCTTCACCGAACGCCTGAGTGCGGCGCCGCATCTGTACGAGCACATCGCCGCCGACATCGCGCGCGGTGAGCGCTACTGGCTGCTGACCCTGCATCCCAAGTGCAGCGAAGAAATGTTTGCACGCTACCGCGCGCTGGCCGGCGACAACGCCGCCTTCATCGAGCCCGAGCAGGTGATGGCCGCGCAGCGTGCCGCCGACGTGCTGGTGTCGGACACCTCCTCGATCGTGTCCGAGTTCGTGGTGCAGTACAAACCGGTGGTGACCTTCCGCAACCGCGTGCCGCAGCCGCACATGATCGACTTCGACGACGCCACCCAGCTACCGGCGATGCTGGACCGCGCGCTGTCGCCCGAGCCGGCACTGGTGGCGCAGATCCAGCAGTATGCCGACAGCATCCACCCGTACCGCGACGGGTATTCCAGCGAGCGGGTGATCGCGGCCACGGAGGATTTCCTGGCCGGGGAACTCGGGACGCTCAAGCGCAAACCGTTCGGCGCGTGGACGCGCGGCCTGCAGATCCGGCGTGACCTGGGGTATTGGGGGCCGTCGAAGCGGTAGAGCCGACCGTTGGTCGGCTGCGTCGATTACCAGCGCAGGCGGCGCTGCGCCAACGCCGCGCTCAACCGCGCATGCACCGCGCGCGCCTCGGCGTCGGGCAGGTAGCGCAGGCACAAGGCCACGCTGCCGCTGGCACCGGCGGTATCCAGCCACACGCTGGCGGTCCCCAGCAGGCGGTCCAGCGGCGAACGGCTCAGGCGCAGCACCTGCAGTTTGTCCAGCTCGGCGAACCGCCACCAACGCTGCCACCAGCCCCCGCGCACGGCCACGTACTGGTCGTCCAGGTGATAGCCCATGCGTGCCATCTGGCGATGCGCGCGGAAGGCCGACCACGGCAGCCACAGCAGGATCACGGCCGCCCACGGCACCTCGTTCCACATGCCTGCCGCGGCCACCAGCGGTACCCACACCGCGGTACCCAGGCTCAGCCGCCACCAGCCGCGCTGCTGCACCGGTTGCCAGTGTGCGGGCGGCCACTGCACCTGCGGCAGCAGGTGCTGCACCAGGGCGTCGGCCGCCTCTGGGGTGGCCAGTGGGGCCAGTTCGCGCAGGTCGCGGCGCTGGTTCTCTTCGGACACCCCGGCGGCAATGTCGATGCGTAGATGGCGACGCCCGGCCCAGCGCTGCAAGGGGCTTTCGCGCAGCGTCCAGGCCTGGATGCGACGCCGCGCCACGCTGCTGCGCAGGCGCGTGAGCAGGCCGCTGACCACGGTGAGCCGACGTTCCTGTTCGCTCAACTGGAAGCCGTGATAACGCAACAGCGCCAGCACCACCGAAAATACGCGCAGCAGCACCCAGAACGCGGCCGCGGCGACCAGCGCCGCCACCGCCCACACCCAGGTGGCCGGATGCAGACCATTGGCGTAGCCCAGCGCCTGACGCCCGCCTTCTTCAATCGCGTCGGTCACGGTGCCATCGGGGAACAGCTGGAACGAGGCGCCCACGGCGGCGAGCACCACCACCCAGCCGCGGTTGGACAGCAGGCCGATGCGCACCACCTCCGGCGTGCTCAGCTGCAGCAGCACGCCATCGTCCACCGGCGGCGTGACCTCGTCTGCATCCAGATCGGCATCCGTGGTCGCCGGGGGCGCCACGACCGCCTGGCCGCGGTGCCGCACCAGCTGTTCCAGCGCCAATGCCTGGGACAGCTTGAGCACGCGCATTTCCGCCTCGGGCCGGGCGCCGCCGGCCGATTCCAGGCGCAGTTCGGCCACCCCGAACAGGCGATGCAGCGGGTTCTGGTGCACCACCACGTTGTGGATGCGCGCGAACGGAATCTCGCGCCGGTTGCGCGACACCACCCCGCTGCGCACGCTGATGGCGTCGCGGCCGATCCGGTAACGGTAGGTCAGGTACTGCAGCACCGAGGTGCCCACCAGCACCACGATCACCACCAATGCGGCCAGGTAGGACCACATCTGATCGCGATCGCCGCGGTTGCCGAACACCAGCAGCGCCACCAGCGGCAGCAGGAACTGGCGCAGCTGCATCAGCAGCACGAACAGCCATGACCACCGATGCAGGCGCTGCTCTGGCGGCGCCTCGTTCAACGCGGCCTCTGTCGGGGACGGGCGGCTCACAGGGCGTCGTCGTCGCGGTCGAGCTGGTGGGCCAGGGTGTCGCGCAGGCGTTCGGCATCCTCGCCATCCAGCCCGCTCAGGCTCACCGCGCTGAAGCGGCTGCCGGCGGTGTGCACCACCAGCGTGGCCAGCCGTGCGCTGCGTTCGATCGGCCCCCGGCGCAGGTCCAGGTGCTGCACGCGCGAGATCGGCACGCGGGTCTCCTGCTGCCACATCAGGTCGCGGCGCACGCCCAGGCCTTGCGCGTCGAGCCGCCAGAACGTGCGGCGCTGGCGGCGGTAACCAATGGCCGCGCCGATGGCCGCACCCAGCACCAGCATGCCGGCCACGCCCAGCCAGCGCAGCGGCAGGTCCAGCAGCACCCAGGCCGTGCCGAGCCCGCCGCCAATCAGGACGGTGCCGGTGATGGCCCCGGCCACCGCCGCGATGGCGGCGGCACGCCGGGGCAACGCCTGCCAGTCAGGGCTGGACGGCAGCGGCGGCAGCGGCGGCGGAGAGGGAATGGCAGGGGTGTCGATGGCGTCGGACAAGGCAGGGCGCTCGGCAAGGGAGATGCCGGGCGTGCTGCTGCTGGCGGTGCGCCCGTCGCGCAGACGGTAGCAGGTTGCCGCGCGCTATTGCGCGGCCTGGATCAGCGCGTCGACGTCGAGCAGGTGGCCGGCCCGTTCGGCCTTGGTGCGCAGGTACTGTTCGTTCTCGGCGGTGATATCGCCGGTGACCGGCACGCAGTCCACCACGTCGATGCCGGCGTTGCGCAGCCGCTGTGCCTTGGTGGGATTGTTGCTGAGCAGCTGCACGCGGTGCACGCCCAGCCCCTGCAGCATCGCCACTGCGCTGCCGTAGCGGCGCTCATCGGCGCCGAAGCCCAGCTGCGCATCGGCGTCGATGGTGTCCAGGCCGTCGTGCTGGTAGCCGTAGGCGCGCATCTTGGCGGCGATGCCGGTGCCGCGGCCTTCCTGGTCCAGGTACAGCAGCACGCCACCGCCCAGTTCCTTGAGCTTGCGCAGGCCGCGCCGCAGCTGGTCGCCGCAGTCGCACTTGAGCGAGCCGAACAGGTCGCCGGTGAGGCAGGACGAATGCACGCGCACCGGCACCACCCCGGACAGGTCCGGGCTGCCGACGATGATGGCCACCTGGTCACGCTGGGCCACGCCACCGCGGAACACGGCAAATTCGGTCATGCCCACCTCGCGCAGCGGCACCGGCGAGCGGGTGACCAGTTCGTAGGCGTGGGCGGCCTGCTCGGCGCCCTGGTGCAGGTCGCACAGCGACACCTGCGCGCAATCATCGAAGCGGTGGTCCGCCGGCTCCAGCAGCACGCCCACCATGGCCGGCAGCAGCAGGCCCAGGCGGGCGATTTCCACCGCGCCATCGTCCAGCGCCTGTCCGGCCGACCAGCCCGCCGGCATCACTTCCGGTTCGCGGCGGTAGCTCAGCGAGGGCAGGGCGTCGAAGTCGATGCCGGCCAGCGGCACGCGGGCGCCGTGCTCGGCGGCCACCCCCAGCACCCGCGCACGGGTGGCGGTGAGGAACAGATAGTGGCGGTCGGCGGCGGCCTGGGCGAACGCGCTGAAGCTGCTGCGGGTGCTGCTGTCCAGGGCGATGAAGGCCAGCCGCTGGCCGTGGCCGTCGTCGATCACCACCGGGCGGCCCGCGCGCAGTTCGGCCACCGCCCGTTCGCAGCGGATCGCGGCCGGGTCGCCGAACAGAGAAGAAGCAGCATCAGACATGGCAGGGGCCGTGGGGGACATCGTGGATTCCACAGTGGGGACGGAAGGCGCCATTTCCAATCGCGCCGGGGGCGCGACGCTGCGTCGCAGTCAGTGGGGGTGTTCTTCGGTGGCATAGGGGTCCACCTCGTCGCTGCCCGGTGGGCGCAACGTATAACGCTTGTAAGTCCACTGGTACTGGGTGGGGTCGCGCCGGGCGATCCGCTCCAGCCCGGCGTTGAGCGCGGTTGCCGCCGTGCGCGGATCCGGGTCGGCCACGGCCGGGTCGGCCGGCTCGACATGCAGGGCGAACTGCATGCCCGGGCCCACGCGCTCGCACCAGCCGTACAGCACGGTGGCCCCGGTCCGTTCAGCCAGCCGGTTGACCAGGGTCATGGTCAGCGCCTCCACCCCGAAGAACGGGGCGAACACGCCGTCGCCGGCCTTGGGCTGCTGGTCGGGCAGGATGCCGGTGGCGCCGCCGTCCTTGAGCACCTTGAACAGCTGGCGCACCGCCGGGCCCTCGGCCCGCACCTGCTGCACGTTGTCGCCGCCACGCACCAGCTGCAGGAAGGCATCGCCGACGGCTTCGTCGGGGGCCTTGTAGACGATGGCGATCGGACCACGCGAGGCCAGCCACTGGTTCAGCAGCTCCCAGTTGCCATGGTGGGGGGCGGCCACGATCACACCCTTGCCTGCGGCCAGCGCCGCGTCATACAGCGCCTCGCCATGGCGCTCGACCAGGCAGGCCAGGTTCTGCTCGCGCGGGCGGGTCCACAGGCGCAGGGTTTCCAGCGCCTGCAGCGCGGTGGAGCGCAGCACCTGGCGGTGCATCTGCACCCGCTGGGCGTCGGTCAGTTCGGGGAAGGCCAGTTCCAGGTTGCGCCGGGTCACCCGGCTCTCGCGCGCATTGAGACGGATCCACAGCCACGCCAGCAGGTTGGCGAAGCCGCGCAGCCAGGACCAGGGCAGGCGGGTGAACAGGGCGGCGGCGCGGTAGGCCAGGCGGGCGGTGGTATGCGGTTTCATCACGGGGAAGTCTAGCCGCTGGGACAATCGGCGTGGACCGGCGGGCGCGTTAAGGTAGGCGGCCCCCACCCCGGAAGCCCCGCCCATGCTTGTTCTCATCCAGCGCGTCACCCAGGCCAGCGTGCATGTCGATGACGTGGCGGTGGGCCGGATCGGCCCGGGATTGCTGGCGCTGGTGGGCATGGAACCCGGCGACAGCGAGGCGCAGATCGTGCGGATGGCCGATCGCCTGCTCGGTTACCGTGTGTTTGCCGATGAAGGGGGAAAGATGAACCGGTCGCTGGCCGACACCGGCGGCGGGCTGCTGCTGGTGAGCCAGTTCACCCTGGCTGCCGACACCGGCAGTGGCATGCGCCCGGGCTTCAGCACGGCCGCCGCGCCGGCCGAGGCTGAACGTGGATTCAACCGGTTGGTGGACATCTGCAGGCAAAAACACGCCCCAGGGGTGGAAACAGGCCAGTTTGGTGCCCATATGGTTGTCAGCCTGGTCAACGATGGTCCGGTGACCTTCCTGCTCAGACCCTGACCCCTGGGACCACCGCCCGGGCGGTGGGGCGCCAGGCTGGTATAATGCTAGGTCCTATTCCTCTCCCTGCCGGTGGCGCGAGCACTACATGGCCAACGAACGTCCTGCCCAGCAAAACGACATCAAGCTTCTGATCAGCAAGGGCCTGGAACAGGGCTACCTGACCTACGCCGAAGTCAATGATCACCTGCCCGACGACATCGTCGACCCGGAGCAGATTGAAGACATCATCGGCATGATCAACGGCATGGGCATCGATGTCCATGAAGTTGCTCCCGATGCAGAAACCCTGTTGCTCAACGATGGCAACACCGGCAACCGCGAAGTCGATGACACCGCGGCCGAAGAAGCTGCCGCCGCGCTGAGCGCGCTCGACACCGAAGGTGGTCGCACCACCGACCCGGTGCGCATGTACATGCGCGAAATGGGTACCGTCGAGCTGCTGACCCGCGAAGGCGAAATCGCCATCGCCAAGCGCATCGAAGAAGGCCTGGGCCAGGTCCAGGCCGCACTCGGCACCTTCCCGGTGTCGGTGGAATCGCTGCTGGCCGACTACGACGCGCACAAGGAAGGCAAGAAGCGCCTGGCCGAAGTGATCGTCGGCTTCAACGACCTGGTCGAAGAAGTGCCGGCCCCGGCCGTGGCCGAAGACACCAGCGACGACGCTGAAGACGACGCCGACGACGAAGACGACGGCGACGACGTTGAAGAAGAAGCCGGCCCGACCGGTCCGGACCCGGAAGAAGTTGCCCGCCGCATGCAGGCCCTGAGCGATGCGTACAGCGCGTTCAAGAAGGCTGCCGCCAAGGGCGACCGCAAGCCGCTGGCCAAGCTGCGCGACGACATGGCCGCCGTGTTCGTGACCCTGAAGCTGCCGCTGCCACTGACCGACGTGCTGGTCAAGCAGCTGCGCGACGTCATGGCCGAGATCAAGTCCCACGAGCGCCGCGTGCTGAACCTGGCCACCGTGACCGCGCGCATGCCGCGCAAGGACTTCATCCGTTCCTGGGAAGGCAACCAGACCAACCTGGAGTGGGTGGAAGACGCACTGAAGCGCAAGCAGAAGTGGTCCTCGGCGCTGCGTGACGTGAAGGACCAGATCATCGCCGAGCAGCAGGCCACGCTCGACATCGAAAAGACCACCTGGCTGGAACTGGACGAGCTGAAGGAAATCAGCCGTGCCATGGCCTACGGTGAGGCGCGCGCGCGCAAGGCCAAGAAGGAAATGGTCGAAGCCAACCTGCGCCTGGTGATCTCCATCGCCAAGAAGTACACCAACCGCGGCCTGCAGTTCCTCGACCTCATCCAGGAAGGCAACATCGGCCTGATGAAGGCCGTGGACAAGTTCGAATACCGCCGTGGTTACAAGTTCTCCACGTATGCCACCTGGTGGATCCGCCAGGCCATCACCCGTTCGATCGCCGATCAGGCGCGCACCATCCGTATCCCGGTGCACATGATCGAAACGATCAACAAGTTGAACCGCATTTCCCGCCAGATGCTCCAGCAGTACGGCCGCGAGGCCACGCCGGAGGAGCTGGCCAAGGAAATGGACATGCCGGAAGACAAGATCCGCAAGGTGATGAAGATCGCCAAGGAGCCGATCTCGATGGAAACCCCGATCGGCGACGACGAGGATTCCCATCTGGGCGACTTCATCGAGGACACCAACGTGGAGTCCCCGATCGAGAACACCACCAACATCAACTTGTCTGAAACCGTGCGCGACGTGCTGGCCGGCCTCACCCCGAGGGAAGCCAAGGTGCTGCGCATGCGCTTCGGCATCGACATGAACACCGACCACACCCTTGAGGAAGTGGGCAAGCAGTTCGACGTCACTCGCGAGCGTATCCGCCAGATCGAAGCCAAGGCGCTGCGCAAGCTGCGTCACCCGAGCCGGTCCGAGCAGCTGCGCAGCTTCCTGGATATCGATTGATCGAGTCCGGCAGTCCGCGTTGAAGCACCAACAGACCCCGCGCAAGCGGGGTTTGTTTTTTGGGGCGGCAGGTGTCCCTGCGTGTGCAGCGGGCGCGAATGCAGATACGGTAGGATGCGCGTCGCTTTACACCTGTGGATCAATGGAATGACGATGAAAAAAGCCTTGCTTGTCCTTGCTCTGTGCCCCTTCGCCGCGCTGGCTACGGAGCCGCAGCAGCCTGCCTGCAACGCAGCTGATTTCTTCCAGACCCAGCCCGACCTCACGGTCGGCCGCGTCGTGGATGCCGGCAACGTTGAGCTGATGGGTGAGCGCGCCGGCTGCCTGGACACGCCGCAGGACGGATGCCACAGCGGTGATGAGGTCGAACCGGGCAGCAGCCTGGTGATCGGCAGCCGCTGGAACAACTACTACTGCGTGCAGGTCCTGCCACCTGGCAAAGCGGTGGTGGGCTGGGCGCCGGAACAGCGCGTCATGAAGACCGGCCACATGGCCGACACCGACTTCAGCAGCTGGCTGGGTCAGTGGGACGGCAGCGCCGGGCGCGTGCTGGAGATCCTAGCCAAGGGCGACACGCTGCATCTGCGCATGCTGCCATCGAGCGGCAAAGGCGAGGGCACGCTGATCGGCAGCGCCGAGCCGACGGGCGATGAGCTGTTCCTGGGCGAGGAACCATGCGCAACGCGGGCCTCGCTGCAGGGGGCGAAGCTGGTGGTCACCGACAACGGACAGTGCGCGATCGGCAGCGCCAGCCCGGGGGGTGTGTACTCGAGCCGGGCGGCGGCGCAGCGGATGGAGCGAATGTTCGAGGGCCTGGGGAATCGCTAGACGGAACGCGTGATTTCGTTGCGCGTTTCGTAACTTAATTGCGGGTGTTCTCTCAATGCTATTCGGCGCGATGCTATTTTAATCAATGGATTATGGGTGGCGTGAGGTTGCGATTCGCCGAAGATTGGCGTATAGATTCGTAACTTAATTCGTCCCGAAACTCAGGCCATGGCCCGTCCCCGTACCGTCCAGCTCCAGACGCTGTTCGACAACCTGCCTGCCGGCGAGGTCGTACCAGCTGCCGATCTCGTCGATCGCCTGGGGGTTACCCGGACAACGTTGAGTCGTCTTGTCGCCGAGGCCGGGGACCGCATGGTGCGACTTGGCCGCACCCGCACCACGGCCTATGCCGTCCGCCAGCAGACCGCCGCGGGCAGCGAGTGGCCGCTGTTCCGGCTGGGGCCGGACGCCACCCTGGAAGAACTGGGCACGGTCGTGGCACTCACGGGCGAGACCTTCCACGTGGCGACCACCGCCGCACGCCCCAATCTGACCCGTTCGCCAGACGAGACCGTCGACGGCCACTTCCCGGGGCTGCCGTGGTACCTGGACGACCTGCGCCCGCAGGGCTTCCTCGGTCGCACCTTCGCGCATCGTCGCGGCCGGGATCTGGGCGTTCCCGACGACCTCAATCGATGGCAGCTGGCCGATACCCTGCAGGCACTCGTCCGTGCAGGCGGAACTGAAATCGGTGATCTCCTGCTCGGCGGCGATGCGGTGCAGATGGCGCTGCGCGGGCTGGACGCGCCCGGTGACCGGGTTCCAGCAGGGGAGCGTGCACGCCGCTATCCCGAGCGTGCCGCGGCAGCACTGGAAGGCGAAGACGTCGGCTCGTCGCCCGGTGGCGAGCAACCGAAGTTCACCGCCACGGTCGAGCATGACGGCGGCCGCTACGCAGCGCTGGTCAAGTTCGCGCAGCCCACCGCAGGACAAGCCGCAGAGCGCTGGGCCGATCTGCTGGTCTGCGAACACCTGGCCCTGCAGTGCCTGCGCGACGCCGGTATGCAGGCAGCCGCTTCAGAGGTCCTCCAGACCGACACGCACACCTTCCTGGAGGTGCAGCGCTTCGACCGCACCATTGACGTGCTCGGTCGGCGCGGTTTCGTCTCGTTGCTGGCGTTGTCATCGGCTTTCGTCGGCGATGTGACCCTGGACTGGGGAGCGGCCGGCGACGCGTTGCGGGCGCAGGGCTGGGTCGATCGCGACGCGCAGGCCACCATGGGCAGGCTGCACGCGTTCGGCCGGCTCATCGGCAACAGCGACATGCACCAGGGCAATCTGGGTTTCCACCTGGTGGATCGCGGCCCGCTGGCGCTGGCACCGGTCTACGACATGCTGCCGATGTCACTGGCGCCTTCGCGCACCGGGGTCGTGCGCGCGCCCACGCCGCTGGCATCCGTCGCCCCGGAGCGCAGTGGCCAGCTTGCGCACCTGCACTGGGCGGCACCGCTGGCGGTGGACTACTGGCAGCGCGTGGCGGGCTCGGCGCTGCTGCGTTCGGCCGAACTGCGCGAGCTGGCGGCGGAGAATGCCCGCCGGGTGCAGGCGATGGGGCTGCGTTTCGGATGACGCTTGGGTGTGTAGTGGAAAGCGTGCAGGGGGCTCCACTACACTGTGCAGCCGCGGGGGCCTATAGCTCAACGGTTAGAGCAGAGGACTCATAATCCTTTGGTTCCAGGTTCGAATCCTGGTGGGCCCACCACTTCAACATCCCGTGTTGCCACATGTGTGGGCGAAAGCATAAGTTGGCCGTTTTGGCCAACTTTTACTGGAGCGTAAAGCACAACTTGGCCGGTTTGAGGCCTCTCTAAGCAGGCCCACCTAAGCGATTCAAGGGCTTATGTGCCGCAAGTGATGATTTTTCCAGGTGCGGCCAACTTATGCTGGAGTGCCCGAGTACCGGCTATGCGAGAGTTGGGTTCAAGGGGATCCAAGTGATGATGGTGCTGCCTGTTGGCCGGCCTACGATGACAGGCCTAACAATGTGCACCAAACGACGGGCTGTCCCCGGTAGAGTTCGATAGGCAGTACGCACTACACGGCTGACGATGGTCTGCAAAACCCTGGGCGATTCACCTGACGCGCCCCTTATGAAGAGGCGGCTCATGGCCGCACGCGGAAATCGCCGATGACGTGTACAGGGTGCGCTGCTTCCGGTGGAAGGCGTGGCGGCGCGCGGCATTGCCGACGCGTTCAGTGCTCCGCGTGGCCGCGACCGTTTCCAGGCCGGATCGATATCTGTGCCAAGCGCGACACGCCGGTACGCAGCATTGGTCCGCGCGCGGTCGCTGCCGCTCGTGACAGGGGGCTGGGTGGCCGGCAGGTTCGGCGTGGTGGGCCCAGCGCACGAACGCTACTACTACGCGCATCTTGAAGACTGGCGCGAAGGCCTGGCCGAGGGCGAGGCGGTCAGCGAAGGCAGTGTGCTGGGCTACTGCGCCACGGTAGGTGCCCCACCGTGTGTGGGTCCGGTTTCCGCAGGGACGTGGCCACCGCCACGCCCTGCCAACCAGTTCAGCGAACAGTTCAGACCGGGTCGTGAGCCAGCGCGTGCGGCCTCCCTTCGCGCAGATCGAGCACGCGGTCCAGCTTGCGCTACCCCCTTGCTTGCAGACCCGGACACGTGCGCATGACCGCGAAAATCGTCGCTGCATCGACCCGAGCTGGCGCTGCTCAACGCAGCGCCAGCGGCTGATTCGCCGCCATCCGCGCAAGCTTTTCCGGGTTGCGCTGCACCAGGATCTGGGTGATGCGCTCGCCGTCGGTGTCGAATGACATCGCCGATTCCAGGTGTTCGTCGAAAAAGCGCAGCAGCCCCAAGCGGCCGTTGAATAGCGCCGGCACCATGCGTAGCTCGGCGCGCCGCCGGAGGGTGGGTGCGAGCAACAGCTGGGCGATGCGGGCACCGCCCACCATCGGCTTGGGGAAACTGCTGACAATGCCGCCCCCGTCACCGATCAGCTCGGCTGAGCTGTGCATCAGCGCCATCATCGACTTCAGGTCGGCTTTGTCCAGCGCGTCGGCGAAAGCCCGCAGCAGTTGCTGGTGGGTATGGTGTGGCACCACATACAACGGGCGTGCATCGCGCAGGCGGATACGCGCGCGATGCACGGTCTGACGGCAGGCCGCTTCGCTCTTTTCCAGGATCCGGGCGATTTCAGGGTAGCCGCAGTCAAAAACATCGTGCAGTAGGAAGGCGGCACGCGCTTCCGGTGCCAGCCGTTCCAGCACCGCTAGGAATGCAACCGAAAGATCACTCGCGGCCTCATGCAAGCGTTCGGGCGTGTCCGAATGTTCGGTGGGTACCGGCTCGGGAAGCCAGATGCCGACGTAGTGCTCGCGGCTGCGCCGTGCCATGCGCAGTTCGTCGATCGCGATGCGGGTGGCGGTGGCCACCAGCCAGGCCTCGGCATTCTCGATTGCGGCGCGGTCGGTCCCGTTCCAGCGCAGCCACACCTCCTGCGCGACATCTTCGGCCTCGGCCATGGAGCCGAGCATGCGGTAGGCCACGCCGAGCACGCGCGGACGTAATGATGTGAACAGGTCGGGGAAGGTGTCCATTGCGGCATTCAACACGAGCAGGGGCCACCGCAACAGTGCCGGGAGAGTGGCACGGCTGCGGTGGCGTCCCGCACTGCGCTCAGTGCGGGGCAAGTACGGCGGGTTTGCCGGCGTCCTTGATCAGGAACACCACGAATCGCGCCGGTTCGGTACTGCTGGCGTTGCGGCCTACGGTATGCAGATCCTTTGGACCTTCGTGGAAAGCTTCGCCAGGGCCAAGGGAAACTTCGCGTCCACCGGCCACACCCATCACGATATGGCCTTCCAATACGTAGACAAACCCATGCGCGTCGTGCCGGTGCACCGGGTCGGCGCCGCCAGGCGGATACTCCACGGTGAGGATCAAGGCCTCCTTGCCCGGGTACTCGGGCAGGGGCTTGCTCATCACAGCAGTCACCACCGGTTCGGGTGCTGCAAGGGGAGGCGTGGCGGCATGGACGGCAGGGCTGGCCACGGCCAGCAGCAGGAAGCAGAGCAGAGTGCGCATGGGTGTCTCCGTCAGTTAAGGTCGGCCTTGTCCAAGCCCCAGGCCTTGTCGCGCGAGCCCGGCTCGCTGCGGAAGGCGATGTTGATGCGGTTCCAGGCGTTGATGCCCATCACCGCATGGGTGAGGTCCAGCACATCCTGCTCGGACAGCTGGCCCCGCACCCGCTCGTACAGTTCGTCCGGTACGCCCTGCGGCGGCAACTGGGTCAGCACTTCGGTCCAGGCCAGCGCTGCGCGCTCGCGCGGACTGAACAGGGGGGATTCGCGCCACACCGTTAGGTGGTGCAGGCGCAGCGGGCGCTCGCCGTGCAGCGTGGCCTGCTTGACATGCATGTCCACGCAGAAGCCACAGCCATTGAGCTGCGACGCGCGGATGGCTATCAGGTCCTGGATCGGCTCTTCAATCGCGCCGGCGTGCGCGGCCATGCTGTAGTCCAGCAACTTCTTGAACAGGGCGGGAGCTTGCTTCTGGTAGTCGAGGCGTTCGGTCATGGTCGTGATCCTGGCAGCGGAGGGGGAAATACGAGGCTGCAGGCTAAGCGCCGCGCCGCAGGCACGGTAGCCGGCGCGGCGGACCCACGGTGTTGAGCGCAATGCACCAATCCAGATGGGGGTCGGGCTGTCACAGCGCATCGCGCTGGTCCGTCTGCCAGGTATGAGAACCCTGAATTCCACCGATGCCGCAGGCCCGCCGCGACCCGTAGAACAGGTGTGGACGACGTTCCTGTCGGCGCTGGAAGCCCTGCCGGCCGACGCGCGCCTGCTGCTGTTGCTGCATGACGTGGCCGGAAAACCCATCGAAGCGCTCATGCCCCTGTTCGGACTGTCTGCAGCCGATTGCTGCCAGCGTCTGGACGCTGCCCATGCCTGTCTGCGCGCCCACGCGCGCCGACTTGGAGTGCCACCCACATGTCCCTGACCGAACTAGGTACCGTCGAGGACGTTGCCGATCCGCTTACCACAGGCTTTTCGGCTAGCTATGCCGGGGTAATGGCCTTCATCGCGGTGGCCCACGAGGGCAGCTTCTCGCGCGCGGCGGACCGGCTTGGCATTGGCCGCTCGGCGGTGAGCCGCAGCGTGCAGAAGCTGGAAGGACAACTGGGCGTCCGCCTGTTCCTGCGCACCACGCGGTCAACATCGCTTACCCGCGAAGGCGAGCTGTTCCACGACGGTTGCCGGCCGGGCGTGGACCGCATCCTGCAGGCGCTGGAGGAAATGCGCGACCTGCGCGATGGTCCACCGCGCGGGCACCTGCGGGTCAGCGCGAACCACGGCTTTGGCCGTAAGGTGATAGCGCCGCTGCTTTCACAGTTCCGCGTACTGTTTCCCGAAGTTACGTTGGAGCTGCAGCTGGAGGAACGCACGCTGGACCTGGCTGCCGACCGCATCGACGTAGCGTTCCGCGATGGCGTGCTGGAAGACAGCGAGGTGATCGCAAAACACCTTATCCCGATGCAGCTACTGGTGTGCGCCGCACCGGAGTACGTGGAGCAACATGGCCTTCCCACCAGCGTGGCGGACCTGGCCGCGCACGCCTGTATCAGTCAGCGCCAGTCCAACGGGCGCTTGCAGCCGTGGGAATTCCGCGTGGATGGCCGGCCGTTGAGCGTGGAGCCGGTGTCGGCACTGGTATTCAACGACGCCGACTTGGCGCTGCAGGCGGTGCTGCAGGGCCAGGGGCTGGCCCAGCTGTCCAACTACCAGGTGCGCGCGGCACTGGACGCGGGCCTGGCCGTGAGCTGCCTGGGCCAATACGCTGCCGACGACCGCGGCCATTACCTGTGCTACCTGAGCCGACGCCAGCTGCCAAAACGAATCCGCGCATTCATCGATTTCATCACCAGCGAGGTCCGCGCGCTCGACCTAGACGTGGTGACGCACTGGGAAAGCGTGCAGCAGGCGGGTGCGCCGGCACGGGACATCGACGCCGGGGCGTGGCGATGAGCTGCATTGGTGCCCAACAGGCAACAGTGCGCGTCCACGCGCGGGTCTACCGCCGCTGTGGCGCCCCGCATAGCATCGCTGCATGCCCAAGCCAACACGGGCTGTCCCCTTCCAGCACTGGAGCATTTCCATGAAGATCCTGGTCATCGGCGGCACCGGCCGCATTGGCAGCAAAGTGGTCGACCGCCTGCGTGCAGCCGGTCATGACATCGTCATCGCTGCCCCGTCTACCGGTATCGACATCATCAGCGGAGAGGGCCTGGATATGGCCATGGCCGACACGCAAGTGGTGATCGACCTGGCCAATTCGCCCTCGTTCGAAGACGCTGCGGTGCTGGCTTTCTTCCAGACCGCCGGGCACAACATCCTGGCCGCCGAGGCGAAAGCTGGTGTCGCCCACCATGTCGCGCTGTCGGTGGTGGGTACCGACAAGCTGGCAGCCAGCGGCTACTTCCGCGGCAAGATCGCACAGGAAAAACTGATCCGCAACGCGGGCGTTGCCTACACCATCATCCATTCCACCCAGTTCTTCGAGTTCCTGCCGGGCATCATCCAGTCCGCCGGTGATGCGATGCGGCTGCCTACCGCGCTGGTGCAGCCGATTTCCGCGGAGGATGTTGCCGATGCAGTGGTGCAGGTGGCACTGCAGCCGGCGGTCAACGGCGTGGTGGAGATCGCAGGTCCCGAGCGCGCGCCGATGGACGCATTGGCCCAGCGCTTCCTAGATCGCACCGGCGATCCACGGCGGGTGGTTGGCGATGCGCAGGCGCCGTACTTCGGTGCGCAGCTGCAGGACGACACGCTGGTGCCGGTGGGCCAGGCGTGGCTTGGCCGACAGAGTTTTGACGGATGGCTGCAGCAGTCCGGACTTGAACACTCCCACTGACCGCCAGCACTGCGCGGATCCACCATGTCTGATTTGAAGCCGCCATCGCCTGCCGTTCTCGATAAGTACCGTGGTGATGAGGTGCGTCCCCTTTATACCGGGCGGGTGAGGGTAAGGGGAGGGCAGACGGGACACGGTCGCGCATCCGGCGAGGTGGCGTCAGACGATGGCGCATTGCAGCTGGACTTGCGGCTGCCACCGTCGCTCGGTGGCCCAGGCGGTGGCAGCAACCCTGAGCAATTGTTGGCGGCAGGTTACGCGGCCTGCTTCCACGGCGCGATGAATCTCCTTGCCAGCCGTGCCGGGCTGGTGCTGGTGGATTCGTGCATCGAAGTAGCGGTGACCTTCTCGCGTGATCCGATTGACGGGCTCTACCTGCTCTCGGCAGAAGTTGAAGCCTACCTGCCAGGGCTGGACAGCGGGATTGCCGCCGAGCTGGTGCGCAATACCGAGCGCGTTTGTCCCTTCGCAAAGATGTTCCGCAACGGCATCACACACGTGGTCTGCGTGGTGCCCACCGCAGCGCCCTGAGCGGTGCCCCCCTGGAGACAACACCATGCATGCTGGTCGCTCCTATACCTTCACCGAATTCCTGCTGTGGACCCGGCGCCCGCTGTACCTGCTGATCCTGCTCGACGTGGCACTGGTGGCGCTGTACCAGCTGGGTGGCCTGCACTGGCTGGCCGTGCCGTGGAATGTGATCCTCATGCTCGGCACCAGCGTGGCGTTGATTGCCGGGTTCAAGAACACCCAGACCTATAACCGGTTGTGGGAGGCGCAGCAGGTGTGGGCGTCGATCACTGCGGCAAGCCGGCTGTGGGGCACTATGACCCGCGACTACGTCAACCGTCCCGAGCACAACCGGCGACTGGTTTACCGGCACCTTGCCTGGCTGACCGCGCTGCGTTACCAGATGCGCGAAAGCAAGCCGTGGGAAACCCAGAAGCTGATGCCTAACGTGGAGTATCGAAAGCACTACGACGTGCCGGAGAAGGTGCGTACGCTGGATGCAGAGCTGATCAAGTACGTCAGCCCCGAGGAGCGTTCGCGCATTCTTGGTGCTACCAGCAAGGCCACCGAGGTATTGTCGCTGCAGGGTGCCGCACTGCGCCAGCTTCTCGACGATGGGGTGATAGTCCAAGCCACCTTCGCCGAACTGCAGCGCGTGCTGCGTGAACTGCACGAACAACAGGCGCGCAGCGAACGGATCAAGGATTATCCGTATCCCCGGCAGTATGCCGTCATCAACGCGATCTTCGTGCGCATTCTCTGCCTGCTGCTGCCCTTGGGCATGATCGACCTGCTGGCACCGATGAACGACACGGTGGGCGGGGCGATGGGGGGCCAAATGGTATGGCTGGCCATTCCACTCAGCGTGCTCGTGTCCTGGATTTACTCTGCGCTGGACCAGGTGGGCGAGAGCAGCGCCAATCCGTTTGAGGGCGGTGCCAACGACATTCCAATCTCGCAGCTGTGCAACACGGTCGAGCGCAATCTGCGTGAGTTGCTGGACGAGCGTGATGTTCCGGTGCAGCACGCACCGGCCAGCCCCATCGTGCTGTAACCCGGGAGTACACTGAGCATGAAGATCGTCGTCATCGGGGGGCACGGGCTGATCGGCAGCCGGGTCGTGGAGGGCCTGGCTAGATTGGGACACGATGCGGTGGCCGCGTCGCGCCGCAGTGGCGTGGACGTACTGACCGGCGAAGGGCTGGCAAGAGTGCTTGAAGGTGCCCAAGCGGTGGTGGACGCCTGCAACGCGCCGATCTTCGAAGACCCCCAGGTCGGCGATTTCTTCCGGAGCGCCACCACGCAGTTGCTGGCTGCGTGTGAGCGTGCCTCCGTGCAGCACCTAGTGGGCCTGTCGATCGTGGGCACGCCTTACCTGCAGGACAGCGCCTACTTCCGCGCTAAAGCGGTACAGGAGGACCTGGTCCACCAATCGGGACTGCGCTCCACGCTCATCCGCGCCACCCAGTGCTATGAGTTCATGTCCCAGCTGGTGGCGCCACTGGGCGGCCGACAGGCGCTGCACCTGTCGCCAGCAAAGGTGCAGCCTGTGGCGGCCGACGACCTTGGCGCCCTGGTTGCGCAGGTTGCGGCCGCAGCGCCGGGTCAGCGCATGGTGCAGATCGCAGGCCCCGAGTGCCACCGCCTGTTCGAGCTGGTGGAGTGGGTAATGTACTTCAACCAGGACGACCGCCCGGTGGTGGCAGATCCCGACGCGCGCTACTACGGCGCGCTGCTGAAAGACACGACGCTCACCCCCGAACCTGGCGCGCTGCTAGGCGGCACACGCTTCGCAGATTGGCTGGCCCGGCACACGCGCCGCGCCTTCCCCTACGTGCACCTGCCCGCGCCGTAATGTCGGGCTCGTTTCGCTCGGTTCTCTGGGCGACCGCACGCGGATCGCGATTCTGCTAGCAGAAGCACTCGAAAGCAGAGTCATTTTCCCACCATCGGCGGCGCATTCGTCCGCGCTTGCAGTGGCCGCGAAATAAACCTCACGAACGCCGATGTGGAATCCCGCGCGACGCGTTGGTGAAGTTCTCCGCCATATCTGTCTCCGGCAAATCGTCGCTCGCCTTCGACATTCTCTAAACAGAAGCGCAGCGTCCATCCCTTGTACAGCACTCGCCACCGTAGCGGCTGAAGAGAAGTGCGCGGGGTGGCGCTATCTAACGTCGGGCAATCTGCTTCAGGGCTTTCACCTCGCGCGGTCCGATTGCGCGAGGTAGCTCTTGGCGGTGGGCGGCGATAGCGCGCGGAATCGTCGCGGGCAGTTGCGTTGATCAGCCCAGATGCGCGGCCCGCCCTCGACGCAAATGAAGAACGTTAGGACAGTTGCCGCGCGCAGAGTCGACGCTCCAACGGCCGTGCCTCACAGCCGCTAGTCAGGCAATCATTATGGACCATCGCCGACACCCATCTCTCTGCTTAGCTGACGGACATCCGCATGTGAACGATAAAGAGAGGCCAAGCAGGGTGTCGATTGTAATCGGCACCCTGGGCGACTTAGGTGGCTTCAGCTTCGTGTGACCAAGCAGTAGATACAAGGCCCTGAAACTCCGGATTCCGTGGTAGCGCGGTCCAAGCCAGTAGCTTCGTCGCAACGTAAATGCTGCAAAACGCCTACCCGGCGATGCCCTGCTTCGGAGAAGTGAACAAGCCATTGCTGCCTGATGGACAACATTGTGAGCCCGCGCGCATGTCTACCGGCCATGCGCTCGATCTCCTACATTGAATCTGCACGGCGCCTTGCCGTGATTGCCGCGAAGACCAATCCCCCTGTCCGCTCAGGCCGGCCTCCGGCCCGGCCGTGCAGCGCCAGCTTCGCATTTCCGCCAGCCAGCCTCTTCCCTGGAAATCCTCTCATGTTCAGCCTAGACACTACTGAAAACCCATCCGCCACCGCGCTCGACGAGCTGGTGCCATCACGCTACGCACTCAAGGTCGGTGACATCGACGTGCTGGTTGTAAGCGACGGTGTGCTTCCTCTTCCTACCCAGATGCTTGGTCACAACGTCAGCCAAGCCGAACGCGCCGTCTGGTTTGACGACATGTATCTGCCACAAGATGCGTTCGACTGGTCATTGAACGTAATGGTGGTCCGTAGTGCGGACCGGGTCATCCTCATCGATGCCGGCCTCGGCATGGACCCCGATCTGCAGTTGCCGCGTGCGGGCCAGCTGATCCGCCGCCTGGGCGCTGCCGGGATCAACTTGGAGGAGATCACCGACGTAGTAATTACACACATGCACATGGACCATATCGGCGGTCTGCTCGTCGACGGTGTCAAAGAGCAGCTGCGTCCTGACCTTCGCATCCACGTTGCAGCATCGGAAGTAGAGTTCTGGAAGTCGCCGGATTTCACCCGCACCAGCATGCCACCGGGCTTCCCGGACGCGCTGCGGGCAACCGCAAAGCACTTCTGGGCCGAGTACGGCAGCTCGATGCGGTTGTTTGAGGAGCATCATGAGGTCGCGCCGGGCGTGACCGTCCGCCGCACCGGTGGCCATACCCCTGGTCACAGCATTGTGCGACTGGACTCCAATGGCAGCGCTCTGACCTTTGCCGGCGATGCAGTGTTTGCGGTCAGCTTCGACCAACCCAACTGGTACAACGGCTTCGAGCATGACCCGGAGGAGGCGGCGCGCGTACGTCTGGACCTGCTCAACGACCTGGCAGGGACCGGTGAAATGCTTGTGGCAACGCATTTGCCATTCCCGTCGATCGGACGGGTCTCCGCGGAAGGCGGCGCCTTCCGTTGGGTGCCCGCGTTCTGGGACTTCTGAGCCAGCTGCGCGCTTGGACCCTCGGTCAATTTTCATCGGCGTCTGGTCATCCAACGTCCGGCCGAGAGGTCCAGTGTAGCGCGTGCGACCTTTCCCCCACTCGACGTTAGCAGAGGTCTACCCATGAACATGATTACCCGTACCCTGGCGGCCACCACTCTGGCACTGGCCGTCCAGGCGGGCACGTCAGCCCAGGCAGCCGAGCCGCCGCATGTGG
Source organism: Stenotrophomonas rhizophila (assembly GCF_000661955.1). NCBI lineage: Bacteria > Pseudomonadati > Pseudomonadota > Gammaproteobacteria > Lysobacterales > Lysobacteraceae > Stenotrophomonas > Stenotrophomonas rhizophila. The sequence goes on from NZ_CP007597.1 coordinate 554,713, forward strand.
CCGCGATCAGCCCGGCCCGCACCGCCAGCACCATTACTACCTCCGACGGGGTACAGCTCTACTACAAGGATTGGGGCCCAAAGAACGGCCCCGTGGTGACCTTCAGCCACGGCTGGCCACTGGACTCGGACAGCTGGGATGCGCAAATGATGTTCCTGGCCAGCCACGGATACCGTGTGGTCGCGCACGACCGACGTGGCCATGGCCGTTCCAGCCAGCCATGGGACGGCAACGACATGGATCACTATGCCGACGACCTGGCCACGGTCGTCAATACACTGGACCTCAAGGATGTGACCATGGTGGGATTCTCCACCGGTGGAGGCGAAGTAGCGCGCTACGTGGGTCGCCATGGTACCGGTCGGGTGCGGAAGATCGTGTTGATCAGTTCGGTAACGCCCTTCATGCTCAAGACGGCGGACAACGAAGGCGGCGTGCCGATTGAAGTGTTCGACGGCATGCGTAACGGGCAGCTGGAGAATCGATCGCAGTTGTTCAAAGACGTCCCTAGCGGCCCGTTCTACGGCTACAACCGCCCCGGTGCCAAGCCCAATCAGGCATTGATTGATTCTTGGTGGGCGCAGGGCATGCTAGGTGGAAGCAAGAGTACCTACGACTCGGTTGCAGCCTTCTCGGCTACCGATTTTCGCGGGGACCTGAAGAAAATTGACGTGCCCACGCTGGTCATCCACGGCGACGACGACCAAGTTGTACCCATCAACGTCGGCGGCCGCATGTCGGCCCAACTGATCAAGGGTGCCAAGCTGATCGTCTACCCTGGTGCACCGCACGGTCTCACCGCCACCCACCAAGACAGGGTCAACCAGGACCTGCTGGCGTTCCTGCTGCAACACTGAATTACCGCAAGCGCCCGCAGGCGTGATGCAGCGCGGACATGGCCATCTCCGTGTCCGCGCCCCTCCGGAGAACGCAGACATGCATGTATCCAACACTCAACGATTGCTGCGTCTCGCACGCAGGACAAGCGGGGGCCTAGTGCTGGTTGCCCTCTATTCCACGGCGGTGGTTGCACTGTATCGGTGGACGGATGGACAGTGGATCAGCTTTCCATGGGGCCTGCTGGCGTTTCCTGGGCTGAGCCTGGCCGTATCCACTGGGTTCAAGGCCTTCCATCGTCGCAACCATCTTGCCTCTGGAGAGGCGACCTGGGCATCCATCCATGCCACCAGCCGGAACTGGGCGCTGCTGGCCCACGCCGCACTGGGCGACCAAGGGAACGCACAAACCCTGGTTGAGCGCCATCTGGTATGGCTTGCAGCATTGCGTCGGGAGCTGCGATGGAACGATACAGGGGAGCCGGTCGAACTCACTCGGGGCGTGGACGTTCGCAGTGGTCAGCAAGGCGCGGAGGGAGTGTTGCGATTGCAGAGTGCGGCGCTCAAGTCGCTGAGAGTGGAAGAGACGCTGGATCCAGCGTCTTTCAATGCACTGCACAGCCTGCTGCAGCAGATGCAAAGTCAGCGGGTCGATGCGATGCGATTCAGAGAGGATCCGGCTACCGGACGGCATTCAATCGTCGACACCGTACTGCTGTGGTCCTTCGGCCTGCTTCTGCCCTTCGGCCTGCTCGATGCGATGAGTCCGCTGATACTGTTTGACGATACATTTACTGCCACAGTTGCGTGCTGGGTCGTGGTTCCACTCGCGGCGCTGCTCCAAGGAATGTTCTTGGCCCTGCACAGCCTCGGGTCATGCAAGGCCTTGCCAGGCGATGCGGACCACGTCACATCCGCTGCCAACGCCTTTCAATCGCTCGAAAGCGAATTGAAGGCCTGGCCCAGCGGATCCGCGCAGGCCCGGGGCGGAAGGGCAACAGCGGCCTTATCGCATTGAGGCACGGCTGCATCGCATTCCTGTCGCATAAACGCGACGCCTGCGCCAGTTGCGATCTGCGATGGCAGCAGCCAACCGTCTGCAATTCGATCAGCCATGAAGTCTACGAACGCCCGTGTCCTAGATGGCATGTGCTGCCTGCTCTGATAACAGATGTAATGGCCTTGGTCATGAACTGCGTACCGATCAAGAAGCGGGACCAGTAACCCTGACGCCAGTGGCCTCGCCGCCAGGTACGCAGGAAGCTGCGCGACACCATGATCGTCGAGTACCGCCTGCAGTGCCAGCTCAGGGTCGTTGAAGGTTACCTGTGCGTTGGGCAGCATGCGCTGGATCCGGTCGTCAAGGTTGAATTCCCATTCGTCAATCCTGCCCGTGGCCAATCGCAGCGTGACGCAGTCATGTCGGGCAAGGTCTTCCAGCTGCATCGGCGTCCCACGACGTGCGAGGTAGCCCGGCGAGGCGTAGGTCTGAACGCACATGGGCACCATCCTGCGCGCAATCACCTGCGAATCGAGCAACCTTCCTTCAAGGAATGCAACGTCGACCCGGTCGACGGTGAAGTCGACCGGTTGGTCGTTCAATATTAGATCGACCGACACTTCAGGATATTCGTGCTGGAAAGCCCCGAGTAGGGGCGCAACGATGCGCCGGCCGAAGCCGACTGTCGATTGAATCCGGATGCGCCCACGAGGAGGGCCCGCTTTGAGGTCGCGCATCTCCTCCAGCGCCTGCACGATACGTTCGACGCCTTCATGGCAGCTTGCGTAGAAGGTGTTCCCGTCGGACGTCAACGTAGTTGATCGCGTCGTTCTATGGAACAGGCGTACGTCGAGCTGGCTCTCCAGTTTCTGGACGCTGCGGCTTACCGCAGACCGACCGATGCCCAGCCGGTTGGCTGCCTTCGAAAAGCTGCCATCTGTGACGACCGCAATGAATGCCACGATGCCTGAATAGGTGGTGGCGAAGGAGCCCGCCAGCGGATCGCCTAGCATCTGTTGGTGACGAGAGTTTTCCATGGAAGGGGGCCTGGTTAGGGACAGGACGCGCTGCCGCTAACGCTGCTGCGCCAGGCGTGGGTGCTAGATTGATGGCACCTGCGTGGGTGACGCCAGTCACGACGTGTAAAAGTGTGTAAAGGCACGCTGCAGACAACCCCGAGCGCACTTTCGTCGCTAGCTCTCGATACGCCGGAACAGCGCACTGGCGAGTCTTTCAATACGCTTCAACAGGGGCGCGCTATCGGTCCGGGGCCAGTTGGCGAGTACCTTGCGGACCACGCTGGACGCCTGCCGATGCTCGCCCCGCCTGATGAGCAGACGGGCCAAATCGTAGGAAGCGCGCCAGTGCCATGCCGCAGCACCCTGTTCCAATGCGACCGCCATGGCCTGATTCAGACATGCTTCGGCCTCTCCCAGGTTCCCCTCGCGTGCGTGTCGCCTGGCCTCGCCGCGCCAGACCTCTGCGGCGCACCACGCGGACTCCCCCGCCAGCACCCTGGCCATCAGCGACGGTGCCACCCAGTCGACACTGAAGGTGGCAAGCATTTCCTGCCTTGGCACCTCGAAGCCGGGCAGCAGCTCGCGCACCTTGCGTCTATGCTCTGCAGCATCCTCGAACAACAGTCGCCACCCATCGTGGTACCACTCAGGGAAGCGCAGCCAGCCCCCTAGTCCGCGTCGCGTTGCTTCCTTGCGCATCAGCTCGATCCATTCACCGGCTAATTCCTTCTGGCCGGACCATAATGCGACCGGACATGCTCCAAATAGTGCCGCGCACAATGAAAGGGAATGCTTACTCTGTCGCGCACGTTCCACCATGCCGATTGCAGTTTCTAGGGCTTGAGCGAGGTCTCCCTGCAACCATTGGGTCCGCGACAGCATTGCATTCGCGGCGACAATCGGATCCACGCCCACCATGTTCGTCGGTGTGCGCGGCGCGTGCTCGCCTATTAGCAATGAGGCGTGGGAATGTGCCGAAGAAATCGCCAGCCGCCCAGAGAAGTGATTGGCCATCGCGCACGTGCGATGCGCAAGGTTCAATGCCGCAGCATCCCCCCAAGGCATAATTACTTGCATCAGTTCATCCGCATGCCGGAGCGCGAGTGGGTATTCGCCGCGGAACATTTCGTAGGTACACCGGCCCCACAGCGCCTGCAACTGGAACACAGGGGCCTCGGCCTGGCGTGCCGCCGAAATCGCCTTGAGCCAAAGCCCATCCAGCGATGGGCTGAGTGCATCGGTATGGAGCATTGCGACCAGCAGCGCGGTCGAGAGGGAGGCGGTGGCCATGGCGTCATCAGCGCGCCGTGACTCCATGGCGGCCAGGGTCGCGGCGACGCCATCGCGGTATTCAGCGAGCAGCGAAGCATGAAACCAGAGGGGCGAAGACGCAGCCACCAGTGCGGCCGCCACTTGCAGGTCGCCTGAATCGGCTAGGCTGTTGCGCAAGGCGAATCGGACATCGTCGAGCCTGTGCACGTGACGTTCGCCCCACTGCGCCTCCTCGATCAGCGGAAGTTCAGCCGTCGCTGCACGCATGGCATCAAGCATATGGGCGGCATGACGTTGCAGGAGCATGGGCTCTTCGCCGACGCGGGTAGCATGGGACGCCGCATAGGCCCGAGTAGTGTCCAGCAGCCGATACGGCGCCACCTGAGAGCTGGGATCGAACATCACCAGCGATTTGTCGACGAGCGATGAGAGCGCATCCAGTGCGTCGTCAGGTTCGATCTTTCCCATGCAGATCGCTAGCGCCGCCTCCATATCGAAGCGCCCCCGGAACGCCGACAAGGCGCGCAGCAGCTGCGCCTCCTTTTCATCAAGTAGCGCCATGCTCCAGTCCAGTGCAGCAGCAAGACTCCGCTGGCGATCAAACGCACCGCGACGCCCTATCGAGAGCAACCGAGCGTGGTCCTGGAGGCGCAATGCCAGATCCCGCGCAGGCTGCTTCCCCAATTGTGCCGCAACCAGCTCTATGGCCAGTGGTACGCCCTGCAGTTGACGTGTGATGGCAGCCAGCGCTTCGGTATCGCCTTCGTTGAAGTCTGCTGCACCTGCAGCCTTGGCACGGGCCAACAAAAGTTCAGCAGCTGGCGACCGGGAAAGCTGCTCCAACGAGGTCGACCTGCCAGCCGGCAGATCTAGCCCCAGAAGTCTGATGAGCCGTTCACCGGGCAACTGCAGGGATTCGCGGCTGGTAGCCAGCACGCGCAATCCGGGAAGCCTGGACAGCAACCGATCAACCGTTGCCGCCAGCGGGCCCAGGACATGCTCACAGTTATCCGCCACCAACAGCACCGGCCGGCCCACGAGGTTGCTGTGGATTGCATCAATGGCATCGGACGCACCCGCAGGCACTCCAAGTGCCCGTGCAACTGCGTCCGGAACGTGTTCTGGTGACACCAGTGGAGAAAAGTCCGCGAACGCAGCTGGAATTCCCAACTCGGCCTGCAGCCGGACGGCCACACACACCGCAATGCTGGTTTTGCCTATTCCGCCCGGGCCGACGATGGTCACCAGACGGTTTACCTGCATCAGTGAGGCGACCTCATCCACTGTAGCCTGCCGGCCCACCAGTGTAGTCAGCCTTGACGGCAGTAAGGTAAGTGCTGGGTGGTTGGCGGTTTGACTGGTGACACTCGTACTGCTTCTCCTGCTGGTCAGCTGGCCGTTGAAACGGTAGCCGCGCAGCGGTACGTTGCTTATCCACTCTAGGCATCCGTCGCTCGGCAGTGGCGCGCCGAGCGCCTTGCGTATCAGCGAGATATGGACGCGGACGCTTGCGTCCTCGACCACGACGCCCGCCCAGACGGCTGAGAGCAGGTGGCGGTTGCCCACGAACTCCCCGGCGTGCTTCACCAGCAGCATGAGCAGTTCAAAGGATCGCGGACCGATCCTTACCGGGCTTCCGCGCACTTCTATCCGACGCTGCAATTCAGAGATCACAAGCGAACCAAACTGCCAAGCATCACCACCAGCCTGCGGCGGGTGATCGCAAGGCTGGCCTGCCATGTTGGTCTCCACGCACCCTCCCATCGCGATTGGGCTAGACCTGGCAAGAGTACACCCGTAGGGAGGTTGGCCTTTGGGTGTGCTGTCGATGCTGCAGCTGATCGATCGGCCTGCCTACCCAGGCAGATCCATGGCCCCAGGGCCCCACCCATTCATGAATACCCTAACGACCGAATCTACGTGCGTAGCAATCCGCTCAGGAGAGACTGCCGAAGAATCCCCGAACAATGCCTCGAGGTACAGGTCGCCGCAAAGCATCGAAACAAATGAACGCGCTGCCTGGCTTGCAGAGCCATCGGCCAGCCCCCCTGCATTGATTGCGCCTAAGAAAATCCCCGCAAACGCCGCCGTGACGCGCCCTGGACCCTGCCGCCAGAACACATGCGCGGCCGCAGGGAAGTGTGGCGCCTCCACGATGAACGCCCTGCACAGACTGATCATGGAAGGATGCACTAGGTAGCCCATTAGATCCCTGCCTGCACGCTTCAGGGACTCTTCGAGCGATTCGCCCTGCATCCTATGCATGCCGGTTAAGGCCGCGCGCATCTCCTCCTGGGCGAGCTGGCGGGTGTATCCCGCCAGGAACTCGGGCAACTCCACCCGCGAAGTTCCGGGCTCCGCGGCCAGACGAACCCGAAGGCCATTCGGTGTCCAGGTCCGGTAGCCCCGCCCGAGCAGGAAGGCGACCAGTACGCTGCAATTGGCCCAGCCACGCATCTGGCTTGCATTCCCGGGAACGTGCTCGGTAGCGCACATGATGGCGCCGGCCGCACCCCAGCGCAGGTACCTCATCGCCTGATCGAGGGTGAGGACCCGGATCATCATCCGCGTCCACCATGGCTCAACGATCAACCATTCACCGCCCCCGAGCGGGCGCATTGCATATACATGCTTGTACCTTGCATGCGCAAAGCTATGCCACCATTGCTTGCGCAACCCAGGCACGAAGCACACGAACCACTCCACTGCAGGGGAAGAAATCGGGGCACCGTCCTGGTCTACGTTGATTCCCAACGCCGGCGCGGAGTATTGGCCGCCCCGCGTTGCCAATGCACTGCGGCGCTGCGGCCTAGGCGGCAGCATATGCATGCGGCGCCTCCTGACAGACTCCTGCACAGAACAGATCGACAATCCTGCGAATGTCGACCCGGTCATCGTCGCTTCGCTCCGGGCAGGGCCAGCCCAGCATGTCAGCCACGTGCCACCCGCCGCGCAGCAGTGCAAGCAGGTGGCTGGCCATCTCCCGCTCATCCGTCGGCTCCACCACACCTGCATCTTGCGCCAACCGAAGGAAGCGTCCAAGCGCCTCGTTGACCGCCGCTGGTCCTGCCTGGAAGAACAGATTTCCCGATTCGCGGCTGCGCGCGCTCTCGCCGAGACCCAGGCGATAAAGCTGCGCCAATGCCCCTCCCGTGTTAGCCGCGACAAAGCGACTTGCGAATTCTCGCAGCACAACCTTCATGTCAGCCGCTGTCGCACAAGCGCGCAGCGGTGCAACGAGGAAAGATGCGTAGTGCCCGGCAAGGGCAAGCACCATCCCGCCCTCGCATCCAAAAGCAGCAGATATCTCTTTTCGTGAGATCCCGACCGCTTCGGCGACGCTGCCGGGGTCGCTGAGTGATGCGTCACCTGTCTGCAGCGCTTCTGTCAGCCGTTCCAGAATAGCTTTCTGGTAGCCCGAGATAGCTACCGCCGGCGATGGAGATGGCTTGTACATGGTTGAGTTCCTGTTGAATGGCACGGGCCACGTGGGTCATCACCGTGGCTTCCTATACGACGAATGCTATATATCCGCCGGCGCATCCACTAGGTGCTTATTCCTCAGTACGTTGTTTCATCGTAGGAATCACAACTGTGCCTGGAGGTGTGGATTGTTGCGTGCCGCTCAACAGGGCGCGTCCCTCTAGTGGCCTTATCCACGAAGGCCGGTGGCGCGAGACTACGCACATGTGCCTACGCACCTTACAAGGACGGCCTTTCAGCGCCGAGTCGATGTCATGATGAACCCCGAGAAGCGTTTCCGTTTGTGGATGTCCACATGCCTGGCAGCCGCCGTGGCCGCCTTTGCCTACTTCTTGATCGCTGACATCCACATGCCTATATCGGCAGACGCACGCCTGATCTATCGCGTCACCCAGGTTTCTCCCGAAGTTAATGGTCGGGTGGTCAGGGTCGCGGTCGCGAATAACCAGCGTGTGCAGCGGGGTGATCTGCTCTTCGAGATTGATCCGCTCGTATACCGCAATGCCGTTCAGAATGCGGAGCTACAGCTTGAGCAGGCCGTCCAGAGCAATGCGGAACTGGATGCCGCAATCGCAAGCGCGGCCTCGCAGGTCAATCGGGCCCAGGCGCAGTACCAGGACGCCGAACGTGAGCACGGCCGCTTCCGGCTTCTGTCCAAGGAGGGCTTTGTCTCACGCGCGGCCTTAGACAAGGCCGAAGCCCAAAGCGTGACCGCAAGCGCCGAGCTGGAGGCCGCACGGGCCGCCCTGCAGGCCGCAAAGGTTCGTCGCGGTAGCGCCGGGGAGCAGAGCCTGCGGTTGCGGCTTGCCCACAACGCCTTGGCCAACAGTCGTATCGACCTGACCCGCTCAAAAGTGACCGCGCTCGAACCGGGTGTCGTCAGCAACCTCCAACTGGAGGCTGGCACCTACGCGCAGGCCGGTGTGCCCAGGTTGGCATTGGTCAGCACCTCCCCACAGCTCCATGCGGATTTCCGTGAAAAGTCCCTGCGAGGGGTTGCCGCAGGCACTTTGGCGGAGGTTGCGTTTGACGCATTACCGGGCTTGGTATTCAAGTCCGAGGTTACGTCGCTGGAGCCAGGCATCGCCGACGGCCACATCGTTGCAGATGGCCGCCTTGCCAGTCCTGACCATAGTGATCGCTGGCTGCGTGATGCTGAGCGGGTCCGTGTCAACCTCAGGTTGCTCCAATCTCCCCCTGTCCAGCTGATGTCGGGCGCCCGTGCAACCGTCCAGCTTCATACCGGGACTGGAGGCGTGAGGCTATGGCTTGGCCACGCCCAGATTCAGTTCGTCAGCTACCTGCACTATGTCTACTGACGCGATGCCACCTGCTGCAGCCGGTGCCGTCGATGTGGCCGGATGGCGCCAAGCCTGCCGGATGACGGCGGCCAGCGCGGCCTGCCTCTTTCTAGCCAAGGTAATGGACTGGCCCTATGCCGCGTTCTTCGCGGTTTACCCAATCCTGCTGTTGGGATTGGTACCCGTCTGCAACCTTCGCATCTTTGCCCAGTTCGGCGTCTCCAGCCCGGTAGCGATCATGATGTCAGGCATGCTAGCCATACTAGGGAACGTCTCGCCCTACCTAGCCAGTCTGATCTTCGGGCTCTTTGCAGCAGGGTGTTTCACGCTGATGGCCAAAGGAACCTGGTTTCTCGTGGGCGCGCTGTCGCTTGTTTCCACCTCGATTCTCGTCCACCTGGCAAGCTACCCACAGATCGACGGCGACATGCTTAAGACGGCGCAGTTGTTGGCCACGTTCGTCGCGATCATTGCTTCGCTGCTTGTCCACGCCGCTTTTCCCGAGCGTAGGGCAGCACCTGCCCCCCCGACGCCGGCACCTGCCGAGCGGCCGCAGCGGATCGCGCTGGGAGCACTCTGCGCGACTGCGTCGTACATCGCGTTTCAGCTGCTCGACCTTCCCGATTCGCTGTCTGCCCAAGCTGCGACGGTACTCGTACTGTTCCCCATGACGCTCAGCGCAGGGCGCAGGGCGTCGTGGCAGCGCGCCCTAGGCACGCTTGCCGGCTCTGCCTGTGCCCTTGCATCGGAGCTGCTGCTGCACGCGCACCCTGGAAACCTCCTGCTGCTGTTGAGCCTGTACGTTCCCGGCCTACTCTACTTCGGACTTATGCATGCGCGTGAACGCGCCGGACCGGCCGTTGGCTTGGCCGCGGCGACTGCGCTTGCTGTATTGGCCGGCCAACTTACTCCCGACGGAGACATTATTGGAACGTCGCTGTATCGGTTCTCGTCGGTAGCGGTGGCGCTAGGCACCACGCTACTTTTCATGTTTGTGGTGGACACTTGGCTGTCCGCACTCTTCCGAGCTGGGACCGCCGAAGAGCGCGGCCGTCGATGAAGCGCATGTTGATCTGGACTTCCGTGGTTTTGGCGGCAGCACTGGCTGTGATGCTCGGCGGTCTTCTGCTCATTGACGAGGTCGCACCGGCAGCGACCGGCATGCCCGGCTACGCGCTTCCAGTGCAGTCTGCCGACACAGCTATCGACCGCGATCTGGCGCCCTTGCTTGCGGCCCATCCAGGTGAGACTGGCGCAATCTTTCTGGCCGACGGACTGGATGCCTTTGCTGCGCGCGCGATAACCGCGCTGAACGCCGGCCGCAGCCTCGATCTGCAGTATTTCATCTGGCGCGACGACATCGCGGGCCGGCTGCTGGCGCGCAAGGCATACGATGCAGCGCAGCGCGGTGTCCGCGTGCGGATTCTGCTCGATGACATGAATGCCTCCGGGCTGGACCCATACCTGCTCGCCATGGACGCACACCCGAACATAGAGCTCCGACTGTATAACCCGCTTCGCAATCGAAAAAGTGGTTGGCGTGCTCTGGAACTGGTGCGCCGCGCGATGACGATGACTCATCGAATGCACAACAAGGCATGGATCGCGGACGGTCGCGTGGCGATCATCGGTGGTCGCAACATCGGCGAGCAGTACTTTAGTGCGGATTCCGAGATGAACTTCCGGGACCTTGACCTGCTACTGCTAGGACCGGCGGTATCGCAGGCGAGCTTGATCTTCGACGACTACTGGAACAGCTCCGCAGCGATTCCGGTCGGTACGCTCGGCAGTCGTGGACCGGAGGCCGTGCGTACGCTGCTCGAAGGGGTGTATCGCGATGCCGGAAGTGCGGGCGCAATGCGCTATCTCGCGCGCGTGGCAGATTCCCATCTGATGAGTGCGCTCCATGACAGAGGCCTGCAGCCTCATTGGAGCCCCAGCATCCAAGTCGTCGCCGACCCGCCGCTGAAGCTGTCGGGCGACAACCACGCCCAGTGGCTGGTGGCGCGGCTTGCGCCGATGATCTCCGGCGCTGGCAGCGAAGTGATGGTGATCTCGCCCTACTTTGTGCCTGGCGAGGACGGCACCACGCTTCTCGCCGCCGTGGGTAGCCGTGGCGCGCAAGTCAGCGTAGTTACCAACTCACTTGCGGCGAACGATGTCTCTGCAGTGCACAGCGGCTATGCAGTCTACCGTAAACGTCTCCTGCAACTCGGCGTTCACCTTTACGAGCTGCGTGGCGAGGCTCAGGCGCATGCGCAGGCGGCACCGGCGTACTTCGGCAAGCGAGCCAGCCTGCACACAAAGGCTTTTGTCTTGGACGGGACCCGTGGTTTCGTTGGGTCCTTCAACATCGACCCCCGGTCGAAGAACCTGAATACGGAGATGGGGGTACTGTTCGATGACCCCGACATGGGTCGTGCGCTTCGCACCGAATTCCTTCGCTTGGCCACGCCCGACCTTAGCTACCAGCTGTCGTGCAGCCGGAATGGCGACTTACGTTGGCGCGACGGAACACGACAACCGGCCGTCATGCTGGAACAGGAGCCTGATGCCGGACCATGGCGCCGTGCGCTGGCGCGCGTGGCCGGCTGGTTGCCGATCGAGTCGCAACTATGACTGCGATGCAGTCGATCGAAGGCCTTGACTCATGGCTTGCTTGGGCCGCACGCGCCGGAGCGGCGCACCATAGCTCGCTGCAATCTTGGTTACGCTGCGCCACGGCGGCCTACCGTACGCTTAACGCGTGCACGGAGGGCCGTGATTCCGGAAAAGGAGCGTGCATTGGTGGAGGCGGCCGCGAAGAAGGGCGATCTCGAATCCGTGAGGCGATTGATCGCGCACTATGAGGCGCTCTCGGGAAGCGACGAACTTGCCGAGAAGTGGAAGGCCACCGCTCGCGAGCTTGGTGATTCGAACGAGCTGTACTTCTACGCATCAAGTACTGTCTTGGCGGCAAGGCGGGAGAGCGATGCAGCGAAGCGACATGCAATGCTGCTTGATGCCTTGGAGGCGGCCAAGCGATCCGATGCAAGTAAAGCCAATGCAGCTGCACAGCAGCTCATTCGTGAGGTAAGGCGGCAAATGGAGGTCGAGCCGTAGGTCCGCAATTGTCCGGCCGCGGCATGCAGAGTCTGCTGGTCAAAGGAGCGGTCGCGAGGCCTGACACATAGGAGTGAGCTGTGATGGAAGCACAGGTGGAGCGTGGCGTTGGCGCTGTCCAGGGTCGAAGCGTCGGCGATGCCACGCGTTCTTCCATTCTGCAACGCGTTGCGATCTGACTCTTCGTGTTACTGGCGCTTTGCCGGCATCCCCGCCACAGTAGTGAGCGGCAGCGTCGGCGAGCTCCTGGTGCTGGTGCCCGCCGGTGCCGTCACGGGCCCGATATCGGTAACGGTCGGTAGCCAAAGCGTGGCCAGCAGCACCGATTTCGTCGTCGACCAGAATGCGCAGCAACCCCGTATCGATGCGATTGCGCCGGACGTGGTCAATGCGGGTGCCACGGTTACGGTCACCGGTGGCTCGCTGTATCCGATTCTCTATCAGACCACTGCACGCATTGGTGCGAGCGGTTGCGCACGGTGGTGGGGCTGCATTCGTTGAGGGGCGCGCGCACCTGGTCGGTGCGCTCCAATGAATGCCCATACACGCGCAAACCGCCCAGACTCATGGCGTCAGCCCATGCAGTTCGCGATAGAACTCCTCCAGCGCCTTCAACTCGCCCTCGTAGTCGACGTCTGCATTCTCCCGCTCCTTCAACAGTTCCAGCACGTCGAAGTGAAGTCCATCCGCGCCGCCACGATTCCACGCGGCTTGCAGCACACGGTCCGTGTGCTTGCCCATCAGCAGTTCAAAGCGAGCGCGATTCAGCGAGGCGTGAACGTTGCGGCTTGCGCCCAGCAGGAGGTGGCCACTTTCGCGATCACGGATGGCATAGATGCCCATGGGCGGGAAGGCGTCGCGCGCTTGGCGTGCGGCCGCGCGACGCGCCGCGCGCGATACCGGTGTGTTGTCAGCGTCCATCGCTTCTTTCCTTGTGACGGTAGTAGAGGCCATGCAGCACCAGCATGGTCAGGAATGCGGCAGGAACGGCCCAGAACAGGCCTGCCAGGCCGAAGCGCTCTTCCAGCGCCGCAGCGACCGGCAACTCGACGCAAAGGATCGCGGCCATGCTCAGGAGCGCCGGGATCAGCGCCGCACCGTTCGCGCGCATCGCGCCCACCAGGACGTTGCTCCATCCGAGCAGCAGCACGCTCCAGGCCAACGTGCGCACGATGGTGACCGACAGTTCCAGTACGGGTCCGGGTTCCAGGAATGCGCGCAGCGCCAACGGCGCGAGCAGATGCGCGGCAACCACGAACAGAGGGGTGACCGTGGCGTTCACGCGCAGTCCCGTAGCCACGATGGCCGGCAGACGTTCCCGTCGTCCCGCGCCGACGGCATGCGCGCTGAAGATGGCGGCGGCAATGCCCAGGCTCATCGCGGGAAACTGCACCCAGCTCAGCACCTGCGTCGCTGCGCCGTAGGCGGCGGTCGCGGTTGAGCCGTGACGGTTCACCAGGCTCAGCAGCACTATTTCGGCAAGCGCCATTGCCAGCATCTGCAGGGCGGCAGGCAGTCCGATCTGCAGCATGCGTTTGGCAACGGCTGCACTGGGCCTGCAGTGCTGCCAGCCCGCGCGAGGGGCAAGCGGATGGCCGTTGCGCCGCCAGCGATGCATCAACACGGCCAGCGCAGCACCCTGTGCGAAGAGTGCGGATACGGCGACGCCGGTCGCGCCCAGCGATGAGTAGGCCACCAGCAGCGGCGTGCACACCGCACCCACCAACGTAGCCGCCAACAGAGACCACATCGGCGAGGTCGCATCGCCGGTGCCGCGACTCAGCGACATGCCAGCCCACGTGACAAACACGCAGGGCATCACCAACAGCATGGCGCGCGCATAGTCGATCGCGGCGGGCAGGATGTCCGGCGGGGTGCCCAGCGCTTGCATCAACCACGGCGCACACCACGCGCCAGCCAGTGCGACCGCAAGCCCGACACCAAGCGCTGCCGCCCAGGCCGTCGCTGCCACGCGCCGCAGTTGCGTAGCATCGCCCGCCCCCATTGCCTGGCCCGCCAGAACGGTGGCACCGGCACCCAGCCCGATGATCAGCGACAGCAGCAGGAAGAACACCGGAAAGAACGATGCCGCCGTCGCGATGCCGCGCACGCCCAGCAGTCGTCCGAGCCAGAAGCCATCAAGCAGCCCGCCCGCGCTTTGCATCGCGTGGGTCAGGATCAACGGCGCCAGCAATGCGAGATAGCGCGCACGCAGCGTGGGCGCCGGTGCTGTGGTGGGTGGTGCGTCAGACACGTTCATGCGGCCTTCCTGGCAAACGGGGCATGCGGGGTCCCACAGCGCAGCGGCCCGAGGCCGCGCGCGGGTTGGAAAGAAAAGGAAAAAGGCCCGGCTTAGGCGGGTGCAGGCTCAGCGAGCTGCATGACGTACGCCCGCACGTCGTGCGGCCAGCCGAGCATCTGCGCCGTCAGCCGCTCGTGGTCGCCGGCGAACAGTGCCCGCGATGCTTCCTCGAAACCGGCCAGGTCGCCGGCCAGCGTGGACATTGCGTTGTAGGCACGGTCGCGCGCCTGGCGCGCGCGGTCGTGAGAACCGCCCTGGCGCCGCGCGTCGTGCACGAGTTTGCGCAAGGCCACCGACGCGCCGCCCGGTTGCGAAGCGAGCCAGTCCCAGTGCTCCGGCAGAAGCGTCACTTCCCGCGCTACGACACCGAGTTTGGGCCGGCCACGTCCTTTGGGAGGTTGGGGCGGCACCACCACGGTGTAGCGTGCTGCAACCCCATCCTCGCCGCCGCGCAGATCCAGATCCACCGTCTGGCCGGTGGCATCGTTCAAGACCAGCGGGTGCGTGTCGGGCTGCGTCTGCTGCGCGCGCAGTACGGCCGCAGCTACCTCGTGCAAAGGGCCGCAGATGAGGCGGCGCGTCTCTACGAAGGCGGTATAGGTGGTGGGCGTGGCGTGGTCCATGCCGGAATATTGCCCGGGTAAAACGCTGCCGTCAATAACACCCGGGTAAATTTATGCTCCTCACCGGAAGGGGCCGCCCGCGCGGACCGCAGGTGCAAGCTTCGGATCTGCTCAGGCGCCCAGTGCACCCGGTCCACGACCAAATTTGCTATAAAACTTCACTAGACTTTATAGTTCCTTGCCATGAAGATCCCTGTCGATCCACCCAAGCTGAATGAAATCATGGAGCAGGATGCGCCCAGCCTTCTGCAGTGGTTGGCCACGGGTGCCTCCCAGCCAGATTTGAAGGGTGAGTACATCCACTGGGACACACTCCGGCACAAAACGCCTCCAGAGGGTCTCACTTCCCGGACGTGGTGGGCCTCCATCAAGTTCGCTCGCCTTGGCCTGAGGCGGCCGTTGCCCTTGCGGGACAAGTACGGCGTGCCGTTCAGTGTTTCAGTCACCGACAGTCTGCAGAAGAGCCTGCACTACATCGATCGAGAGGCCGCCGGCGCGATCCAGGGAATGGAGCGTTCAGGGGGGCAGGGCCGCTTCCTGATCCGCTCGTTGATCGAAGAGTCGATGACGTCCTCCCAGCTGGAAGGTGCGGCGACCACACGCGTGGTTGCTAAAGAGATGCTGAGCACGGGCAGGCAGCCTCGCGATCAAAGCGAGAGGATGATCTACAACAACCACGTCACGATGAAGGTCATTCGGGAGCGAGGAAAGCGGGCGTTCACCGTTGACGAGATTCTTGAGCTGCACGCCATGCTTACCGCAGGGACGCTGGAGTCGGAAGATGATTGTGGGAAGCTCAGAACTGCCGAAGACAACGTGCTGATCTTTGATCGGAGTACAGACAGGGTTCTACATACGCCGCCGCCGGCAATCGAGGTGCGCGACAGGCTCCAGGCGCTGTGTGATTTTGCCAACGGCAAAGATGAAGAGTCCTTCGTTCACCCGGTGATCAAGGCAATCGCCATCCACTTTCAGCTCGGGTACGACCATCCGTTCTGCGACGGCAACGGACGAACTGCGCGCGTGCTGTTCTACTGGGCAATGATGAATGCCGGGTACTGGCTGACCGAGTACCTGTCGATCTCGAGCGTTCTCAAGAAATCACCCGGCAAGTACATGCGCGCCTACCTCTACGCCGAGCACGATGATGCGGATATGACGTACTTCATTGCTCAACAGCTGGATGTGATTCTGGAGTCGATCGCGGCGCTGCACGCCTACATCATTCGAAAGAACGAACAGGATCGTCGGGCAAGGCGTGTGCTGCGTGAGGCACAGGTTGCGGGCATCGAGCTCAACCATCGCCAACGGGCGCTTCTTGCCAATGCAATCCGGGACCCCGACAGGGCCTATACCGTGGCAACGCATCAAGGCGCGCATCAGATCTCCTATCCGACGGCCCTGTCCGATCTGACTGCACTCGTGGAAGCAGGTCTTCTGGAGCGGCACCGGGTGGGGCGCGCGCATGAATTTGTCGCGGTCCCTGCCATGGCGATGCTTCTTCAATAGAAGATCAGGCGACGCACGTCAGTGGTGAGGCAAGTGGGCTGCAGCGCCGATAACGGGAACAGGCAATGAACCTGCGCAGGAAATCCCTGGCCGAGCTTCGCATCGAGCACGACGTCCTTCAGGCGGAGATGGCGGCCCATGCTGCACGCCTTGCGGCCCGGCAGGCACCGGCCGAGCAGTTCGCGCCGGCACTGATGCCCCAGGCGGAGCGTCTGGTCGCGATACGGGCGCAGATCCTGCGCAGAACACCGGCCCGTGCATTGATGGCGCGCTACCGCTTGCTTGAAAAGCAGGCCGGAGATACATCTGCGCGGACTGCAGACGAGCAACGCACGCTGGACGCGGAGCTGCTTGACCTGCAGCTGCATTTCGCGAACCCGCGGCGCCGGCCATTGACCCTGAAGACGTTCCTGATCCTGGCGGCCGTGGTAGCCGCGATGCTCTACCTGCCGAAGCTGATCGTTGCGCTGTTGCCGTAAGCACCGCCTGCCGGGGGCACTGCGCCCGTCCAGGCGACCAGACGGAAGCGGGCGCCAGGGCCGGTCAGTGCACGTTGCAGACGCACTGCCCCACCCATGGCGCCCGCTGTTTTCCCAAAGAATCAGGTCGGCGCGAAACCGCGTGCGCTCTTCTTTTCATTCTTCTCTGCCTTCTTTTCCTTGGCAGTCTTGGCAGGCTTCTTCTTCTGCTCTTTCTGCTTGTCCATACCCTTGGCCATTGCAGTGTTCTCCGGTGGTTGTGGGGCGGAGCATGGCACATCTGGTGGCGCCCACGTGCGTTCCCGTGGCGGGCCGTTGGGGCCCGGTGGGGCGGCACCCGTGCCCCGGCCACCGACGGCCCAGCGCGGCGCGCCCCGGATGGGTGCAGAATGGCCCCCTATCGTCGAGCGCCGCGTCCATGACCATCCCCCAGATGGATGATGTTTTTCACCAGATCGTCGAACTGTCCCTGGACTCCATCAAGGAAGTCTCACTGGACGGCACGGTCAGGTTCGTCAACGCCCACGGGCTGGCCCGGGTGGCGGCGGAGAATGCCGAGCATGTGATCGGCGCGCCGTGGGCGTCGCTGTGGCCGCCCGAGGAGGGTCACAAGGTGGCCGATGCCCTGGCCGCTGCCGCGCGCGGCGAGCGCCGCCAGTTCGAGGCCCAATGCCTGACGCCCGCCGGCGAGCACCGGTTCTGGCTGGTGTCCACCAGCCCGCTGCGCGACGCGCAGGGCGCGGTGCGCGGGCTGCTCGCGGTCAACCGCGATGTCACCGCCCGGCATCGCGCCGAGGCCGCGCTGCGCACCCTCACCGCCGCGTTGCGCGACCACGCCCCGTCGATGGTGGGGACGGTGTTCACCGAGGAGCTCAACGAACAGTTGGCCACCGCCCAGCAGCGCAGCAGTGAGCTGCAGGGGGAGCTGGACATCGCACGGGTTGCCCAGCGCGTGGCCGAGACCGTGGCCGCGCAGGCACAGAAGGGCGACGCGGTCGGGCAGTTGCTGGCCGGCACGGTGCACGACCTCAACAACGTGCTGCACGTGGCCGGTACGGCTATCGAGATGGTGCGCACGCACGGGGAGCTGGTGGAGCGTGATGCCAGCCTGCTGCAGATGGCCGACCGGGCGGTGCAGCAGGGCGCGGCGATGTCGCAGCGGTTGCTGGGGTTCGCCCGCCACCACCCTTATCGGCCGCAATTGGTGGACGTGGCGCGGATGATGGAGGAGCTGTTGCCGCTGCTGCAGCAGGCCGCCGGCGCCCACATTGCGCTGGCCTACCACCCGCAGGTCTCACATGCACTGGTCCAGGCAGACCCGCACAGCCTGGAACGGGCGGTGATGAACCTGGTCATCAACGCGCGCGATGCCTGTGGCGAGCGCGGCGAGGTCACCCTGATACTGGGCGAGCGGCAGGTGGATGAGGTGCCCGTGGACGAGCCGCATGCGCCGGGCGCGTACATCGTGTTGAGCGTGCAGGACGACGGGCCGGGCATCGCGCCGGAGGTGCGCAAGCGCCTGTTCGAAGCCTACTTCACGACCAAGCCGGCCGGCACGGGCACCGGCCTGGGGTTGGCCCAGATTCGCGGCGCGGTGCGCCAGGCCGACGGATTCGTCGAGATCGACTCGGTACCGGGCGAGGGTGCCCGCTTCACCCTGGGGTTCCCGCGGGCGCTGCGCGCGTGAGATCCGGGCCGCCGTGAGCGCCCCGTGGTGTGCATGGTGCCAGCGGTACGTAGGCGCCTAGGTGGGGCGCTGCAGGTGCGCGGCATCCACGCCCGTGTCCAACGCCTGGGCGATCTCCGCTGCGGCGGGTATCAGGCCATGTTGCACGCGCCGCACAAAGTCGGCGAAGCGCGCGCCGGAAATGGCTTGGCGGTTGGTGCACCGGTCGCAGGTGAGCACGGCCGCACCATGGGCCACGTTGACCAGGCCCGGCGGGCCGGACAGGCTGAGGATGGCGTGGCAGTGCAGACATTGCGCACGCACGAACGCCAATCGGTTCAGCGCCTGCGGATCCTCCTGGCTGGCATCACCGATCACGTCCAGCAGGTAGAACAGGCCTGTGTTGGGCATCCACTTGGTTCCTCGACGATGCACCTTGAGGGTACTGCCGGAGCCGATCAAGGTGCGGTGAATTCCCGCGCTGCTGCCACGCGGGCCGCCGCTTCTCCGCGTGGTGCATTCAGAACCGATAGCCCACCTCTGCACCGATGATCCGCGGCCGGTCCACCGGTCCGTAGACATTGCCGTCGCGGCCGAAGGCCAGGTTGTCGAAGATGAGTCCGTTGATGCGGCGCTTGTTGGTGAGGTTGTCGACGTACACGCGCGTGGTCCACGGTCCGGTCTCGTAGCCCAGTTGCACCCCGATGATGGCCACGGCCGGTTGGAACGCGCGGTTGCGCTCGTCCAGCGCCATGCGCCCGTTGAACGCCGATTCCACCCGCGCGAACACGCCGGAGCGGTGCTGGTAACGCGCGGCGAGGTAAGCGGTGTACTGCGGGGTGAGCTTGACCTTGTTGCCGGCCAGGCTCTGGTTGTCGCCCACCAGCAGTTTGCGGTACTGCGCATCCACGTAGCCGGCGTTGGCGGTCAGCGTCAGCCCGCGCAGGGGCTGCAGCACGCCTTCCAGTTCCACCCCGCGCGAGCGGATGGACGCATCCGAGCCCACGTAGTCCGACGAGATCGGGCGACCGTTGGCATCGGTGGCCAACTGGATTTCCTGCCAGTTGTTGGACGCGATCTGGAACACCGCACCGCCGATGTGCCCGCGCCCGCCCAGCACGTTCATCTTGAAGCCTGCCTCATGGCTCCACATCATTTCCGATTCGTAGCGCAGCACCTTGTCGTTGACCACGTCGTTCTGCGCGGCGGCCAGGTTGAAGCCGCCGGGGATGTAGCCCTTGGCCGAGGCCGCGTAGAACGACAGCGTGTCCGAGGCGTCATAGCGCAGCGACACGCGGGGCAGGGTGGCGGTGAAGGTATGCGACAGTTCGGCGTCGCGGTAGAACACCAATCCGCCCGGGCCCAGGTCCAGTTCGCCCGCGCTTTGGCGGGTGGAACGTCTGGCTTGTTCGTAGCGCAGGCCAAGACTGGCGGTAAGTTTTGGCAGGGCCGGCGGGGTATAGCTGAGCGTGCCGAACACGCTGTAGTCCTGCCCGTCCGACCCCTGCAGCGGCGCCAGCACGTAGCTTTCCAGCCCGCGCGGCGGGGGCCCGACCCGCGTGCCCAGCACCGAATCCTTGTTCACCCGGTAGGTGGACACGCCGCCGATCCAGGTCAACGGCTGGTCATCGAGCGAGCTGAAGCGCAGTTCGCCATTCCAGTTGCGCTGGGCGTCGTGGATGCGGCCGGCCAGCGCCGGGGTGTTGGTCATGTCGAAGTCGTAGCCGCCGGACGTGTCGCGCTGCTCGCGGTAGGACACCGCCGCGTCCACCGTGCCGCGCGCCAGCTGCCACTGCGCGCTGGCACCGGCCACGTTCTCGGTCTTGCTGGTGCGCTTGGGCGCGTCGTTGATGTAGGTGAAGTCGCCGGCGTGGCGGCCGCCGTTGTACAGGTCGGCGTAGCGTTGGTTGTACAGGCCCACGTCCAGCGGCAGGTATTCGTATTCGAACATCCCCGGCGCGCGCGTGCCCAGGTGGTAGGCGATGGCGTTGATGGACAGCGTGTCGGTGGGTTCCCAGCGCAGCTTGCCCTGCAGGTAGGTCTCCTTGACCTTGCCTGGGATGCCGTCGAACGGGGTGAGGTTCTTCAGGTGGCTGTCCTCGTCGGAGGCCATGAACGCCAGCGAGCCGAACAGGCGGTTGCTGCTGCCCAGTGCACCGCCCAGAAAGCCATCCACGCTGGTGCCGTGGCCATTGCCGAAGTGGGTGGCACGCAGGTTGACCTCGCCTTCGGTAGTGGCCGACGGCGCGCGCGTGCGCACCAGCACCAGCCCCGATTCGCTGTTGGCACCGTACAGCGTGCCTTGCGGCCCGCGCAGAATCTCGACGGACTCGACGTGGTTGAGCACCGCGTTGCTGAGTTCGCGGAACGGGATGCCGTCGATGTAGACCGAGGCCCGGTTGACCAGGAACGGATTGGACTCGATGCCGCGGATGGAAATGAACATGTCGCTGAGCTGGCCCATCACGTTGAACTTCACGTTGGGGGCGAGCTTGTCCAGGTCGCGGAACTCGGTGACGTTGGCCTGCTGCAGGGCGTCGCGGTCCAGCACGGTTACCGAGATGTCACTGCGCAGGTACGGCGTATCGCGCTTGCTGCCGGTGACCACGATGCCGTCCAGCTCGGTGGCCCTGGCGATGGTGGGCGCGTCCTGCGCGTGGGCAGGGCTGGCCTGCAGGGACGGGAGTGCCGCAGCGAGGGCGGCGGCAAGTACGGCGTGCTTCACACAGAACCCCTGGATGGCGGTGACGGGCACCGCGATGCGAATGATCCGGCAATGTTATGGTGTAACAATTGGTCGCCGCCGCTCCATTCCTGCGCGGACTGCTCCAGAACCGGATCCCCTGCCGATGTCGTCGTTGCGCGCTGCCGCCGAACCCATTCCCCCGCGCCTTCTCGAGGACGACGGCGGGCTGCGGCCGGACGCGTGTATCCGCAACGCCGACGGCAGCGTCCTGCTGGTCCGCCAGCCCTTTGCCGCTGCCGAGGGACGCATGGGAGAGGGCAGCGGCGTCCGCATCGGGCTGCTGGTGGGTGGGGGTGGCCTGCTCCACCAGCGCACCGCGCTGGGAACCATCGACGGTCGCTGGCGGGTGGGCGACACCAACGTGGCCTTGCCGGGCTGCCCCGGCGAGTACCGCAGCCCGGCGCTGAACCTGCTTGGGCTGGTGGTGGACCTGCCGCGTTTCAGGCCCGACGCTGCCGCGCCGTTGATGGCCGGCCTTGAGCACGCCGCCGCACGCCTGCATGCCGACCCGGTGGTGGCCGCAGTGCTGCATGCGTTGTGGCAGTGCGCCGAGGCGAACGCCTGTTCGACGGCATTTTTCGATCATGGGGTGGACATCGTGCTGCGCCGGCTGGCCAGTGTCGGCGCGCCGTTGCCCGCGCGTCGCCCACCGGCACGGCCGTTGCCCCGCGCGGAGATGGCGCGCGTGCAGGCGTTCATCGAACATCACCTGGGCGAGGACATCAGCGTGGCCCGCATGGCCCGCGAAGTGGCGCGGGATGCAAGCGGCTTCAGCCGTGGCTTCACCCGGGCCAGTGGCATGACGCCCTACGCCTACCTCACCTGGCGTCGCATGGAAGCGGCCAAGCAGATGCTGCAGGCCGGGCAGCCGGTGACCGTCATTGCCTTGGCGGTGGGCTACGCCAACCCGGGCAAGTTCGCCGCCGCGTTCCGGCGGGTGGTGGGCCAGGCACCCAGCGCGTGGCGGCGCTAGCCGGCTTCGTCGGCAGGCGATCCAGCGCGGCAGGCGGCTACCAGGTGGGCGACCGCCTCGGCCAGCATCGGCCGGGCCAGGTGGTACCCCTGTGCTTCGTCGCATCCCCACAGGCGCAGCAGCGACAGCTCCGCCTCGTTCTCCACGCCTTCGGCCACCGTGCGGTAGCCCAGTTGCCGCGCAAGCTTGATGATCGCCTCCACTTTCAGCCGCGCGGTGCGTGACTGGGCCATGCCGGTGACCAGGCTGCGATCGATCTTGATCAGCGAAATGGGCAGTTCGCTGAGGTAACTGAAGTTGCTGTAGCCGCTGCCGAAGTCGTCGATGGCGATGCGGATGCCGGCCGCGGCCATCGCGCGCAGTTGCGGCAGCGCCGACGGGTGGCCCT
The DNA here is from genome assembly GCF_000661955.1 of Stenotrophomonas rhizophila. Lineage (NCBI taxonomy): Bacteria > Pseudomonadati > Pseudomonadota > Gammaproteobacteria > Lysobacterales > Lysobacteraceae > Stenotrophomonas > Stenotrophomonas rhizophila. Next base: position 577,412 of record NZ_CP007597.1, read on the forward strand.
GCAGCCATTCGCCTTCGGTGATTTCCACTTCCAGCAACGACGCCGGCACGTGGTGTGCGGCCAGCTGCGAGGACAGCATGTCCCACAGGCCGGCATCATCGAAGTCACGCGCCGACAGGTTCAATGACAGGCAGAAGCCGGGCAACGAGTGTTGCCAGCGCGCCAGCTGGGCCAGGGCATGGTCCACCACCCAGCGGCTCATCGCCGGCATCAGCGCGGTGCGCTCCAGCACGGGGATGAACTCGCCCGGCCCTACCGGCCCCAGCATCGGGTGCACCCAGCGCAGCAGCGCTTCGGCAGCGACCGGCAGGCCGTCGCACAGCGCGAAGCGGGGTTGGTAGACCAGGTTGAATTGATGCTGCGCCAGGCCGCGCGCCGCGTCGGAGGCCAGCCGGTAGCGGCGGCGCAGGCGCGTATCGCGGTCTGCCGAATACCAGCAGCGGCCCGCATCGGTCTGGATGGCGTGGTTCATTGCCACCAGGCATTTGCGGATCACATCGCCGGTGTCCACCGGCGTGGCCTGGAAATCGCAGACGCCGGCATGGAACTGCGGCGACATCGGAATGCTGCCGGCCAGCAACGGCCGCCGCAGGCGCTCACGCAGGCGGTCGAGCAGCGCGTCCACCTGCGCGTGGTCCTGGCCGCTGAGCACGAACGCGAAGCGGCTCACGCCCACGTGGTAGGCCGCCGCCTGGTCCTGCAATACGTGCTGCACGCGCAGGGCGGCCTGCCGCAACAGGGTTTCCACCGGCTTCATGCCCAACGCCTGGCCGGCGTCGTTGGCGCTGTGCACGTCGAACACATCCAGCATCACAGCGGTGAAGCGTCCGCCGTCGCCGCGCCGCGTCAGCAGGTCCAGATCGGCCTGGAACTGCTGGCGGTTGGGCAGCCCGGTGACCTGCTCGCGACGGCCCATCGACACCTTCAGTTCCATCTGCGCCATCACCACGCGCGCGAGGGTCTGCAGTTGCTGGGTTTCCAGGGGCGACAGCACCCGCGGCGCACGGTCCATCAGGCAGAGCGTACCCAGCGCCAGCCCGGCCTTGGTCACCAGCGGTGCGCCGGCATAGAAGCGCAGCTGCTCTGGCCCGGTAACCAACGGGTGGGTGGCAAAGCGCGGATCTTCGCGCAGGTCGGCCACCTGCATCACCTGGTCGGACTGGATCGCCCAGGCGCACACCGAGGCATGCCGGTCGGTGCGATCCAGCGCCAGCCCGACGCGCGAAATGAAGCGCTGGCTGTCGGCATCGATAATGGAGATCAGCGCGATTGGAACGCCGAAGGTGAAGGCCGCAAGCTCGGTGATCGGGTCCAGTGATTTCCCCAGCGCGGGGTCCATCACGTTCAGGGCTTCGATCAACGCCACCCGATCACTATCGTCGCTTCTGTCCCACATGCACTGCGCCTGTCGTCCCCTGCCTTGCAGCTACTATCCCGCGCGGCGTGCGCAACGCCCGTGAAGTGCAGCGCATTGCGGCGCGCAAGCATGAAGCGTTCACGATGGATCACCCCCGCATGGCCCGCGCCAGCACCTCGAACACACGCGTGTCCTGTGCCTGCGCGGCATTGAAACGCAGGAAGCCGGTCGCACCCAGCGACGGGCTGAACGCATTGCCGGGCGCCAGCACCACGCCGTCGGCCAGGCTGCGCTGCGCGATGGCTGCAGCGTCCAGGCCATCGGGCAAACGGCACCACAGCAACATGCCCGCCTGCGGCACGATCCAGGGCTGGATGCCGAGCGTGGCAAGGCGGTCCAGGGTGACGTCGCGCGCGGCGGCCAGGCGCGTGCGCACGGTCTCCACGTGGCGGCGGTAGCCGCTGTCGGTGAGTGCGGTGAGCAGGATGTCGGCGGCCAGGCGACCGCCGCCGAAACTGGTGGCGATCTTCAGGTCGGCAAGGGCGTCGATCCACTCCGGTCGTGCGGCGATGAAACCGCATCGCACCGCGGCAGACAGCGTCTTGGAAAAGCTGCCGATCTGGATCACCCGCGACAACCCGTCGAAGGCGGCCAGCCGCGGCGCGGGGCTGTGTTCGAAATCCGCAAACAGGTCGTCTTCGACGATCACCAGGTCGCTGCCTTCGGCCAACGTCAGCAGGCGGTGTGCGGTCACCGGCGAGAGCACCGCCCCGGTCGGGTTGTGCAGGCCCGAATTGGTGATGTACAGCCGCGGCGAATGCGCCTGCAGCGCCGCACCGAACACCCCCACGTCGGGCCCGTTGGGCGTGTACGGAATGCCCACCACCTGCACCCGGTGGGCCTTGAGCAGGGCCAGGAAATTGAAATAGCAGGGGTCATCGACCAGCACGGTGTCGCCGGGCTGCAGCAGGAAGCGGCAGATCAGGTCGATGGCATGCGAGCCCGACTCGGCCAGCAGGATCTGCTCCGGTGCTGCGTCCACCCCCTGGCCGGCCAGCCGCCGTGCCAGCAGCTGGCGCAGTGGCGGCAGGCCCAACGGGCTGGCGTAGTCGGCCAGGGACGTGGCCGATGCGCGGGCCGCGCTGCGCAGGCCACGGCGAATGCCCTCGACGTACATCCAGTCTTCGGGCAACCAACCGCAGCCGGGCTTGAGCACGCGCGCATCGTGTTCCAGCGATTGCCGGGCCAGCCAGAGCGGGTCGACCTGGCGGTCGCGGGGCGGGTCGATGCCGCTCAGCGCCAGCGGTGCCACCGGTCCGTTGACGTGGAATCCTGCGCCGGGGCGTGAACTGATGACGCCTTCGGCCACCAGCCGTGCGTACGCTTCCACCACCGTGGACACAGACACCTGCAGGGCCTTGGCCTGGGCGCGCACCGACGGCAGGCGCATGCCCGGCACGTAGCTGCGGGCGTTGATGCGGGCGCGCACGCTGGCCATCACGGCGGCGATGCGGGTAGGGGGAAGATCCATGCCACGGGGTCCGTACTGGGGGTGTGGGCATAACAGTTCAGTGAAAGTGTACTGGACTGTGTCTGGGGGCGGCAGGCGCCGCGTAGTCCACTGGTGGCCACTCTCAGGAACACCAGAATGGATACCACCACCCGGGGCTGGATCAACGGATTCATCGGCGTACTGATCTTCGCCGGCTCACTGCCCGCCACGCGCGTGGCGGTCGCCGACATCGATCCGACCTTGCTGACCGCCGCGCGCGCGAGCATCGCCGCCCTGATCGCCGCGGCGATGCTGCTGGCGCTGCGCCAACCGCGCCCGCCACGCACCGCGGTGGCGTCATTGCTGGTGGTGGCGCTGGGCGTGGTGGTGGGGTTCCCGCTGCTCACCGCGTTGGCCCTGCAGCATGTGTCCTCGGCGCACTCGATCGTGTTCCTGGGCCTGCTGCCGCTGAGCACGGCGGTGTTCGGCGTGCTGCGCGGCGGCGAACGGCTGCGCCCGGCGTTCTGGGGGTTCTCGCTGCTGGGCAGTGCCTCGGTTGCCGGCTACGCGCTGCTCGGCGGCGGTGCTGGGTCGTTGCAGGGCGACCTGCTGATGCTGGCGGCGGTGGTGGTATGCGGGCTGGGCTATGCCGAAGGGGCGCGGCTGTCGCGCACGCTGGGTGGGTGGCAGGTGATCAGCTGGGCGCTGCTGCTGGCGTTGCCGCTGATGGTGCCGCTGATGTGGGTGCGCTGGCCGCCCACGTTGGCCACCATCGGCGCGCCGGCCTGGTGGAGCCTGGCCTACGTGTCGGTGTTCAGCATGCTGGTCGGCTTCATGTTCTGGTATCGCGGGCTGGCCCAGGGAGGCATCGCCGCGGTGGGCCAGCTGCAGTTGTTGCAGCCGTTCTTCGGGCTGGGCCTGGCCGCCCTGCTGCTGCACGAACAGGTGAGCTGGACGATGCTGGCGGTCACCGTGTGTGCGGTGAGCTGCGTGGCCGGGGCCCGGCGGTTTGCCCGCTGAGCTGCGGCCGGGCTTAGGGCTCTAAAGACCCACGCCCCCCACCGGCTCGGTCTCGAAGCGTTCGCCGAACCCGGTGATGTGCGGCCGGGCCCTGGCGATCGCGGCCTGTACCGCAGGCAGTGCCAGCGACGCGCGATGGTGGTCCTGGCTGTCCCACACCTCGGTGATCCAGAGCGCATCGGCATCGGTGGGATCGCGGGCCACCACGTAGCTGCGGCAACCGGGCATGGCATCGGTGCCTTCCTGCAGGATCGCGATGACCGCGTCGCGCTGCCCGGGTGCGATCAACATCCTGCCAATCAAGCCGTACATGCCTGCCACCTGCCACGAGGAATCAGCGGGCATCGTGCGCGCGGCGCGCGGCGGTGGTCAACCGGCGTTTGAGCCGGCCCCACCGCTGCGCTATCCTGCGCGCCGCCTTTGCCCGCCCCGCTGGATTGTGATGACCCCACCCTGATACCGCGTTCACCACGCGCCCGTGCCACTGCCGGGTTCCAGGGAGTGTCCTGTCTTCATCACACAGCGCGCCGTGCGTATCGCCGGTGCGCGGAGTCTGCCCATGTCTGTTTCCTACCCGCTGCGCCAGCAATGGCTCGGCAATATCCGCGGTGACCTGCTGTCCGGTACCGTGGTCGCGCTGGCCCTGATCCCCGAGGCGATCGCGTTTTCGATCATCGCCGGGGTCGACCCCAAGGTGGGGCTGTATGCCTCGTTCTGCATCGCGGTGGTCACCGCCATCGCCGGCGGCCGCCCGGGCATGATTTCGGCGGCCACCGGTGCGATGGCGCTGGTGATGGTGGACCTGGTCAAGGACCACGGCCTGCAATACCTGCTCGCCGCCACCATTCTGGCCGGGCTGCTGCAGGTACTGGCCGGGGCGTTGAAGCTGGGCGTGCTGATGCGCTTCGTGTCGCGCTCGGTGATCACCGGGTTCGTCAACGCGCTGGCGATCCTGATCTTCCTGGCGCAGATGCCGGAACTGATCGGGCGCTCCTGGCACGTGTGGGCCGTCTGCGCGGCCGGGCTTGCCATCATCTACCTGCTGCCGCGGGTGACGCGCGCGGTGCCTTCGCCGCTGGTGGCGATCGTGGTGCTCACCGCGCTGTCGATCGGCCTGCACTGGGATGTGCGCACCGTGGGCGACATGGGCGCGCTGCCCGACAGCCTGCCGGTGTTCCTGTTCCCCGACGTGCCGCTTACCTGGGACACGCTGCGCCTGCTGCTGCCGGTGTCGGCCACGCTGGCGGTGGTGGGCCTGCTGGAGTCGATGATGACCGCGCAGATCGTGGAGGACATGACCGACACGCCCAGCCAGCGCAACCGCGAGTGCGCCGGACAGGGCCTGGCCAACATCACCGCCGGGTTGTTCGGCGGCATGGGCGGCTGCGCGATGATCGGCCAGTCGGTGATCAACGTGTCGTCCGGCGGGCGCGGGCGGCTGTCGTGCCTGGTGGCCGGCGTGCTGCTGTTGCTGCTGGTGGTATATGGCGCCGAGTGGGTGCGGCAGATTCCGATGGCAGCGCTGGTGGCGGTGATGGTGATGGTCAGCATCGGCACGTTCCATTGGCGCTCCTTCCAGGAGCTGCGCCAGCACCCGAAGAGCTCCTCGGTGGTGATGATCGCCACCGTGGTGGTGACCGTGGCCACCCACGATCTGGCCAAGGGCGTTCTGACCGGGGTGTTGCTGTCGGCGCTGTTCTTCGCCCGCAAGGTGGGGCGCCTGCTGCAGGTGGGCGATACGGTGCTGGCCGACGGCACCCGCGTGTACACGGTCAGCGGCCAGGTGTTCTTTGCCTCGGCCGGGCAGTTCGCAGCCAGTATCGACCTGCAGCAGGTGCCGGGGCGGGTGGTGATCGACCTGACCCACGCGCACTTCTGGGACCTCAGCGCAGTGGCGGCGCTGGAGCGGGTGGTGGACAAGCTGCGCGCCCATGGCGCCGAGGTGGAGGTGCGCGGGCTCAACGCGGCCAGCCAGACCCTGGTCGAGCGCGTGGGGCGTTCGACCGGCCACGCGGCCGCGCGCCCCGGCGAACACTGAACGGGGTCAGGAAACGGTCCTCAACATCGGCGCGCCAGCGCCGTTATCCAGCTCAATGCCCCGATGTCTGCGATCGGGGCAAGGGCTGGCCGTGAGTTGCACCGCGCCACCCGGACCGCAATGGACTGCGCGAAGCCGTAGTGGCGCCCCCAGGCGACCGCTGATCCGACCCTTTTCCCGGAACCGCCCCCATGCCTGCGTCCCGCCCGACCTCTTCCCAGCGCCCCGGAAGCATCGCCAACCGGCTGATGCTGGGGACCGCGCTGATCGCCATGCTCTGCTTCGGCATCACCGCTGCCATCAGCTACCGCGAAGCCAGCCAGGCGCTGATCGACTCTTCGCGGCAGACCATGCAGAGCGAGGCCAATGCCGAATCACGCCGGGTCGGTGCCGACCTGGCCGCCGCGTTCTCCACCAGCCAGGCGCTGGCCGACAGCCTGGTGGTGCAGCACGCGGTCGGCGGCTTGACCCGGGCCACCGCCTCGCACGTGATCGAACAGCAGCTGCGCTCGCATCCGGAGTGGGTGGGGCTGGGCACGCTGTGGGAGCCGCAGGCCTTCGATGGCAAGGACAGCGAGTTCGTCGATGCGGAAGCACACGACGCGACGGGCCGTTTCATGAGCTACTGGTCCTGGCAGGACGGCACGCCCAAGCAGGATCCGCTGAAGGGCTACGACGTCCCCGGTGATGGCGACTGGTACCTGCGCCCGCGCTCCTTGAAGCGCCAGACCGTGGCCGAACCGTACAGCTACGAGATCGCCGGCAAGCCCGTGCTGATGACCACCCTGTCCACCCCGGTGCTGGACAAGGACACCTTCCTCGGCGCGGTCACCGTCGACTTCGGCCTGGCCGCGCTGCAGGAGCGCCTGGCGGCGCTGCGCCCGATGGGCGAAGGCCACGTCGAACTGATTTCCCCGGGTGGCATCGTCCTGGCTGCCCAGGATGCCAAGGAGATCGGCAAGCGTCGCGACGATGCCACCACCCGCCGGATCCTGGCCGCGGTGGGCGCCGACAAGCCCTACGAAGACTTCAGCGTGGACGCGGCCGGCAACGTGAAGGCGTATGTGCCGCTGCGCATCGGCACCAGCCAGGAGCGCTTCGCCCTGGGTGTGGTGGTGCCGCACGACCTGATCACCGCACAGGCGCGTTCGCTGCTGTGGATCATCCTGGCCGTGGGCCTGGGCGCGGCGCTGGTGCTCAGCGCCAGCGTCTACGTACTGCTGCGCCGCCAGGCGATCCGTCCGCTGGCCGAAGCGGTACGGCTGTCGGCCGATGTTGCCGAAGGCCGCCTGGATACCGCGCTGCCGCCGCCGCGCAACGACGAAGTGGGGCGCCTGCTCGAATCGATGCAGCGCATGCGCAGCCAGGTGCGTGCGGTGATGGCCGCCCAGGGCGAAATGGCGCAGCGGCATGAAGCCGGTGAGCTCAGCTACCGCATGGACGCCCAGTCCTTCCCGGGCGAATACGGGCAGATGGTGGGCGACACCAACCAGCTGGTTGGCGCGAACATCGCCGTCACCCGCCGCCTGGTGGAAGTGATGCAGCGGTACGCGGTGGGCGACCTGTCCCAGGATATGGACCGCCTGCCGGGCGAGCAGGCGCGCTTCACCGAGGCGATGGACACCACCAAGGCCAACCTGCGCGCGATCAACACCCAGATCCGCGACCTGGCCGGTGCTGCCGCGCTGGGCGATTTCAGCCAGCGTGGCGATGTGGTGCGCTTCGACCACGACTTCCGCGGCATGGTCGAAAACCTCAACACCATGATGCAGGTCAGCGACGACAACCTGCAGCAGATTTCCGCGCTGCTGCGGTCGATCGCCGCCGGTGACCTTACCGCGCGCATGCAAGGGCAGTTCCATGGCGTGTTCGCGCAGATGCGCGACGACGCCGACACCACCGTGACCCAGCTGACCGACATCGTGGGCCGCATCCAGCAGGCCACGGCCAGCATCAACCTGGCCGCCGGCGAGATTGCTTCGGGCAACAGCGACCTGTCGCGCCGCACCGAGCAGCAGGCGGCCAGCCTGGAAGAAACCGCCGCCTCGATGGAGGAACTGACCTCCACCGTGCGCCAGAACACCGATCACGCCGTGCAGGCCAATGCGCTGGCGGCCAACGCGGCCGAGGTGGCGTCGCAGGGCGGGCAGGTGGTGGGCCAGGTGGTCACCACCATGGCGGGCATCGAGGCCTCGTCCAAGCGCATCGCCGAGATCATTTCGGTGATCGACGGCATCGCCTTCCAGACCAATATCCTGGCGCTGAACGCCGCCGTTGAAGCCGCCCGTGCCGGTGAGCAGGGCCGCGGGTTCGCGGTGGTGGCCTCCGAAGTGCGCGCGCTGGCGCAGCGTTCCGCCGGTGCGGCCAAGGAGATCAAGACCTTGATCGACGACTCGGTCAGCCAGGTCACCCAGGGCTCGGCACTGGTGCGCACCGCCGGTGACACCATGCAGGAAATCGTCAGTGGCGTGCGCCGCGTCAACGACATCATGGCCGAGATCTCGGCGGCGTCGAAGGAGCAGTCGGCCGGCATCGAGCAGGTCAACCAGACCATCACCCAGATGGACGAAACCACCCAGCAGAACGCCGCGCTGGTGGAAGAAGCCACCGCGGCCGCCCGTGCGATGGAAGAGCAGGCCCAGCACCTGGGCACCGCCGTGGCGATCTTCCGTATCGATGCCGGTGCCTCCCCGGCCCCTGCGTCCCGCCCGCACGCGGCGCCACCGGCCAAGCGTGCCGTCGTCGCGGCACGCGGCGCCCCGCGTGCGCCGGCGCTGGCCGGCGACGACTGGCAGACGTTCTGATCCCGGCGCGCGGCGGAGCCCGCCGCGCGCTCGGCTAGACTGTGCCTGGAACACGGCAGGTGCCCCTGCACCTGCCACGCACAGGACGTTGGATGGCACGCACTGCACGCTCCCCGCTATGTACTGGTGACCCCGCGGCGTTGTCGTCGGTGCGCGCATGACTGCGACCTCCAACCGGCTTGGCCTGGCCGCACTGACCGCCCTGGTGGTGGGCTCGATGGTGGGCGCGGGCATCTTCTCGCTGCCGCAGAACATCGCCCGCAGCGCCGGTCCTGGCGCGGCGCTGCTGGGCTGGACCATCAGCGGCCTGGGCATGTTGATGCTGGCGTTCGTGTTCCAGAACCTGGCCAATCGCAAGCCGCAGCTGGACGCCGGCATCTACGCCTATGCCAAGGCGGGCTTCGGCGACTACATCGGCTTCTCGTCGGCATGGGGCTACTGGATCTGTTCGCTGCTGGGCAACGTCAGCTTCTTCGTGCTGATCTTCAGCGGGCTGGGCTACTTCGTGCCGGCCTTCGGCGAGGGCAATACCTGGCAGGCCATCGCCTGCGCGTCGGTTCTGCTGTGGGCCATGCACGCCATGGTCCTGCGCGGGATCGGCCAGGCGGCGCTGATCAACGCGGTGGTGACGGTGGCCAAGGTGGTGCCGATCGTGGTGTTCGTGGTGATTGCCGCCGTCGGCTTCCGGCTGGAGGTTTTCACCGCGGACTTCTGGGGCACGCTGTCGCTGGGTGGCCTTGGCGGGCAGCTGCGCGGGATGATGCTGATCACCGTGTGGGTGTTCATCGGCATCGAAGGCGCCAGCATCTATTCGCGCCGGGCGGCACGCCGCGCCGATGTCGGCCGGGCCACGGTGATCGGCTTCCTGGGCGTGCTGGCGCTGCTGATGCTGGTCAACCTGCTGTCGATGGGGGTGCTGGGCCAGCAGCAGCTGGCACACCTGCACAATCCGTCGATGGCGTTCGTGCTGGAGGCCATCGTCGGCCCGTGGGGCGCGCGCCTGATCATCATCGGCATGGTCGTGTCGGTGCTGGGTGCGTTGCTGGCCTGGGTGCTGCTGTGTGCCGAAGTGCTGCACGCCGCTGCCGGCGACGGCACCATGCCGGCCTTCCTGGCCCGGCAGAACGCCAACGATGTGCCGGCCAACGCGTTGTGGCTGACCAATGGGCTGATCCAGCTGTTCCTGTTGATCACGCTGTTCAGTGCCAGCACCTATACCAGTCTGGTGCTGCTGGGTGCATCGATGGCGCTGGTGCCGTACCTGTTCTCGGCCGCCTACGGGGTGCTGGTGGCCTGGCGTGGTGAAGGGTACGCCGACCCTTCGGCACCGCGCCGACGCGATCTGGTGATTGCGGTGCTGGCCACGGTGTACGCGCTATGGCTGGTGTATGCCGGCGGGGTGACGCAGGTGCTGCTGTCGGCGCTGTTGTATGCACCGGGCATGTTGATGTTCGCGCAGGCCAAGCGGCAGCGCGGGCAGCCGGTGTTCACCCCGGTGGAGCGGGTGATCGCGGTGTGCGTGCTGGCGGTGTCGCTGGCGGCGGTGTGGGGGCTGTGGCACGGCCACCTGACCTTGGGCTGAGGTGCGCACCGCATCGCGCCAAACCGGTAGGTACCAACCGTTGGTTGGTACGGACGCCACGTATTTTCCCTGGCGAATGGACGAAGAACCAAAAAAGGTTCTTCTTCCATCTGAGGGAAGCGTCTTGTTGCAAGAACTGTCGAAGCGTGAGCACGAGGCTGCGCGCGTAGCCGGGTGTGCAAAGCGCCGCGGCTGGCGTCTCCGATCGGCCGGTCGCGAGCGTGAGGGCCCCGTAGCAGCCGGTAGGCCCCTGGTGCAAATGTCCCCCGGCCGCGGGGCGGCCTCCTCCTTTATTTTGCCCAGGAGCCTACCGGCTGCTACGGGGCTCGGCTCGCGGTAAGCAGGGGAAGCCAGGCTTTTCTGGCGCTGTCGGTGGGTCGGGCGCTGGGGCCCCATGCCCTTGGAGGCGAAATAAAGGAGGAGGTGGCGGCCGCAGGCCGACGCCGGGGGCGTCGCCGGAAAGGGCAGGGGGCCCCAGCGCCCGACCCGCCGACAGCTGCGCTTGGAAAGCGTCAAAGCACGTTTCTTCTTGCCCCGCTTATGGGCGAAGAACCAAAAAAAAGCCCGGTCATGCGACCGGGCTTTCATTCAACGCGTCAGGGCAGTGCTTACCAGCGCATGCCCGCGAAGGGGTTCCAGCTGGTGTCGCCCTTCACCTTTTCCAGGTAGTAGGAGTAGTTGGCGGTCAGCGCGATCAGCAGCGACCACGCAATGGCGATGCCGTTGCCGACAGCCTTCGGCATGAAGGCAGCCACCACCATCACCACGATCGACAGACCCAGGATGGTCAGGGCCTTGCGCCACATGCCCAGGATCAGGAAGTAGATCCAGCTGAAGAACAGCGCGAAGAAGTTGAAGTTGACCTTGATCTTCTCGCCGAACGGCAGCTGCTTGTACGCGGCCTTGAAGGCCGGCGAACTCGGGGCGCCATGCTGGCTGAAGAAGTTGAAGCGGAACTGCCACTTCGGGCTGAGCGGTGCAGAAGAAGAGGTATTGGAGTCCATGTCCGTAGTTTGTGTGTAAACGCTTACATGATAACTGTGGCCGTCGACCCAGCGCCAGTATTTTGGCGCGTCTGACCGGTAGTGCAGGCGCCGTCACACATTCGAAAACGATTTGATATAGGGTGCGCATTCCGCGCGGCGGGGAGCCGTGGGGCGTATTGGAATGCATCGAGAAAACCAGACCATGTCGAGTGTTGTCACCCTGCCCGAACGCGCTGAAGCGGGTCCGTGCATCGCGCCTTGCCCTATCGCCACCCAGGCCCAGCACCAGCTGGCGCACCTGCAGTTCTCGCAGTCCGCGTCACGTGCATTGGCGCGCCCGCCGGTGGTGGCCGACATCGCGGCCGCCAGCTCACCCCTGAGCGCCTGATCGGCGCGCGCGCGGGGAATCCCCGCGCGCTGCCACGCACGCCTCAGAAGCGCGCGGTCATGCTCAGGAAGTAGCTGCGCCCGGCCACGAAGTAGTCGGTGGCGCCTTCGGCGTACAGCTTCTTGTCGGCCAGGTTGCTCACCCCGCCGCGCATGGTCAGCGTGCTGTTGACGTGCCACGCCGCGGTCAGGTCATACAGCGTGTAGGCCTTGATGAAGGTGCTGGCGATGCCGGCCTGCTTGCCGGTGTACTGCGCCGACACCGTGGCCGAGAACGCATCCACCGGGGTCCAGTCCACCGAGGAATAGCCGGAGAACTCCGGCGTGTCGATCAGGTTCTCGCCGGTGGTGAGGTTCTTGGCTTCCTTCATCCAGGTGGCCGCGGTGCGCCAGCGCCAGTGGTCGCCCAGGGTGAGGTTGAAGTTGCCTTCCATGCCGCTGGTGCGGGCGCGCTCGACGTTGTCCATGCGCGTCCACCAGTACCCGTTGAAGAAGCCGAGGGGTTCGTACTCGATCTTGTTCTTGAAGTCGGTATGGAAGTAGGTCAGCCCGGTATCGACGGTGCCGTTGTCGAAGTTGAAACCGATCTCGCGGTTGGTGCTGGTTTCCGGGTCCAGGTTCGGGTTGCCGGCCATGTAGCAGCCGCCGGTGACATAGCCCAGCGGACGCAGCGAACCGCAGCCGCGGCCGCCGGACTGGGTGGCCGCCGACGCCGCGTTCTCGGTCAGGCTGGGCGCACGGAAGCCCTTGGAGATGCCGCCGCGCAGCGTCCAGCTTTCCGCCGGATGGTAGACCAGATACGCACGCGGGCTGACGTGGCTGCCGAACTGTTCGTGGTGATCCAGGCGGGCGCCCAGGGTCAGGGCCAGCTTTTCGTGCAGCTTCAGCTCGTCTTCGACGAACACCGCCCAGGTGTCCACTTCCAGCGACGCGCCATTCACCGGGTTGCCGGCGTAGTCCACCGGGGCCTGCCCGATGGTGTCGGTGTTGGTCAGCTCCTGGCGCTTCCACTGGCCGCCCACGCTCAGCTGGTGGTCCACCCACAGGGTGAACGGCGTGCTCAGGCTGCCTTCCAGGATCATGTCCTTGGCTTCGGAGCGGCCGGTCGGGCCGATGTCGTTCTTGAACTCGGTCCAGTAGCCGGTGACCTTGGAGGTGCCGAAGGACCAGTTGCCGGTGTGGCTCAACGACAGGCTGGTGCGTTTGAGCTCGCTGGCGCCCCAGGCGCCGTCGCCCTCGTCTTCCAGCGAGGTGCTGGCAAAGGCCTGCTGCACGCCGTAGCCGGCTTCGAACTGCAGGCTCTGCGCGTCGCTCAGCGTCCAGTCCAGCAGGGCATCGAAGTTGCGGTCCTTCTCGCCGCCATAGGCGTTGCCGTACACGCCGCCATTGCTGCGGTCGGAGTCGCGGTTGGTGTAGCTGGCGCCCACGCGCATGCCGATGTTCTCGGTGAGCGGGCCGGAGAAGTTGGTGCCGATCTGCTGGGTATCGCCGCGCTTGCCGTCCTGCGGCGAGGTGTAGCTGTGGGTGGCGCTGCCGCCCCAGGTGTCGCCGATGCGGCGGGTGATGATGTTGATCACCCCGCCCATCGCATCCGAACCGTACAGCGAGGACATCGGGCCACGCACCACTTCGATGCGTTCGATCTGGTCCGGCGAGATCCAGTTGAGGTCCTGGCGACCCAGGTCCGGGCGGTAGTTGGTGGAGGCCGAGCTGCCCACGCGCTTGCCGTCCACCAGGATCAACGTGTAATTGGACGGCATGCCGCGCAGCTTGATCTTGGACTGCTCACCGGCGGCGCTGAGCCCGCCGGTCACACCGGGAATGCGGCTGAGCAGGGTGCCCAGGTCATGCACGGGCTGGCGCTCGATATCCTCGCGCGAGATCACGCTGATGCTGGCCGGGGCATCCTTGATCCATTGCTGGTTGCCCGAGGCGGTGACCACCACGGTGTCCAGGTTCTTGGCGGCGGGCTCGCCGGCGGCGTCGGCCAGCGCAACGGCAGGGGTAGCCAGCAGCAGGCACACGGCCATCGCCAACGGTGCGCGGACCAGGCACGCAGGGCGGCGGTGCAGGGGGGAGGGACGGGGAGCAGACATGAGGGTCTTCCATGGAGGGGTAAGGAGTACCCGACCGGGAAGCGACTCGCGAAGACAGCACGACGAAGCAGGCAACCCGACCGGAGGGACTGCGCACGGCGGGGGGCCGACGCGTCTGGGTGGGTAGTGCGGTAACGCATGCCTGCCTGGTTAACGTAATGATAACCGTTTACAAAATGAATGGGGAGAGGCCTGTGCCACAAGGCCTGCGGCGTTCTGTCGCAGCGGGGATCTGGATGCCACGGCCCGCTCAGGCTGAATGGGGAGAAATCACGAAAGGAACTTTCGCGCCCGGCTTACATTTGCCCCCCTATGCTGAGCCGCATTTTTCGTCTCGGTACGGTGGAGAGTTCGTGGGTTCCGGTAGTGACAGACATCAGCTGCGTGCCGGCTACGGCCCCGCGCAGGCAGGACGCAAGCACGCCGCTGGGCGTGACGGGATCTGGATGACCCTCTCCGCACCGGGCACGCCCGGCCCGTCATCACCCACGCAGGGGCGCCACCGATGAGTGTGCAGTCCGTCATGCACGTGGCCGATGCCGGGCAGGCGATCCTGCCGGCCGAAGTGCCGATGTCGATGCCCGAGCAGTCCTTCCGGGACGGCCGGCTGCAGGTGCCGCGGCAACGCACTGCGCCGCGGCTGATGGCGTTGCGGCGCCTCTACATCCTGGGCGGCACGGCGGCGATGACCATCGCCGCGACCGTGATGATGTGGAAGGTGCTGGCCATGAATGGCATCAGCGTGCTCGAGGCCTGCCTGCTGGTGCTGTTCGTGGCCCTGTTCGCGTGGATCGCGCTGTCGTTCTCCGGCGCCGTGGCCGGCTTCCTCACCGCGGTCTTCGACCGGGGCTACAAGCTCGGCATCGACCCGGACCAGCCGTTGCCGGTGGTCCACACCCGCACCGCGCTGCTGATGCCCACCTATAACGAAGACCCGCGCCGGCTGCTGGCCGGGCTGCAGGCAATCTACGAATCGGTGGCCGACACCGGGCAGCTGGCGCAGTTCGATTTCTTCGTGCTCAGCGACACCCGCCGCGAGGACATCGGCCTGGCCGAGGAGCAGGCGTTCGCCGCGCTGTGCGATGCCGTGGGCGGACACGACCGCCTGTTCTACCGGCGCCGCGGTGACAACAGTGGCCGCAAGGCCGGCAACATCGCCGACTGGGTGCGCCGCTTCGGCGGTGGTTACCCGCAGATGCTGATCCTGGACGCCGACAGCCTGATGACCGGCGACACCATCGTGCGCCTGGTGGCCGGCATGGAACACAACCCCGACGTCGGCCTGATCCAGACCCTGCCGGCGGTGATCGGCGGGCGCACGCTGTTTGCGCGCATGCAGCAGTTCGGCGGGCGCGTGTACGGGCCGGTGATCGGCCGTGGCGTGGCCTGGTGGCATGGCGCGGAAAGCAACTACTGGGGCCACAACGCCATCATCCGTACCCAGGCCTTCGCCGAGAACGCCGGGCTGCCCGCGTTGCCGGGCCGCGAGCCGTTCGGCGGCCACGTGCTCAGCCATGATTTCGTCGAAGCGGCGCTGATGCGTCGCGGCGGCTGGGCCACGCACATGGTGCCCTACCTCAAGGGCAGCTACGAAGAAGGCCCGCCCACCCTCACCGACATGCTGGTCCGTGACCGGCGCTGGTGCCAGGGCAACCTGCAGCACGCCAAGGTGGTCGGCTCCAAGGGCCTGCACTGGGTGAGCCGCATGCACATGATGATCGGCATCGGCCACTACTTCACCGCGCCGATGTGGGGCATGTTGATGCTGGTCGGTATTGCCATCCCGCTGTTCCAGGGCGGCATCGATTTCAACGAAATGCTGCACCTGTCGCCGGGCGTGTACTGGCGCCACCAGGACGAAGAGAAGGTGATCCGCATGTTCGCCATCACCATGGTGGTGCTGCTCACCCCCAAGGTGCTGGGCTACATCGCCATGCTGCTGGACCGGGTGGATCGCCGTGGCTGCGGCGGCGGCATCCGCGCGCTGTTGTCGATGCTGCTGGAAACCGTGCTGGCCGCGCTGATGGCACCGGTGGTGATGTACGTGCAGTCGCGCGGCGTGGCCGAGGTGCTGGCCGGCAAGGATTCGGGCTGGGATGCGCAGCAGCGCGACGACGGCGGCATCTCCTGGCCGGCGCTCATCCGCGGCTATGGCGGGCTGAGCGTGTTCGGGCTGTTCATGGGCACCCTGGCCTATGCCGTGTCGCCGTCACTGGCGGCGTGGATGGCCCCGGTGGTGGTGGGCATGGTGCTGGCCATTCCGGTGGTGGCGCTGACCTCCTCGCGCAGTGCCGGCACGGTCATGCATCGGTTGCGGCTGATGGAGATTCCCGAGGAAACCGCACCGCCCAAGGTGCTGGTGCGCGCCGCCGAACTGCGCAAGGCCGCAGCGGAGCACACCGCGCTGGGCTGAGCGGCGCGGCATAATGCGGTTCGAACGTATTGGAGCCGCACCATGCTGGACAGCGTCATCAACGAAACCGGCACCGACCCGCAATGGGCGGTGCTGTGGCTGCACGGCCTGGGCGCCGACGGCAACGACTTCGCCCCCATCGTGCCCGAGCTGCTGCGCCCGCACTGGCCGGCCATCCGCTTCGTCTTTCCGCATGCGCCGGTACAGCCGATCACGATCAACAACGGCGTGCCGATGCGCGCCTGGTACGACATCGTCAGCATGGATTTCCGCTCGCGCGCCGACGCGGCCGGCGTGGCGGCTTCGGTGCAGGCGCTGGACACCCTGATCGACCAGCAGGTGGCCGCCGGCATTCCGGCCGAACGCATCCTGCTGGCCGGGTTCTCGCAGGGTGGGGCGGTGATCCTGAGCGCGGTACTGCGCCGCAGCCGCCCGATCGGCGGCCTGATCGCGCTGTCCACCTACCTGCCCGACCCGGAAACCGCCGCCGCCCAGCGTGCCCCCGACGGCATCCGGCCGCCGGTGTTCATGGCCCACGGCGTGCAGGACCCGGTGATTCCGCAGGCGATCGCCGCGCACACCGCGCAGACCTTGAAGGACCTCGGCTTCCCGCTGGAGTGGCATTCCTACCCGATGGCCCACCAGGTCTGCGCCGAAGAGCTGGAGGCGCTGGGCGACTGGCTGGACGCACGGTTCCGGGCCGCCTGAGCCATGAACGACCCGCGCCAGCAGCCGTGGTTGCCCGAGCTGTGCCGGTTGCCACGGCTGGCGGCGATGCTGGGCCTGGCCGAGCTGGTGGTGGTGGTAGTGGCGTTGGCGCCGGATGGCAGCCGCCACTGGAGCGTGTCTGATTTCCTGACGGCCAGCGGCTTTGCGCTGTGGCTGTCGCTGGCGGTGACGGTGTGCCTGTGCGCGGCGCGCACCGCGTTGTCGCGGTTGCCCGAAGCAGCCGGCACGGCGCTGGCGGTGGCCATGACCGTGCTGATCGCCGCCGCCTGCGCCGGCGTCGTGCACGGCCTGTACGGCGTGCTCGATGCCGAGGGCTTCGCGCGGCACATCGGGTTCTGGCGCTTCACCCTGGGCAGCGCCACCATGACCGCCCTGATCGTGGCGCTGGCGCTGCGCTACTTCTATGTCAGCGATCGCTGGGCCGCGCAGGTGGTGGCCAACGCGCGTGCCCAGGCCGACGCGCTGCAGGCGCGGATCCGCCCGCATTTCCTGTTCAACAGCATGAACCTGATCGCCAGCCTGGTGCGGCGCGACCCGGTGGTGGCCGAGCGCGCGGTGCTGGACCTGTCCGACCTGTTCCGCGCGGCGCTGGGCGCGGGCGAGGGCGACTCCACCCTGCAGGCCGAGTGCGAACTGGCCGAGCGTTACCTGTCGATCGAATCCCTGCGCCTGGGCGAACGCCTGCAGGTGCAGTGGCAGCGCGACGAACCGCTGCCGTGGTCGTTGCCGATGCCGCCGCTGGTGCTGCAGCCGCTGGTGGAAAACGCCGTGCTGCACGGCATTTCGCGGCTGCCCGGGGGCGGCACCATCGTCATCGCGTTGTCGTGCGTGGACGGCCAGCTGCATATCCGCGTGCACAACCCCGCGCCGGACCCGCAGGCACGCGCGCTGCCGCTCACCCAGGGCGCCGGCCACGCCCAGCGCAGCATCGCCCACCGGCTGGCGTGGCGGTTCGGCCCGGCCGCGCGGATGACGGGAGCATGGAGCGACGGCTACTATGCGTGCGACATCACCGTCCCGGTGCCGTGAGGAATCAGCCTTGAAGGTGGTCATTGCCGACGATGAGCCGCTGGCCCGCGAGCGCCTGCGCAGCCTGCTGGCCGAACAGGCCGGCGTAGAGGTGGTGGCCGAGGCCGAGAACGGCGAACAGGCGCTGCATGCCTGCGCCGCGCTGCAGCCGGACCTGGTGTTGCTGGACATCGCCATGCCCGGCCTGGATGGCCTGGAAGCGGCCCGTCACCTGGCCACCTTCGACCCGCGCCCGGCGGTGGTGTTCTGCACCGCCTACGACGCCCACGCGCTGTCGGCCTTCGAGGCCGCCGCGATCGACTACCTGATGAAACCGGTGCGCCCCGAACGGCTGGCCGCCGCGCTGGAGCGTGCGCGCACCTTCCTGGCCGGGCGCAGCGGGCATCCCGGTACACCCAGCCAGCAGGCCCGCACCGTGTTGTGCGCGCGCCTGCGCGGCAGCCTGCGGTTGATTCCGATCGAGGACATCCACTACCTGCAGGCCGAGGAAAAGTACGTGGTGGTGCACCACGCGCGCGGCGAAGACCTTCTCGAGGAATCGCTGAAGTCGCTGGAAGAGGAATTCGTCGGCCGTTTCGTGCGCATCCACCGCAACTGCCTGGTCGCCCGCCACGAGCTGATCGAGCTGCGACGAAATGGCGCAGGCCAGGTCCAGGCCGTGCTGCGCCATGGCAAAGCCCCGCTGGAGGTCAGCCGGCGCTGCGTGGCCAGCATCAAGCAGGACCTCCTGTAGGTATCGACCGCTGGTCGATACGCCGTTTGTCCGCGCAGCGAAGCATGCCGGCGTTGGCCGATACGCGCTGCTGCGCGGATAATGGGCAGCATGACAACCCTGCGCATCGCCACCCGAAAGAGCCCGCTTGCCCTGTGGCAGAGCGAACACGTTGCCGACCGCCTGCGCGAGGTTCACCCCGGGCTGGACGTGGTGCTGGTGCCGATGAGCACCCGTGGCGATGAAGTACTGGACCGTTCGCTGGCCGCGATTGGCGGCAAGGGCTTGTTCCTGAAGGAACTGGAGCTGGCGATGCTGCGCGGCGAGGCCGATTGCGCGGTGCACTCGCTCAAGGACGTGCCGATGGAGCTGGACGCACCGTTCGCGCTGCCGGCCATGCTGACCCGCCACGATCCGGCCGACGGCTTCATCTCCAACCTGTATGCCTCGGTGGACGCGCTGCCGATCGGCGCGCGCGTGGGCACCTCGTCGCTGCGCCGCCAGGCCCAGTTGCGCGCACTGCGCCCGGACCTGGAACTGCTGGACCTGCGGGGCAACGTCAACACGCGCCTGGCCAAGCTGGACAACGGCGGTTACGACGCGATCGTGCTGGCGGTGGCCGGGCTGGAGCGGCTGGGGCTGGGCGGGCGCATCGTGGCCCGGTTGAACGCACCGGCGTGGTTGCCGGCCCCGGCGCAGGGCGCGGTGACGGTGGAATGCAATGGCGAGGATGCACGGGTGATGGCGTTGTTCGCCGCACTCGACGATGCGCGCACCCGCGCCTGTGTGGAAGCCGAGCGCGCCATGAACCGTGCGCTGCATGGCAGCTGCCACGTGCCGGTGGCCGGGTTCGCGCAGTGGGAAGGCGAGGAGCTGTTCCTGCAGGGCCTGGTGGGCGGCGTGGCCGATGGCCGTCTGGTGCGTGCCGAGGCGCGTGGCCCGGGCCGTGACCCGGATGCGCTGGGCAGGCAGGTGGCGGCAGGGTTGCTGGCCGGTGGAGCGGGGGAGTTGTTGGGGGTTTAGCCGGGTGCCGGGTTGCCGCCCGCCGGGTTTAGGGGCAGCCGGGTTGAGGGCAGCCGACCAACGGTCGGCTCTACCCGGGGGTAGAGCCGATCGGGGACATCATTTGAATTTGTAGACCACGTTCATGGTGGTCAGGGTGTCGGTCTTGCGCTTGTCTTCGGCCACGTCGCTGTTGTAACGCGCCTGCCAGCCGGCCTTCAGCGCCAGGTGTTCGTTCATGCTCACCGACACGCCGAAATCGTTCTGGCCGAAGGTGTTGTACGAGCCCGATTCCACCAGCAGCGTGTTGACCAGGTCGGTGTTGGGGGTCAGCGAGTACTTCACGTCGAACAGGCCACGGCCGATCAGGCCGGTGCGGGTTTCATCGTCTTCGGTGTTGTGCGTGCGGCGCACACCGGGGCCGATCTGCGCATCCATGTAGAAGCGGTCGCCTTCCACCAGCCGGGTGCCGTAACCCAGACCGAACGAGCTCTGGCGGTCGTAGGTGGCGAAGTCGTCGCGTTCGTAACGCACCGTGGCCGTCAACTGGCGGTGCTCGCCCAGCTGCAACGCGCTGCCGGCGCTGCCGGTGTAGCGGTTGGCGGTGGTGTTGCGGCGCTTGGTGACCGTGCCGTCATCGGCGGTCTCGACATATTCCGAGCGCGAGCGCAGCCCGAACAGGTCCATGCTGTGCACCCAATCGTCGTCGGTGTAGCGCAGGCGCAGGCGGCCGTTGGCGCTTTCGGTGTTGCTGTTGCCGCGGGCCGAGGCGAAGCCGAGCTCACCGCCGCTGCCGCTCCATGGCGAGGTCATCGCAGCCAGATCGGTGGTGTCCTGGGCAAACGCCGCCGGGGCGCACAACAGCAGGGGAACAAGCAACGAGACGCGCAGGGACATCAACGGTTCTCCGGATCAACCAGTGGGGGACGGGCAACGGGGGATGATACTTGATGCATCCGGCGCGACATTCCCGCCATCTGCCGCCGCTTTAGGCGGGGTTCGGTCGAATGCCCTGTTCAGGGAAGATCGATGCGCAGCGCCGGGTCGTCGAAACGCGAGAAGCGCAGCGTGATCCGGAACGTCTCGCCCTTGGTCTGGCCCTGGCGCTCGATCTGCACCGGCAGACCCTGTGCATTGATCCAATACAGCATGCCGTCCGGCGCGGCGCTGGCATGGCGTACCCGGTATTTGTGGGCCGGTTGCCCGCCGATGGCGTCGCTGCCCAGGTCTTCCACCTGCAGCTGGGCCGGGGCCAGGTCCGGCGGCAACGGGTTGCGCCACTGCGCCAGCAGGCCGGGCGGCACCGGCACCTGGCGTACCTCGCCGGCGCGCTGCAGGAATAAGGTGTCGCCGATGATCAGCTGCGGGCCGTCATCGGTGACCAGCCGGTAGCGGTCGGGGGCAACGAAGTCCATCGTCGCCTCAACCGTACGCGGCCCTTGCATGCGCAGGCTGGCGTGGAAGCTGCGCAGCTGGCCGAAGCGCTGGCTGGCGCCCAGCACCGCCTGCACTGGATCCACCGCGGCCGGCACGCTGCCCTGCGCCGGGGCCGGCGCAGTGGCGGCCGGATCGGGCGCACGCGCGCAACCGGACAGCAGCAGGGACAGCACGGCAAGGGCAGGTAACAGGCGCATGACAGGCGGCAACGGGGTTTTCGGGGGCTCCACGATAGCCGAAGATGATGCCGAAGCCGCCACAACGACGGCGACTCGGACATAATCGGGTCATGGACCGATACGAACGCATCAACGCCCTGCATCGCCTGCTCAAGTCCGCCCGTTACCCGGTGACGGTGGCCACCCTGCAGGAAAAACTGGAGTGTTCCCGCGCCACCGTCTACCGCGACCTGGCCTTCCTGCGCGATGCGCTGATGGCACCGGTGGAGGGCGACGGCGAGGCCGGCTTCCGCTACCAGGACGACGAAAGCGACCGCTTCGAGCTGCCTGGCCTGTGGCTCAGTTCCGAAGAACTGCACGCGCTGCTGGCCTCCCAGCACCTGCTGGCGCGCACCGGCGGCGGCGTGCTGTCCTCGGTGCTGGCACCGCTGCAGCAGCGCATTGAAGGCCTGCTGGCCGCCCAGGCCGGCGTGTCCACCTGGCCGGTGGACCGGGTCCGGGTCATTCCGCACCGCGGCCGCAAATTCGACGAGGCCAGCTTCCGCGCCGTGGCCTCGGCCGTGCTGGAGCGCAAGCAGCTGGCGTTCGAGTACCGCGCCCGTTCCACCGACGAGGCCACCAAGCGCACCGTGTCGCCGCAGCGCATGACCCACTACCGCGACAACTGGTACCTGGATGCCTGGGATCACGGCCGCGAGGGCCTGCGCAGTTTCGCGGTGGACCGCATCTACAAGGCCCGGGTGGTCGACACCGTGGCCCGCGACGTGGATGACACCGAGCTGGACGAACAGCTCGGCGCCAGCTACGGCATCTTCTCCGGGCCGCCCAAGGGCTGGGCCACCATCGTCTTCAGTGCCAAGGCCGCGCGCTGGGTGGCCGACGAACATTGGCATTCCAAGCAGCAGGGGCGCTTCCTGGCCGACGGCCGCTACGAGTTGAAGGTGCCCTACAGCGTGTCGCGCGAACTGCTGATGGACGTGCTGCACTACGGCTCGGACGCGGAGATCATCGAACCGGTGATGCTGCGCGAACAGGCCAAGGCACTGCTGGCGCTGGCCCTCAGCAACTACGAGTGAGCGCCGGCCTCATGCCCGGCGGTCATATGCCCCCGATACCGCAGGGCCGGGGTGTGCGGTAAGGTTGGGCGCTATCGCTGCCCCCGGATACCCCCCATGAAGAAGTACCTGCTGCTCCCGCTGCTCGCCGCCTCGCTGGCCCTGGCCGCCTGCGGTAAATCCAACCCCGATTCGAAGAAGCTGGTGGTGGCCGCCACGGCCGTGCCGCACGCCGAGATCCTGGCGGTGGTCAAGCCGATCCTGCAGAAGGAAGGCCTGGAACTGGACGTGCGCGTGTTCAACGACTACGTGCAGCCCAACGACCAGCTGGTGCAGAAGCAGGTGGACGTCAACTACTTCCAGACCGAGCCCTACCTGGACGCCTACAACCGCGACCGCAAGACCAACCTGGTCAAGGTCATCGGCGTGCACATCGAGCCGTTCGGCGCGTACTCGCGCCGCTTCAAATCGCTGGACGAGGTGCCGTTCGGCGCCGACGTGGTGATCCCCAACGACCCCAGCAACAACAGCCGCGCGCTGATCCTGCTGCACAAGGCCGGGCTGATCACGCTGAAGGACCCGACCAACGCGCTGGCCACCCAGCGCGACATCATCGCCAACCCGAAGCAGCTGAAGTTCCGCGAGCTGGATTCGGCCATGCTGCCGCGCGTGCTCGACCAGGTTGACCTGGCCCTGATCAACACCAACTACGCCCTGGATGCCGGGCTCAACCCGACCCAGGACGCGCTGGCGATCGAAAGCAAGGACTCGCCGTACGTGAACTTCCTGGTGTCGCGTCCGGACAACAAGGACGACGCCCGCGTGCAGCAGCTGGCCAAGGCGTTGACCAGCCCGGAAGTGAAGGCCTTCATCGCCGAGAAGTACAAGGGCGCGGTGTTGCCGGCGTTTTGACTGAGGTGGGTCCGACCCATGGTCGGACACCCCGCCAAAAAAGGTTCTTCCGGGTCTGTCGCGAGCGTGTGGGCCCCGTCGCGGCCGGTAGGCCCCTGGTGCAAATGTCCCCCGGCCGCGGGGCGGCCTCCTCCTTTATTTTGCCCAGGAGCCTACCGGCTGCGACGGGGCTCGGCTTGCGGTATGGGCGGAAGGCAAGGCTTTTTCCTGTAGTCGTTGGGTCGGGCGCTGGGCCCCCATGCCCTTGGAGGCGAACTAAAGGGGGAGGGGGCGGCCGCAGGCCGACGCCGGAGGACATTCGCCGGAAAGGGCATGGGGGCCCAGCGCCCGACCCAACGACACCCGCGCCTGGAAAGGGCCCGCGGTTCTGCTGGCCCCGCAGACGGGCGAAGACCCAAAAACTTACCCCACCCGGAACCCCATCGTGGCCTGTACCGCCTGCTGCCAGCCGGCGTACAGCGCCTCGCGCTGGTCCACCGCCATCTGCGGCAGGAAGCGCCGGTCCACCGCCCACTGCGCGGCGATCTCGTCCCGGCTGCCCCAGAACCCCGTGGCGAGCCCGGCCAGGTAGGCCGCGCCCAGGGCAGTGGTTTCAGCCACCTGCGGGCGCACCACCGGCACGCCCAGGATGTCGCTCTGGAACTGCGCCATGAAGTCGTTGCCGATCGCACCGCCATCGGCGCGCAGCTCCTTCAGTTCGATCCCGGCGTCGGCCTGCATCGCGGCCAGCACGTCGCGGGTCTGGTAGGCCATCGACTCCACGGCGGCACGGATGAAGTGCTCCTTGCGCGTCCCGCGGGTGATGCCGAACATCGCCCCGCGCACGTCGCTGCGCCAGTACGGCGCGCCCAACCCCACAAAGGCCGGCACCAGGTACACCCCGCCGGTGTCGGGCACGCGTTCGGCATAGGCCTGGCAGTCGCTGGACCTGCCGAACATGCGCAACCCGTCGCGCAGCCACTGCACCACCGAACCGGCGACGAAGATCGAACCCTCCAGTGCGTACTCCACCTTGCCGTCGATGCCCCAGGCCAGCGTGGTCAACAAGCCGTTGCGCGATACCACCGCCTTGTCGCCGGTGTTCATCAGCATGAAACAGCCGGTGCCGTAGGTGTTCTTGGCCATGCCGGGCTCGAAGCAGGCCTGCCCGAACAGCGCGGCCTGCTGGTCGCCGGCGATCCCGGCGATGGGAATCTGCTGGTCGAAGAAGAACTGCGCCTGGGTGGTGGCATACACCTCACTGGAGCTGCGCACCGGCGGCAGCATCGCGCGCGGGATGTTGAACACCTGCAGCAGCTGGTCGTCCCACGCCAGGGTATGGATGTTGAACAGCAGCGTGCGCGCGGCATTGCTGTAGTCGGTCACGTGCGTGGTGCCACCGCTCAGGTTCCACACCAGCCAGCTGTCGATGGTGCCGAACAGCAGCTCGCCGCGCTCGGCGCGGGCCTGGGCGCCGTCCACGTGGTCCAGGATCCAGCGGATCTTGGTGGCCGAGAAATACGCATCGATCAGCAGCCCGGTGCGCTCACGCACCAGCGGCTCATGGCCGTCGGCCTGGAGCCGCTCGCAGATCGCATGGCTCTGCCGCGATTGCCACACGATGGCGTTGTGGATCGGCTGGCCGGTGGCCTTGTCCCACACCACCGTGGTTTCGCGCTGGTTGGTGATGCCGATCGCGGCGATGCTGCGCGGGTCCACCTGCTCGCGGTTGAGCAGTTCGGTCAGCGTGGTGTAGACGCTGGTGAGGATCTCGCGCGGGTCATGTTCCACCCAGCCGGGCTGGGGAAACAACTGGCTGAATTCGCGCTGCGCACTGCCGACGCTGCGGCCGGCGCGGTCGAACAGGATCGCCCGTGAACTGGTGGTGCCCTGGTCGATCGCGAGCACGTACTGCTTGTCCATGCGTTGCTCCGTACAACGAATCAAGGGTGGCCCGGTCGGGGACGTGCCACGGCCAGCGCCCCAGCCTACGCCATCGCCGCCACCCGCTGCGCGACGTACTGGGCCAGTACGTCGCGTTGCGCCGCGTCCAGCCGCAGGCCCAGCTTGGTGCGGCGCCACAGCAGGTCATCCAGGGTGCGCACCCATTCGTGCGCGATCAGGTAATCCACTTCGCGCGTGTACAGGTCCGCGCCGAAACCGGTGCCCAGCTGCACCGTGCTGGCCGCGTCGCCGAGCACGGCACTGGCGCGGCTGCCGTAGCGTCGGGCCAGCGTGGCCAGCAGCGACGGCGACACGCCCGGGTACTGCTCCTGCAGGCGTGCCAGCACCACCGGCGCAGCACCGATGTCGCCGCCGGGCAGGGGCGCGCCGTCGGCGGTCCACGCCGGTTCGCCACGGCCCAGCGCCGCGCCGAGCTGGTCCACGGCCTCTTCGGCCAAGGTGCGGTAGGTGGTGAGCTTGCCGCCCAGTACGCTCAGCAGCGGGGCCTGGCTGGCATCCAGCTGCAGGCGGTAATCGCGGGTGACCTTGGCCGCGTCGTGGTGGTGGTCGGCCAGCAGCGGCCGCACCCCGCTGTACTGCCAGACCACGTCGGCCGGCTGCACCGGCGTGCGCAGCCAGCGGTTGGCCGCTGCGCACAGGTACGCCACCTCGCTGCTGGCGGCCTGCACCTGCGCCGGGTCGCCGTCGTAGTCCACGTCCGTGGTGCCGATCAGGGTGAAGTCCTGCTCGAACGGCACCACGAACACGATGCGCTGGTCCGGCTGCTGCAGCAGGTAGGCGCTGTCGTGCGCATACAGGCGGGGCACCACGATATGACTGCCCTGTACCAGTCGCAGCCCGATCGGTGCGTCCATGCCGGCGCGCTCCAGCAGGTTGCCGGCCCAGGGCCCGGTGGCGTTGACCACGGCGCGGGTCCGCAGGCGCTGCACGCGGCCATCGGCGTGGCGCAACACCGCCCACCAGTGGTCACGGTGGCGGATCAGCTGTTCGCAGCGGGTGCGCACGTGGATCTGCGCGCCGCGTTCGTGCGCGTCCAGAGCATTCAGCACAACCAGCCGCGCATCATCCACGCGCGCATCGGAGTAGCTGAAGCCCGTGCGGAAGCCCGGTTGCAGCGCCGCACCGCGCGGGTCGCTGTGCAGGTCCAGCCGCCGGGAGCGCGGGAACGCGCTGCCGGCGTGGCCCAGGTGGTCGTACAGCCACAGCCCGGCGTGCAGCATCCAGCCCGGCCGCAGGTGTGCGGCATGCGGCAGCACGAATCGGGTAGGGACCACCAGGTGCGGGGCGAGCCGCTGCAGCACGCTGCGCTCGCGAAGCGCCTTGCGCACCAGTCCGAACTCGCCGTACTGCAGGTAGCGCAGGCCGCCGTGGATCAGCTTGGTACTGGCGCTGGAGGTGTGTGAGGCCAGGTCGTCCTGTTCGCACAGGCACACCGACCAGCCGCGCCCGGCCGCGTCACGGGCAATGCCGGCGCCGTTGATGCCGCCGCCCACCACCAGCACGTCGAGAAGGTCCTGTCCGGTTCCGGTATTGCCCATGCGCGCTCCCCGTTTCGCGTCAGGGCCAGTATTGCCGCGCGCGGGGCAAGACGGAATGAACGCCTGGCCGTGCGCCTGAAACAACAACGGGCCCGCGAGGGGCCCGTTGCGTTACTGCGTGTTGGCTGGCCGGTGCTTAGAAGCGGGCACCGATGCCGAAGCCGACGGTCCACGGATCCAGCTTGGCCTTGTCGCCGGTCTTGTCACCGTTGACGGTCAGTTCCGGGCGCGAATGCATGTAGCGGGCATCGGCGCGGGCGAACCAGGTGCTGTTGATGTTCATGTCCACGCCCACGGTGCCGATGGCGCCCTTGGCGGTTTCCAGCCCGATGTGGCCTACGTCGCTGGCCAGGTCTTCATTGCTGAAGTTCGACTCGTAGTAACCGACGCCCACGAACGGACGGAACACATTGTCGGCCTGGCCGAAGTGGTACTGGCCGCTCAGCGCGATCGGCTGCTGCTCAACCGTGCCCAGGCGCGCACCGTTGGTGCCGCGCACGCGGTGGTCGAACTTGTCGGCTGCGCCCCACAGTTCCACGGCCCAGTTGTCGTTGATGTAGTAGCTGAAGCTGACCGTCGGCGCCGGGCCACCGTCTACCTTGCGCACGCCGTCGATGGGATCGTTCTTGGGCTGCAGCAGCGACACGCCGCCGACCACGGCAAAATGCTTGCCCGAGGCGGTGTCGTCAGTGGTGGTGGTGTCCTGCGCGAAAGCGGCCGGTGCAAAGGCCAGTGCGGTCAGGGTTGCCAGGGTCAGGGTACGGATGGAGCGCATGGGGGAATCTCCTCAGGTATTTTTTTGTTCTGGGCCCCGTTGCTTCCGGGGCGAGGCAAACGTAGTCCCCGCAACATGAATCGAATCCGACGCGCGTTAAATTTTAGTTTGTTCCGTTCAGCGAACAGCGGAAAATCCCTGCAATCGCGGGCAATTTGGCCGGCGAAGATGTTCATGCACCTGTTGGAGATGTGATGGAAGCAACCACGTGCATCGGCTTGCCCGCGCAGGTATCACCGCAGTGCCGCGTGTTGGTGCTGGGCTCCATGCCCGGTGTGGCGTCGCTGCTGGCCGCGCAGTACTACGCACATCCGCGCAATCGGTTCTGGCCGCTGATGCAGTTGTTGTGCGGCGTGGAGGCAACGCTTGCCTACCCCGCGCGCATGGCCGCACTCAACGCGGCCGGCGTGGGCCTGTGGGATGTCATCGGGCGCTGCGAGCGACGTGGCAGCCTGGATGCGTCGATCGTGCGCGGCAGTGAAGTTCCCAATGCGCTGCCTGCACTGATGGCCGGATTGCCCCGGCTGCAGGCCATCGCCTGCAACGGCGGCACTGCCCACCAGCTGTTCATGGCCCGCATTGCACCGGCGCTGCCGGTCACCGATGGCGCGCCGGTGGTCTGGTCGCTGCCGTCCACCAGCCCGGCCAATGCGGCCTGGCCGCTGCCCCGGCTGCAGGCGGCATGGCAGCCGCTGGCGGACGCGTTGCAGGGCTGAGGGAATGGCCCGGGCCGGACAATACGGTACCGACTGGAAAATACTGCTTCGTGCTGTACCAAGCACAAGCCCGCCAAGGCAGGCCACTGCAACAGCTTGTCCCGGGACAGGGGCAGCAAAAAATCGCCCAGCCGGTTGGCGCTGCCGCCTCCTGCCCTACAATAGGCGATTCCCTACACCAGATTGCCGGAGTTATCCCCATGGCCGAAATCAAGGAAGCACTTGTCCCCGATATCGGTGACTACAGCGATATCCCGGTAATCGAGGTGCTGGTCGCCGTTGGTGACACCGTCAAGAAGGACCAGGGCCTGGTCACGCTGGAATCGGACAAGGCCACGATGGAAGTGCCGTCCTCGGTGGCGGGCGTGGTCAAGGAGATCAAGGTCAAGATCGGCGACAACCTGTCCGAGGGCAAGGTCGTGGCGCTGATCGAAGTGGCCGAAGGCGAGGCCACGCCGGCCGCTGCCGCTGCCCCGGCTGCCGCCGCCAAGACCGAAGCCGCCGAGACCGCGACCAAGGTCGAGCCGGTTGCCGCCCCGGCGCAGCCGGACAAGCTGGCCGCCCGCGAGATCGAGCAGGCCGCCGCCAAGCCGACCCAGCCGGCCCCGGCCGCTGCGACCCCGTCGGCCGGCGCGCCGACCAGCCCGCCGGTGCAGTTCAACGCCGACAGCGTGCTGCCGCAGAAGGTGCCCTATGCCTCCCCCGCGGTGCGCGTGTTCGCTCGCGAACTGGGCGTGGACCTGAACCAGCTGAGCGGCACCGAGAAGGGTGGCCGCATCACCAAGGGCGACGTGCAGACGTTCGTCAAGTCCGCGCTGACCGGCGGCGTCGCTGCCAGCGGCGGCACCGCGGCCGCCGGTGGTGGCCTGAACCTGCTGCCGTGGCCGAAGGTGGACTTCAGCAAGTTCGGTGAGGTCGAGGTCCAGCCGCTGTCGCGGATCAAGAAGATCTCCGGCGCCAACCTGGCGCGCAACTGGGCCATGATCCCGCACGTCACCCAGTTCGAGCAGGCCGACATCACCGAGCTGGAGGCCCTGCGCGTGGCCCTGAACAAGGAAAACGAGAAGGCTGGCATCAAGCTGACCATGCTCGCCTTCCTGGTCAAGGCCAGCGCCGCGGCGCTGAAGAAGTTCCCCGAGTTCAACGCCTCGCTGGATGCCAGCGGCGAGAACCTGACCCTGAAGAAGTACTTCAACATCGGCTTCGCCGCCGATACGCCGAGCGGCCTGGTCGTGCCGGTGATCCGCGATGTCGACAAGAAGGGCGTGGTGCAGATCGCGCAGGAATCGGGCGAACTGGCCAAGAAGGCGCGCGACGGCAAGCTGGGCCCGGCCGACATGAGCGGTGGCTGCTTCTCGATCAGCTCGCTGGGCGGGATCGGTGGCACCGCGTTCACCCCCATCGTCAATGCACCGGAAGTGGCCATCCTGGGCGTGTCCAAGTCGTCGATCCAGCCGGTCTGGAACGGCAAGGAATTCGCCCCGAAGCTGATGCTGCCGCTGTCGCTGAGCTACGACCACCGCGTCATCGACGGTGCGCTGGCCGCCCGCTTCACCACCTACCTGTCGCAGGTGCTGGCCGACATGCGGCGCGTGCTGCTGTGAGGCAAGGCCTGGCGTTGCAGCCGGGCAGGGCCGCCATGAAGCCGGGCAGAGCCCGGCTCTACGTGGCTTTGGTGCTGGGCATGGTGCCGGCGGCGCAGGCGCTCGCGGCGGACTGCAGCTCCGGCCTCGGCCGCGGCTGGCCGCCGGCGGTGGGCAACTACGGCCAGGCCGTGGAAACCCTGTTCGAAGGCAAGGCACAGCCGGCGCTGTCGCTGGTGACCCTGCCCAAGAGCGGGGTTGAAACCGGCGTGGCACTGCTGCCGGGCACCCAGGAACAGGAATGGACGCTGCGTTACAGCCGCGCCGACAAGCGGGTCTACAGCTGGAACAACAGCGCCCGCCAGGGCGGTCTTGAACTGCGCGTGGACCAGGAGCCGGACCAGTACCAGGTCAGCATCCCGGCCGCGCTGGCACAGCGCCTGGTGCGCAGCTGGCAGGCCGCGCTGGACGCGGCGGTGCCGGCCGACCGCAAGGCGGCGGTGCTGGACGGCGAGGTGCTGTCCTTCCAGGTGGGCGGGCAGCGCTTCAGCGGCCCGCGCCCGGAATGCGGTACCGGCAAGCTGATGATGAAACAGGTGGCGCTGCTGATCGAAGCCAGCGACACCAAGGAAAAGAAGCTCGACCGTCGCTGGAAAGATCTGGACGAGTCGCTCGACGAACTGCAGCAACTGCTCGCCGGCACCGCCGGCTGAGTACCAGGAGAACAACAATGGCCGCAATTGAAATCAAGGTTCCCGACATCGGCGATTACAGCGGTGTGCCGGTGATCGAACTGCTGGTTGCCGTGGGCGACACGGTGAAGAAGGACCAGGGTCTGGTCACGCTGGAGTCGGACAAGGCAACGCTGGAAGTGCCGTCGTCGGCCGCCGGCGTGGTCAAGGAAATCAAGGTCAAGCTCGGCGACAACCTGTCCGAAGGCGACGTGGTGCTGCTGCTGGACGCCGAAGGCGAGGCCGCCGCACCGGCTGCGCCGGCCAAGGCCGACGCACCCAAGGCGGAGGCCGCACCGGCCAGCAAGCCGCCGGTGACCCCGTCGCACCGCGCCCCGGCCGAACCGGCCGCGCCGCAGCCGGCGCTGTCGTCGGGCAAGCCGGCCGACATCGAATGCAAGATGGTGGTGCTGGGCGCCGGCCCGGGCGGTTACACCGCCGCGTTCCGCTCGGCCGACCTGGGCGTGGACACGGTGTTGATCGAGCGGTACGCCAGCCTCGGCGGCGTCTGCCTCAACGTGGGCTGCATTCCGTCCAAGGCGCTGCTGCATGCTGCCGCGGTGATCGATGAAGTCGCCCATGCCGGTGATTTCGGCGTCGAGTTCGGCGCGCCCACGATCACCCTGGACAAGCTGCGCGGCTTCAAGGAAAAGGTGGTCACCCAGCTGACCAAGGGCCTGGCCGGCATGGCCAAGCAGCGCAAGGTGCGCACGGTGCAGGGCCTGGCCACGTTCGTGTCGGCCAACGAGCTGGAGATCGTCGGCGACGACGGCAAGACCCAGCTGCTGCGTTTCGAGCAGTGCATCATCGCCGCCGGTTCGCAGGCGGTGAAGCTGCCGAACTTCCCGTGGGACGACAAGCGCGTGATGGATTCCACCGATGCATTGGAGCTGGCCGAGGTGCCGGGTTCGTTGCTGGTGGTGGGCGGCGGCATCATCGGCCTGGAAATGGCGACGGTGTATGCGGCCCTGGGCAGCAAGGTGACGGTGGTGGAGTTCATGGACCAGCTGATGCCGGGCGCCGACAAGGACCTGGTGAAGCCGCTGGCCGACCGTCTGAAGAAGCAGGGCGTGGAGGTTCATCTGAAGACCAAGGCGTCGGGCGTGAGCGCCGACGCCAAGGGCATCACGGTGACCTTCGAAGCCGCCGAGGAAGGTCAGACGCCGGCATTGGCGCAGGGCACCTTCGACCGCGTGCTGGTGGCCGTGGGCCGCTCGCCGAACGGCAAGAAGATCGACGCGGACAAGGCCGGCGTGCAGGTCACCGACCGCGGCTTCATTCCGGTCGACCGGCAGATGCGCACCAACGTGCCGCACATCTTTGCCATCGGCGATATCGTCGGCAACCCGATGCTGGCCCACAAGGCCACGCATGAGGGCAAGCTGGCGGCCGAAGTGGCTGCCGGCCACAAGAAGGAGTGGGTGGCCCGCGTGATTCCGTCGGTGGCCTACACCAACCCGGAAATCGCCTGGGTCGGCGTGACCGAGACCGAAGCCAAGGCCAAGGGCCTGAAGGTCGGCGTGGCCAAGTTCCCGTGGGCCGCCAGCGGCCGCGCGATCGGCATCGGTCGCACCGAGGGCTTCACCAAGCTGATCTTCGACGAAGACAGCCATCGCATCATCGGTGGTGCCATCGTCGGTGTGCATGCTGGTGATCTGCTGGCCGAGATCGGCCTGGCAATCGAGATGGGTGCAGAGGCCGAGGACATCGGCCACACCATCCATGCGCACCCGACGCTGAGCGAATCAGTGGCGATGGCCTCGGAAATCTACGACGGCACGATCACCGATCTGTACATGCCCAAGAAGCGGTAAATCACGTCCGTTGGTCGCGACACCGGTTCAACAAAAACCCCGGCAAACGCCGGGGTTTTTCGTTGCTGCGTGGCGCGGGGCGGGGCTGTGTCTTTGCCTGCTTTGGTCGCGACCGGATGGGCCCCTTCGTGACCGGCAGGCCTTTCTGCAAATGTCCCCCGGCGCCGGCCTACGGCCGTCACCTCCTCCTTTATTTTGCGAAAGACCTGCCGGCCACGAAGGGGCTCCGCTTGCTGCAAGAAACAGCGTCGCTCCTTGGTGCCCTCCACACCTGTTGCCTGACAGCCCACCCAAACAAAAACGCGACAACAGGTTGCCCTGTTGCCGCGCTCGGAGAGAGGTTCTGCGGTTGCTTAGAAGGTGAGGCTGATGCCGGCCACCGGACCCTTGAATTCCTGCTTCAGGCCGATGGTGCCGTCGCTGCCCTTCTGGTCCACGTCCAGCTTGAACCAGTCGTAGCCGGCGAACACGCCGAAGTTCTTGGTCAGGCGGTAATCCACGATCGCATTGGCGCGGGTCAGGTCGCCCTTGTAGTCGTCGAAGTTGCCCCAGCTCGTGTTGAGGTACTGGCCCTGCAGCGTGATCAGCCACTTTTCCGACGGCGTGAAGCTCATGCGGGCGCCCACCACCGGGGCCACACCATCGGCCTTCTCGTCGAGGAAGCGGCCCTGGTACAGGTCACCCACGTCGGCATAGGCCTTGGTGCTCACCTTGGCGTACTCGGCACCCAGCTGCAGGCCCAGGTCGAACTTCTCGGTGTCCACCACCGAGTAGTCGTACACCAGGCTGGCCACCTGATACTTCAGCTCGCCCTTGACGAAGCTGTCGGCAGGCACCGTCACGCCGCCGTAGGAAATGTCCTGGCCGAGCGTCTCGCGGCGGTCCTTGTCGTACTTGAAGTAGTTGAACAGCAGGCGCTGGCGGTCGCTGATGCGGAACATACCGTCGATGCGCGGCTCCCACTCCTTGCCACCCAGCTTGAAGTCCTCGGAGAAGCCCACGTCCTGGCCGGCAACGGTGGTGTTGCCACGGATCGTGTTGTCCGAATCGATGTTCATCGCGCCCAGGCGCAGGGCGAAGCGATCATCACCTTCAGCGGCGCTGGCAGTGTTGGCGTGGGTCAGTGCCGCCATGGCCAGCGGCAGGGCGAGCAGGGGGAGCATCAGGCGCATCGGTGTGTGTCCTTGCAGTGATTCATTGATGTGGAATCACTTTGCCCAGCGCCGCGTCCACCATTCGTGAACGTATGGTGGACGCTGTGTGTACCGTTCATGCGCCGGGGCGTGCCGTCGGTCACATCGGTGGCCGCAACGCGCCCTGGAGCCCGTTCAGGCAACCGCCGTGGCGCGGATTCGGCGCCAACGACCGGGCCACGGCCGGAAAAAAAGTGGCCCCGGAGAGAGTTCGGGGCCACTTTGGGGTGCCAGACCTGCCACAAGGGCGTCGACGAGGATCGAAATGAGCAGGTCGATTGATCTGACAGGAGGCTGCGACCAAAGTTCAATTGGTGCGTCGCAACAGGCGTAGAGCCAGTCAGGCCGGGATTAGCCCGCCGGTGGAACGCAAAATCTGTGGCGATGCAGCAACTTGCGGCTATCCGGGATGAACAGGGGGCGGTTGTCTCGCAAATTGTCCCGTTGCTATAATTTGGCGGCTCGACGGGGCGCTTGCTTGCGACCTCGGCCTTTCTACTCAAGATCTTGCAGGACATACGTGTGCTGAACTCCGTTGATTCGGGTCGGCGACTGATGCTGCGCGCAGCGGTTTACCCGCTGGCTGCAGTGGCTGTCCTGGCTCTGGCCTTCCTGCTGCTGGCAGGAACGATGTACGCCCTGGGGGCGCTGGCATCGGGTGTGGCGGTGTCGGCCGGTGGCTGGGTCGCGGCGCGCATGGCGTTGGGTGGCGGGGTGCAGGCGGCTGGATCGGCAATGACCCGCCTGATCCTGGCCGTGGTGGCAAAGTGGGTACTCGTTTTCGGTGTCCTGATGGTGGGGTTCCTGGTCTTCAAGCTGCCTGCATTGGCGCTGTTGGCCGGTATCGCCGTCGGGTTGATGTTCCAGGTCCTGGCTCTGGCCAGGCGCTGATCCCCTTTATTTAACTCAAGGTTCCGGACACATGGCAGGCGAGGCGCTGACACCCACCTCCTACATCCAACATCACCTGCACAACCTGACGTTCCATATGCAGGAAGGTGGTTTCTGGGCGATCCACGTCGACACCATGGTGACTTCGGTCCTGATGGGCCTGTTGATGGTGTTCGGCTTCTGGATGGCAACCCGCAAGGCCACCGCCGGCGTGCCGGGCAAGTGGCAGGCGTTCGTGGAGATCTGCCTGGAGTTCGTTGACCGCCAGGCCAAGGACACCTACCACGGCACCAGCAAGCTGGTGACCCCGATCGCCATCACGATCTTCTTCTGGATCCTCCTGATGAACCTCATCAAGATGATCCCGGCCGACTTCATCGCCCTGCCGCTGGAAGCCCTCGGCGTGCCGTACTGGAAGCCGGTCCCCACCGCCGACGTCAATGCCACCCTGGGCATGTCGATCAGCGTGTTCTTCCTGATGCTGTTCTTCGCGTTGCGTGCCAAGGGTATTGGTGGCTTCACCAAGGAATTCCTGACCGCACCGTTCGGCAAGTGGATGATGCCGTTCAACCTGATCCTCAACATCGTCGAGTGGCTCAGCAAGCCGATCTCGCTGGCGATGCGACTGTTCGGCAACATGTTCGGCGGCGAAATCGTCTTCCTGCTGATCTGGGTGCTGGGCAGCGCGGGTATCGCCGGCGCCATCGCAGGCGGTGCATTCGGCCTGGGCTGGATGCTGTTCCATCTGCTGGTGATTCCGCTGCAGGCCTTCATCTTCATGATGTTGTCCATCGTGTACCTGAGCCTGTCGGAAGACGCTCACTGAGTTTTCGCTTCACCCTTCATCCGTTTGTTTCTAAACCCTTAGCTATTCAAAGTTCCAGGAGAAAACCATGTACCTCGCCGTCCTGACCAACCTCGCCCAAGTCCAGAGCTCCACCGTCCTCGCCGTCGGCATCATGATCGGCCTGGCCGCGCTCGGTGCCGGTCTTGGTCTGGCCATCATGTCCGGTAAGTTCCTGGAATCGGCTGCCCGCCAGCCGGAACTGATTCCGGTCCTGCAGGTCCGCATGTTCATCACCGCCGGCCTGATCGACGCCGCGTTCATCATCTCGGTCGCCGTCGGCCTGCTGCTGGCCTTCGCCAACCCGACCATCGGCGAGTTCGTTGCCCGTCTGCCGGCCGTTGCAGGCTGATCCAGCGAAAGCGAAACGATCAGGCGCCGTGTGCGCCTGATCGCGGATGAAGGAAAGGCTGCGCCGCCTTGGGCGGCGCAACCACCCCATCACCCCAGATTGAGCGAACCCCATGGATATCGGTTTTACCCTCGTTGCCCAGGCACTGGCTTTCGCCGGTCTGATCTGGATCATCGCGACCAAGATCTGGCCGCCGTTGATGAACGCCATCGAAGAGCGCCAGCAGAAGATCGCTGAAGGCCTCGCCGCTGCTGACCGCAGCCAGAAGGATCTGGCCCAGGCGCAGGAAAAGGTCAACGAAGCACTGAAGGATGCACGCGGCAAGGCCAACGAGATCATCGACCAGGCCCACGCGCGCGCCAACCAGATCGTTGAAGCCGCCAAGAATGAAGCCATCGCCGAAGCGAACCGCCAGAAAGATCTGGCCCACGCTGAAATCGAGGCTGCCGCCAACCGTGCCCGTGAAGATCTGCGCAAGCAGGTATCCGCACTGGCCGTGAGCGGTGCCGAAAAGCTGCTCAAGCGCGAAATCGACGCCAACGCCCACAAGGCGCTGCTCGACGAGCTGGCATCGGAGATCTGATCGATGAGCCAGGCCCTCACGCTTGCACGCCCGTATGCCCGCGCCGCGTTCGCGACCGCGCGCGACGAAGGCACGTTCGCGCCGTGGTCGGACGCGCTTGCGTTCTCCGCCCATGTAGCCGCCGACCCACGCGTGGCGGCCTTGCTGTCGAATCCGGAACTGGACCGCGGCGATGCCGTCGCGTTGCTGGTGCCGGAATCGTCCAGCGAGACCTTCGGTCGCTTCCTGTCCATCCTGGCCGAAGCGCACCGTCTGCCGCTGCTGCCGGAAATCGCCGGTATGTACGACCAGCTGCGCGCCGACGCCGAACACGTGGTCAAGGCCACCGTGACCTCGGCCACGGAACTGTCCGCCGCTGAACTGGACGCCATCAAGGCCGCGCTGCGCAAGCGCTTCGGTCGTGAAGTGGACGTCTCGACCGCAGTCGATGCTTCGTTGATCGGCGGTGCCGTCATCGACGCCGGCGACGTGGTCATCGATGGCTCGCTCAAGGGCAAGCTGTCGCGCCTGCAGACCGCGCTCGCTAACTGAATTCATTTAACGTCCGGCGTGATCGCCGGCACTAGGACTTGACGATGGCAACCACGCTCAACCCCTCCGAAATCAGCGAACTGATCAAGAACCGCATCGAGAAGGTCAAGCTGGCCGCGGAATCGCGCAACGAAGGCACCGTGACCAGCGTGTCCGACGGCATCGTGCGCATCTTCGGTCTGGCCGACGTGATGCAGGGCGAAATGATCGAACTGCCGAACAACACCTTCGCCCTGGCCCTGAACCTGGAGCGCGACTCGGTCGGCGCCGTGGTCCTGGGTGGCTATGAGCACCTGCGCGAAGGCGACGTCGCCAAGACCACCGGTCGTATCCTGGAAGTGCCGGTGGGTCCGGAAATGCTCGGCCGCGTGGTCAACGCGCTGGGCGAGCCGATCGACGGCAAGGGCCCGATCGCTGCACAGGCCACCGCGCCGGTGGAGCGCGTTGCCCCGGGCGTGATCTGGCGCAAGTCGGTCGACCAGCCGGTGCAGACCGGTTACAAGTCGGTCGACTCCATGATTCCGATCGGCCGCGGCCAGCGCGAGCTGGTCATCGGTGACCGCCAGACCGGCAAGACCGCCCTGGCCATCGATGCGGTGATCAACCAGAAAAGCACCGGCATCAAGTGCGTGTACGTCGCGATCGGCCAGAAGGCCTCGACCGTGGCCAACATCGTGCGCAAGCTGGAAGAGAACGGCGCCCTGGCGCACACCGTGGTGGTGGCTGCCACCGCGTCCGAATCGGCCGCGATGCAGTACATCAGCGCCTACTCGGGCTGCACCATGGGTGAGTACTTCATGGACCGCGGCGAAGACGCGCTGATCGTGTACGACGATCTGTCCAAGCAGGCCGTGGCCTACCGCCAGATCTCGCTGCTGCTGAAGCGTCCGCCGGGCCGCGAAGCCTACCCGGGTGACGTGTTCTACCTGCACTCCCGCCTGCTCGAGCGCGCTGCCCGCGTGTCCGAAGAGTATGTGGAGAAGTTCACCAACGGCGCCGTCAAGGGCAAGACCGGCTCGCTCACCGCGCTGCCGATCATCGAAACCCAGGCCGGTGACGTCTCGGCGTTCGTGCCGACCAACGTGATCTCGATCACCGACGGCCAGATCTTCCTGGAAACCGATCTGTTCAACTCGGGCATCCGCCCGGCCGTGAACGCCGGTATTTCGGTGTCGCGCGTCGGTGGTGCGGCCCAGACCAAGATCATCAAGAAGCTGTCCGGCGGCATCCGTATCTCGCTGGCCCAGTACCGCGAGCTGGCTGCGTTCGCGCAGTTCGCCTCGGACCTGGACGAAGCCACCCGCAAGCAGCTTGAGCGCGGTCAGCGCGTCACCGAGCTGATGAAGCAGAAGCAGTACGCCCCGATGTCGATCGCCAACCAGGCGCTGACCATCTACGCCGTCAACGAGGGTTACCTCGACGACGTGCCGGTCAACAAGCTGCTGGCACTGGAAGAGGGCCTGCACGCCCACTTCGCCAACACCCAGGGCGAGCTGATCAGCAAGATCAACGCCACCGGCGGTTGGGACAACGACATCGAAGCGGCCTTCAAGAAGGGCATCGCCGAGTTCAAGACCACCGGCAGCTGGTAAGCCGCATGTGTGGCGGGGCCTGACGGCCTCGCTTCACCGTTGAATGGCAGCGGGGCAGAGCCCCGCTATACGGGAAGAAGAGATGGCAAGCGGACGCGAAATCAAAACCAAGATCAAGAGCGTGCAGAACACCCGCAAGGTGACGCGCGCGCTCGAAATGGTCTCGGCCTCCAAAATCCGCAAGGCGCAGGAGCGGATGAAGACGTCGCGTCCGTATGCGCAGGCGATGAAGCAGGTGATCGGTCACCTGGCCCAGGCCAGCACCGATTACCAGCATCCGTTCCTGGTCCAGCGTGACGAGGTGAAGCGGGTCGGTTACATCGTGATCTCCTCCGACCGCGGCCTGGCCGGCGGCCTGAACAACAACCTGTTCCGCAAGATGCTGGGCGAAGTCCGCCAGTACCAGGACAAGGGTGCCGAGATCGACGTGGTGACGGTGGGCCAGAAGGCCTCGACCTTCTTCCGCCGCATCAAGGTCAACATGGTCGGCAGCGTCACCCACATGGGCGACGTGCCGCACCTGGAACAGCTGATCGGCGTGATCAAGGTCATGCTCGATGCCTTCACCGAAGGCAAGGTCGACCGCGTGTACCTGGTCTACAACCGCTTCATCAACACGATGACGCAGAAGGCCAGCTTCGACCAGCTGCTGCCGTTGCCGGCCGCTGAGAAGCAGGTCGCGCACCACGACTGGGACTACCTGTACGAACCCGACGCCGCGACCGTGCTGGAGCACGTGATGACGCGTTACGTCGAGTCGCTGGTGTACCAGGCGGTTCTGGAAAACGTCGCGTCCGAGCATGCAGCCCGCATGGTCGCGATGAAGTCGGCAAGCGACAACGCGAACAAGCTGATCGGAACCCTGCAGCTGGTCTACAACAAGGCCCGCCAGGCAGCGATCACCCAGGAAATTTCCGAAATCGTCGGCGGCGCGGCAGCAGTCTGACGCGCACAGTCAAAGCACACATTAGAGGATTGCAGCAATGAGTCAGGGCAAGATCGTTCAGATCATCGGCGCCGTCGTCGACGTCGAATTCCCCCGCGAGTCGGTGCCGAAGGTGTACCACGCGCTGAAGGTGGACAACACCGAAATCACGCTGGAAGTGCAGCAGCAGCTGGGCGACGGCGTGGTCCGTTGCATCGCGCTGGGCTCCACCGACGGCCTGAAGCGCAACCTGGTGGCCACCAACACCGAACGCGCCATCTCGGTGCCGGTCGGTGCAGGCACCCTGGGCCGCATCATGGACGTGCTGGGTCGTCCGATCGACGAAGCCGGTCCGGTGACCGCCAGCGACACGTGGGAAATCCACCGTGAAGCCCCGTCGTACGAAGACCAGTCCCCGGCCACCGAGCTGCTGGAAACCGGCATCAAGGTCATCGACCTGATGTGCCCGTTCGCCAAGGGCGGCAAGGTCGGCCTGTTCGGCGGCGCCGGCGTCGGCAAGACCGTCAACATGATGGAACTGATCAACAACATCGCCAAGGCGCACAGCGGCCTGTCCGTGTTCGCCGGCGTGGGTGAGCGTACCCGTGAGGGCAACGACTTCTACCACGAGATGAAGGACTCCAACGTCCTGGACAAGGTCGCGATGGTGTACGGCCAGATGAACGAGCCGCCGGGCAACCGCCTGCGCGTCGCGCTGACCGGCCTGACCATGGCCGAGTACTTCCGCGACGAGAAGGACGAGAACGGCAAGGGCAAGGACGTGCTGCTGTTCGTCGACAACATCTACCGCTACACCCTGGCCGGTACCGAAGTGTCGGCACTGCTGGGTCGTATGCCGTCGGCAGTGGGCTACCAGCCGACCCTGGCCGAGGAAATGGGCGTCCTGCAGGAGCGCATCACCTCGACCAAGAATGGCTCGATCACCTCGATCCAGGCCGTGTACGTGCCCGCCGATGACTTGACCGATCCGTCGCCGGCCACCACCTTCGCCCACCTGGATTCGACCGTGACCCTGTCGCGTTCGATCGCCTCGCTGGGTATCTACCCGGCCGTGGATCCGCTGGATTCGACCAGCCGCCAGATGGACCCGCTGGTCATCGGCAACGAACACTACGACACCGCCCAGCGCGTCCAGCAGACCTTGCAGAAGTACAAGGAACTGAAGGACATCATCGCCATCCTGGGCATGGACGAACTGTCCGAAGAAGACAAGCAGGCCGTGACCCGCGCCCGCAAGATCGAGCGCTTCTTCAGCCAGCCGTTCCACGTGGCCGAAGTGTTCACCGGCTCGCCGGGCAAGTACGTGACCCTGAAGGACACCATCCGTGGCTTCAAGGCCATCGTCGATGGCGAGTACGATCACCTGCCGGAGCAGGCGTTCTACATGGTCGGCAGCATCGAAGAAGCGGTCGAGAAGGCCAAGAAGATGGCCGAGAAGGCCTGAGGCGGCGGGGACGGGCACACGCCCGTCCCGACCGTGACACGGGGTGGGCATCTGCCCACCGCTGCGGAATCCCTGCGGTGGGTCACACCCGCCCCCTAGCGAAGAGAGTTACATGAGCACCATCCGTTGCGACATCGTCAGCGCCGAGCAGGAAATCTTCCGTGGTGAAGCGACCCTGGTCGTGGCCACCGGCGAGCTGGGCGAGCTGGGCATTGCGCCCAAGCATGCCCCGCTGATCACCCGCCTGAAGCCGGGCAAGGTGGTAGTGACCACGCCGAACGGCGAGCAGCTCGACTTCGCCATTTCCGGCGGCATCCTCGAGGTGCAGCCGCAGGTGGTTACCGTGCTGGCCGACACCGCGATCCGTGCCCAGGACATCGACGAAGCGTCGGTGCGCAAGGCCAAGGAAGAAGCCGAACGCGTGCTGGCCAACCGTGGCGAAGCCATGGACGTCGCCGAAGCCCAGCAGAAGCTGGCCGAAGCGGTGGTCCAGCTGCAGGCGCTGGAGCGCCTGCGCAAGACGCTCAAGCACTAAGCAGCTCGCCTGCTGGTGTTCGACCGCGCCGGCCTTGTGCCGGCGTTGTCGTATCTGGGCCAGCGGGCGACCCGATGGCCCGGACTGTGATCGACACGGCATCGGCGCGCGGGCAGGGCGGGCAGAATCGGCGGCATCCTTTGCCAGAGTCCTTATGATGAATCCTGCACGCACCCCGCTGGTCATTGCGGTCCTTTGCAGCCTGCTGCTGTCTGCCCGCGTATCCGCGCTCGCGCCGTTGGACAGCCTGGGCGTCTGGGTACAACGGGTGGCGGCGCGCAACGCGATCGCCCACGACGTGGCGGCCTACAAGTTTGTTGCCGGACGCCCGATCGAAGACCCGCAGCGCGAGGCAGCCGTGCTCGCCGGAAAGCGCGACCGCGCCGTGCAGCTGGGACTGGACCCGGACGCGGTGGAGGCCGCCTACCGCCAGCTGATCGAGGCCAACAAGTTGCTGCAGCACGTCGATATCCAGCATTTCCTGCTGGGCAGGACGCCCTCGCCGCCGCCGTCGCTGGACGCCATTCGCGAACGCATCGATACCCTCGATGAGCGCCTGCTCTCACACTGGGCGCAGTTGGACGATGTGCGGTCCGCCCCGGACTGCCCGCGCCAGCTGGCGCGGGCCATCGCCCGGCAGGGCACGCAGAGCGAGCCGCTGGATGACGCTACGCGCATTGCCCTGGTGCGGGCCACGCTGGGCTTCTGCCCGCACGACGGGGTGCCAGCCGGGGGCGCAGCCGGTGCGGCGCAGAATGACGCCGCCGGGCATTGATGCTAGAAGTGCACCTGCCAGACATGCACCCGGACGTGCGCGGCCGGAGACTGTCATGCAGGCATTCGAAACCCCTGACCGTTCAATCAAGGAATGACCATGTTCAAGAACGCATTGATTCTCGCAGTGGCCCTCACCGGCCTGGTGGCGTGTGGCAAGAAGGACGACGCAGCCGCGCCGGCCACCCCGACCCCGGCGGCGGCTGCGCCGACCACCGCTGCCCCGGTTGCTGACGCCGGCATCGGCGCGGGCCTGCCGCAGGCCTGCGAGGCCTACCTGACCCGCGCCAAGGCCTGCTTCGACAAGTCCAACCCGCAGACGGCCGCTGCCTTCCAGCAGGGCGTGGACCAGGCCAAGGCCCAGTGGGCCACCATGCAGGACAAGACCGCGCTGGAAGCCGGCTGCAAGTCGGCCAACGACCAGTTCGCCCAGGTGGTCAGCGCGCTGAAGTGCGAATAAGGTGACCCCGGCCGGGCACCGCACCGGTGCCCGGTTCCTGCGCCGGCCGCTCAGCGGTAGACGAAGCGCCGCAACAGCAGGAACGAGACGGCGGCCAGACCGCCTTCGACGACCGGTTTGGCCAGCCAGGCATAGGCCAGGCCAAGGTGGTGCGCCGTCGTGCTCACCAACAGCGTACTGACCACGGTCAACAGCAGCCACAGCGCCAGGAACCGTGCGAACCGCGCCCAACCGAGGCGGTGGTCGCCGTCGGCAGCGAACGTATAGCGACCGTTGAGCCAGAACCCCAGCAGCATCCCGCATACCCGGCCCAGCACGTTGGCCGGCACGGTCGGCACGCCCAATGCCGTGGCACCGACGAACACCGCCCAGTCCACGACCAACTGCACCAGGCCGATCAGGATGAAGCGGCTGCCTTGGCGGATCAGACTCACGGGACGGCGATACCGGTGCGGAAACGCAGCATGTTAACTGTCCGCGTTCTAGAATCGCAGCCACTACCGCCCACACACGCTGCCCCATGACCCAAGCCCTGCACGTCATCATCCTCGCCGCCGGCGCTGGCAAGCGCATGAAATCCGACCTGCCCAAGGTGCTGCAGCCGATTGCCGGCCGCCCGATGCTGGCCCACGTGATCGATGCCGCCCGCGACCTGCAGCCCGCCGCCATCCATGTCGTGTATGGCCACGGTGGCGATGCGGTGCGCGAGGCCTTCGCCAGCCAGACCGACCTGCTCTGGGCCGAACAGCGCGAACAGCTGGGCACCGGCCATGCGGTACAGCAGGCCATGCCGAACGTGCCCGACGCGGCCACCGTGCTGGTGCTGTACGGCGACGTGCCGATGATCCGTACCGACACCCTGCGCCACCTGCTGGCGCAGCCGGGCCGGCTGGCGGTGCTGGTGGCTGAAGTGGCCAACCCCACCGGTTACGGCCGCATCGTGCGCAATGCCGAGGGCCGGGTCGCGGCGATCGTGGAGCAGAAGGACGCCAGCGACGAGCAGCTGGCCATCCGCACCATCAACACCGGCATCATCACCGCCGAGTCCACGGCGCTGCGCACCTGGCTGTCGCAGCTGTCCAATGCCAACGCGCAGGGCGAGTACTACCTGACCGACGTGTTCGCCGCCGCCGCGCATGACTACACCCCGGCCGACATGGCGTTCGTCGAGGACGCGCAGGAAGCCGAGGGTGCCAACGACCCGTGGCAGCTGGCGCAGCTGGAACGCGCGTGGCAGCTGCGCGCGGTCCGGGCGCTGTGCACGCAGGGCGCGCGGGTGCTGGACCCGGCGCGCCTGGACATCCGCGGCACGGTCAGCGTCGGGCGCGACGTGCAGATCGACGTCAACGTGATCCTGGAAGGTCGGGTCGAACTGGGCGACGGCGTCAGCATCGGGCCGTTCACCCGGCTCAAGGACGTGTCGCTGGCCGCGGGCACCGTGGTCAAGGCGCATTGCGACCTCGACGGCGTGGTCAGCGAAGGCGCGGCGGACATCGGGCCGTTCGCACGCCTGCGCCCGGGCACGGTGCTGGCCGCCGGCAGCCACGTGGGCAACTTCGTGGAAACCAAGAAGGTCACGCTGGGACCGGGCAGCAAGGCCAACCACCTCACCTACCTGGGCGACGCGGTGATCGGGGCCAAGGTCAACATCGGTGCGGGCACCATCACCTGCAACTACGACGGGGTGAACAAGTCGCAGACCACCATCGGCGACAACGCCTTCATCGGCTCCAACAGCGCGCTGGTGGCCCCGGTGGTGATCGGCGCAGGCGCCACCATTGCCGCCGGCTCGGTCATCACCCGCACCGCCCCCGACGGCAAGCTCACCCTGGCCCGCGCACGCCAGGAAACCATCGACGGCTGGAAGCGCCCCACCAAGCGCTGACACGCGCCATCGCGCACCCGGTAATGCCGGCCGCTGGCCGGCAACCAGGCGATCCGGGTAGTGCCGGCCGCTGGCCGGCAACCAGGCGATCCAGGTAGTGCCGGCCGCTGGCCGGCAACCAAGCGATCCCGGTAGTGCCGGCCGCTGGCC
The DNA here is from genome assembly GCF_000661955.1 of Stenotrophomonas rhizophila. Classification (NCBI taxonomy): domain Bacteria; kingdom Pseudomonadati; phylum Pseudomonadota; class Gammaproteobacteria; order Lysobacterales; family Lysobacteraceae; genus Stenotrophomonas; species Stenotrophomonas rhizophila. The sequence goes on from NZ_CP007597.1 coordinate 621,923, forward strand.
GGCAACCCGACGATGCCAACGCCCCCGTAATGCCGGGCTCTGCCCGGCAACCCGATCAAACGGGCAAAAAAATCGCCACGCACAACCCGCCTTCGCGGCGGTTCTGCAGCGAAATCCGACCGCCGTGCGCTTCCACGATTTCCCGGGTAAGCGCCAACCCCAACCCGGTGCCGTTGCGCTTGGTCGAGTAGAACGGCATCAACGCGTTCTGCAGCACGGCTTCATTCATGCCCTTGCCGCGGTCCAGCACTTCCAGGCGCAGCCACTGCGGCAGGCGGGTCAGGCGGACCTCGACATCATCATTGGGCGGCTCGGCATCGCCGCCCGCTTCATGTGCGTTCTTCAGCAGGTTCAGCAGCGCCTGGCCAAGCTGGGCGATATCCACCCGGCTGTGCAGGTCGTCGCCGATGCCCTGCATGCGGAATGGAATCTGGTGCTGCAGGCTGGTCAGGAACTGAATCCACTGCACGTTCTGCAGCTGCGGCTGCGGCAGCTTGGCAAAGCGCGCATAGCCGCGGATGAAGCCTTCCAGATGGCGCGCCCGCTCCTCGATGGTGGCGAACACTTCTTCCAGCCGCTCGGTCTTGCCACGCCGCACCAGCTCGCCGCCGGAATGGGCCAGCGAAGCGATCGGCGCCAGCGAGTTGTTGAGCTCGTGGCTGATCACCCGGATCACCTTCTTCCAGGTCTGCACTTCCTGGCGGCGCAGCTCGGCGGTGAGCAGGCGGATCAGCAGCAGGTCGTGCGGGCGGCCGTTGAGATGGAAGTTGCGCCGCGACAGGTGGTACACCTGCTCGTCTTCTTCATCGTCGCTGTCGTCCTGGCGAACCGCGAACAGGCTGTCGCCGCCGCGCACGATCGCATCGCGCAGTTCCACCGGCATCGTTTCCAGCACGTCCTGCATGCGCTGGCCTTCCAGCTTCCAGCCGTTGTGCAGCAGCTTGCGCGCGGCCAGGTTGGAGAACACCACGCGCTGGATGCCGTCGCCGCCGTTGGCCAGCAGCAGCATCGACACCGGCGTGTTCTGCACCATGGTGTCCAGCAGCAGTTCCCGTTGCACCAGCCCCTGGCGCTGTTCGCGCAGCACGTCGCCCAGCTCGCGGTGCGCCTGCACCAGGTCACCCAGTTCGTCGTCGCCCGGCCAGTACACCGAAAAATTGTATTCGCCGTCGCGGTAGCTGCTGGTGGTGCCCGACAACGCCCGCAGCAGCGAACGCACCGGCGCGGTGGCGCGGCGCAGGCTGAACCACATCACCGACAGCAGCACGATGATCGACACCACGCTGACCGCCCACCCATGGTCCAGCCAGAACGCCAGGTACCAGGGAAACGCAGCGGCCAGCGCCAGCACCGGCAGCAGGCGCAGGAACAGCCGGAAGGTGAAGGAGCGGCGTGTCATTCGCGCGGGATGCCGTGGCGATCCATGCGCCGGTACAGCGCCTGGCGGCTCAGGCCCAGCTCGGCGGCCGCCTGGGCGATGATGCCGTGGTTGTGGGCCAGCGCCGCTTCGATGCGGCTGCGATCCGGATCGGCGCTCGGTGCGGTGGGCCGCGCCGCTGCCGGCGCCCGCGGCAGGTTGAGGTCGGCCACTTCGATGCGCGCGCCCTGGGCCAGCAGTTCGGCGCGCTGGATGACGTTGCGCAGCTCGCGCACGTTGCCCGGCCAGGGGTGGCGCTGCAGTGCCGTGGCGGCCGCACTGGACAACGCCTTGCCGCCACTGAGGAAGCGTTCTGCCAGCGGCAGGATGTCGCCCGGGCGCTCGGCCAGCGGGGGCAGCGCCAGTTCAACGGTATTGAGGCGGTAGTAAAGGTCTTCGCGGAAGCTGCCGTCGCGGATCATCGCGGGCAGGTCGGCGTTGGTGGCACTGACCACGCGCACCTTGACCTGGCGTTCGCGGTTGGAGCCCAGGCGCTCGAAACGCCCGGTTTCCAGCACGCGCAGCAGTTTCATCTGTCCGCCCAGTGACAGGTTACCGATCTCGTCGAGGAACAGCGTGCCGCCATCGGCGGCTTCGAATTTGCCTTCGCGGGCCTTGTTGGCGCCGGTGTAGGCACCGGCCTCGCTGCCGAACAGTTCGGCTTCGATCAGCTCGGCCGGAATGGCGCCACAGTTGAGCGCCACGAACGGGCCCTTGGCCACCAGCGAGTTGGCCTGGATGATCTCGGCGATCTTTTCCTTGCCGGCGCCGTTGGGACCGGTGATCAACACCGGCAGCGCCGAACGTGCGACCTGGCAGGCCAGGTTCACCACCCGCTCGCTGGCGGGGTCGGCGACCACTGCGCCGCGCAGGTCATAGCGTGCTTCCAGCGCCGTGCGGTCGCGCTGCTCGCGGTCGCGCCGGCGGTCCAGCTCGCGACGCGTTTCGGACAGCTCCAGCAGGTTGTTCACCGTGACCAGCAGTTTGCGGTCGTCCCATGGTTTGGCCAGGTAGTCGGCCGCGCCGGCACGCACCAGGTCCACCGCGCTGCTGAGGTGGGTCCAGGCGGTCAGCAGGATCACCGGCAGGTCGGGGTGGCGTGCGCGGATCTGCTGGAACAGCGCTTCGCCTTCCTCGCCGGAGGTGGTGTCTTCGGTGAAATTCATGTCCTGGATCACCAGGTCCACCGGCTGTTGTTCCAGCAGCGCCAGCCCGGCCTCGGGCGACAGCGCGTGCAACGCGTCGATATCGTGCAGCGAGAACAGCACTTCCAGTGCGGTGCCGACGCTGGCGTTGTCATCAATGATCAGGATCGAAGGCATGCGTCGACAGGGCACCGGGAGAAGGACAGAGAGTACCGGAGCACGGCGCCGGCGGGCAGGGCCGCCGGCGCCGTCCCGGCTACCGCCGCGGTGGTGGTGGCGGTGGTGGCGGTGCAGGGGCCGGCGGGGGCAGCACCCCGCGCCACGCGGCGGTGGCCACCTGCACGGTCTGTTCGCGGCCGTCGCGCTGCACGGTCACCGGCACCGAGCCCGGGCCGCTGCGGCCCAGGGCGGTGGTCAGGTCATCCACGCTGCGCACCGGCTGCGTGCCCACCCGCAGCACGCGGTCGCCGGCACGCACGCCGAAATGCCCGGCTGGCGTGGCGTTGCGCACGCGCACCACGCTCTGTTCGGCATCCAGTGCCAGGTGATGGCCGTCTTCGCGCCAGTCCAGCCGCGATGACTCGCGGTGGGTGGCCGACAGTGCCGGGGCGCTGGCCAGCAGCAGGCACAGCGCCAGGGAAGGGGCAGGCAGGCGCATGTCAGGCGCTCCGGGTGGCGATGGCCGGCGCCACGGCGGCGGCGCGGCGGGCCGGGCCGAACACCGCGATCTGGCCCAGCAGCCACAGCAGCACCGCGCCGATCGGCAGGTAGCTGATGGGCATGCGCGGCAGCTCGTAGGTGTTCATCAGCCACAGGTTGATGGTGTAGGCCATCAACATGCCCAGCACGATGCCCACCGTGGCCAGCAGGAAGTTCTCGGTCTGGAAGTAGCGCAGGATCTGCCCCCGCGTGGCGCCGAGTGCACGGCGGATGCCGATCTGCTTGGTGCGCTGCTGCACCCAGAAGCTGGCCAGGCCGACGATGCCCAGCGCAGTGACCACCAGCAGGGCCACGCACACGGTGATCAACAGGCCGACCATCGCGCGGTCATTGGCGAAGTACTTGTTGCGGGTTTCCTCGTAGGTGACCTTGGCCCGCACCAGGCGGCTGGAATCCACCCGTTCAAGTGCGGTCACGGCGGCCTTGAGCACTTCATCGCGGCGCGACGGGTCGGTAACCCGGATCAGGTAGAAGCCCATGTCGTAGGACATGCGGATCGGCAGCACCATCGAGTGCTGCGTATTGCCCTCGACCCGGCTGGGGCGACCCAGCACCTTGACCACGCCGGTCACGCGCAGCGGCATGCGGCCGCTGTACACCGTCTTGCCCAGTGCATCGCCGTCGGGGAAGAGCTTGTCGGCGGCGGACTTGGTCAGGATCACCGAGCTGCCCTTGGTTTCAGATTCGGGATCGTTGACGACCTCGTCGTACTCGCGGTACTCACCCGGCTGGAAGTCGCTGCCGGCGATCAGTTCGACGCCCAGCGTGTCCAGCGTGCCCTCGCGGGCGTAGTACTGCGCGGCGCTCAACGTCGGGCGTTCCTGGTCGGGAACGCGCGACAGGCTGCTGTTCCACGAGTTGCGGCGGAACGGCAGCTGGTTGATCGCCACCGCGCTCTTCACCCCGGGAATCCCGCGCAGCGCGGCCAGGTCTTCGCGGGTGCGGGCTTCAACGTTGACCTGCTTGCCGATGCCGCCGAGACGCACTTCCACCAGCTCATTTTCGGCGATGCCGCTGGGTTGGCTGATGGTGTCGATGCGCTGCCCGATCAGGAACAGCGCGTTGCAGACGATGGCGCAGGTAAGCGCGATCTCCAGCACGATCAACGCTGCGGCGGTCTTGTGCCGGCGCAGGGTGGACAGGATGGGACGGATATCCATGATGTGCTCCGGTGCCTTACTGCGATTTGAGTTGGATGGCGGGCGCAACCTGCATCGCGCGCAGCGCGGGCAGGAATCCGGCCAGCAGGCTGGCCACCAGGGTCAGGCCGAAGGTGAGCAACAGCATCTGCCCGTCCAGCGTGGCCAGCTTGGCGTACTCCACCGGCTGCTGGCGGACCGCATACAGGCCGACCAGGGCCAGGCCGAGCCCCAGCACACCACCGGCCAGGCCGACGGTGCCGGCTTCAACCAACGACTGCAGGAAGATCTGTCCGCGGCTGGCGCCCAGTGCACGGCGCACGCCGATCTCGCCGCTGCGGCGAAGGAACTTGGCCAGCAGCAGGCCCACGGTGTTGATCAGGCAGACCAGCAGGAAGCCCATCGCCAGCCACAGCTGCAGGCGCACATCGCTGGGCACCACCTGCTTGTAGTCCAGCCACTCCATCACGTTGCGCAGCCGCACGTTGGCCGGGCGCTCGAAACGACCGGCCGCCTTCTGCTGGGCCGAGTAGTTGTCCAGGTAAGCGCGGTAGCTGGCTGCATCGGCGGCCGAGGGCAGTTCCACCCAGTACTGCAGCCAGGTGCAGGGCGCGTTGATGGCTTCCGAGTCGCCGTTGCTGTTGCCCCAGCAGTTCATGTTGCCGTTGCGGCCCAGCTTGAGGTCCATGGCCGTGGCGAACGGCAGGTACACGTCTTCGCTGCCGCCATAGCGGCCGGTTTCCAGGTCGTAGAAGTGCGGGTTCGGGGCCCACTCGTCGAGCACGCCGACCACGGTGAACACGTGGCCGTCCATGCGCAGCGGCTTGCCGATGCTGTCGGCACCGTCGAACAGCTTCTGGTTGAGCGTGCGCGAAATCACCGCGACCCGCGCGCGCCCTTCGTCATCGCTGGTCGGCCAGGCGCGGCCGTACAGGAACGGGGTGTCGAACATCGGGAAGAAGTCGGTGGAGGTGTAGCGTGCGTCCGTATCGAAGGGCCGCAACGAGGCCTTGTCCGATTCGACAGTCACGCCGCCACCGGTCATTACCGCCTGGTGCTTTGCGTGCTTTTCGCGCAGCAGGGCTTCACCATCGAAGCGGGTCATCTGGTCTTCCGGCTCTTCGCCGGCCTGGTAGCCCAGCATCGGCCGCGGATCGACCTGCACGGCGAACAGGCGATCGCTCTTCTGCGGGATCGGGTCGCCAGACAGCACATGGAACACGGTGAGGGTGGTCATCGACGCACCGATGCCCAGCGCGATGGCGATCACCATCAGCGCGGTCAGCACCTTGTTGCGCCGGAAGCTGCGCAGGGCCAGTCGGAAGTAGTAGGCGAACATGGCAGGCCTCAGTCGTTGACGGTGACGATGGCGGGGCGCGGGGTGGCCAGCACCGGTTCGCGCACCAGGTCGGTGGCCTGGCCGTCGACGATGTGCACGTTGCGCTGCGCGCGCGCGGCCAGTTCCGGATCATGGGTCACCATGACGATGGTGGTGCCGGCGGCGTTGATTTCCTCCAGCAGCTCCATGACGCCGCGGGCCATCTGGCTGTCCAGGTTGCCGGTCGGTTCATCGGCCAGCAACAGGCGCGGGCTGCCAGCCAGGGCGCGCGCGATCGCGGCACGCTGCTGCTGCCCGCCGGACAGTTCGGCCGGGTAATGCTTCATGCGCGAGCCCAGGCCAACCTGGCCCAGCGCCTTTTCGATGCGCTGCTTGCGCTCGGCGGCCGGCATGCCGCGGTAGCGCAGTGGCACGTCGACGTTGTCGAACAGGTTGAGGTCGGAGATCAGGTTGAAGCCCTGGAAGATGAAGCCGATTTTCTGGTTGCGCAGGCGGCTGCGCGCGTCATCGCCGAGCTTGCTCACGTCCTGCCCATCAAGCAGGTAGGTGCCGCTGGTGAAGGTTTCCAGCAGGCCGGCGATGTTGAGGAAGGTCGTCTTGCCCGACCCGGACGGGCCGGTGACAGCGACGAACTCGCCCTCGCGCACATGCAGGTCGAGCGACCGCAGGGCATGGGTTTCCACCTGTTCGGTACGGAACACTTTGGCGACCGAGCGCATCTCGAGCATGACTGTTTTCCTTTGCAGTTCGTTCAGAAGGATGGAGAGGGATCAGTTGATGGACACCTGTTCGGCATCGCCGAACAGGTCGCTGCCAGACACCACGACGCGGTCGCCGGGCTGCAGGCCAGAGAGGATTTCCACTTCGCCCAGGCTGCTTACGCCCAGCTTCACCGGGCGACGCACGGCGGTGCTGCCGCTCATCACGTAGGCCTGGCCGTTGCCCTGTTCGACGAAGGGACCGCGCTCGATCTTGAGCACGTTGCGGCGCGTATCCAGCACCACCCGCGCCTGCATCCGCTGGCTCTGGCGCAGGCCTTGCGGCTGCTTGTCCGAGAAGCGGATGCGGGCATTCACTTCACCGGCCACCACCTCCGGGGACACCGCGCTGATTTCACCGGGGAAGGGCTGGCCGTTGCCGCTGGTCAGCTGCGCCGGGATGCCGATCGCCAGGTCGCGGGCGAAGCTCTCCGGCACCTTGATTTCGATCTCGAAGCGCGACAGGTCGACCACGCCCAGGATCGGCGCATTGGCGATCACGTTGGTGTGCTGGGTGGCCTGCACCTGGCCCACCTGGCCGTCGAACGGTGCGCGCAGGGTGAGCGCGTCCACCTGGCGCTGCACTTCGGCCACCACCGCCTTCTGGCGCTCGGCCAGCAGGTGCTTGTTGCGTGCGTCCAGGTCGGCGCCCTGGCCCTGCAGGCGCGCGTCGGTCTGTGCGTTGGCCAGCTGGATGTCGGCCTTTTTCAGGCTGTCGTTGGCCTTGGCCAGGTCGATCTGCGGCACCGCGCCGCCGTCGAAGCCGCGCTGGTAGCGCTGCAGGTCGCGCTCGGCGGCTTGGCGCTCGATGCTGGCCTGGTCGGTTTCCTTGCGCGCCTTGGCCCGGGCCAGGGTGGCATCGAGATTGGCGCGGCTGGCTTCGGCTTCCAGGCCGGCCAGGGTGGACTGCTCCTGGGCCAGCTTGCTGCGCAGCTCGGGGCTGTCGATCACCGCCAGTTCCTGGCCCTTCTTGACCACGTCGCCGGCGACCACCTTCAGGTCCACGGTGCCGGCCGAGATGGCGTACAGGATCGGGCTGTTGGCCGCGATCACCCGGCCGTCGGCGGCGATGTCCCGCACCAGGTCGCCGCGCGTGACTTCGGCCACGCGCACCCGGGCACTATCGAAGGACCGGCTGGCGCCGAGCCAGGCACGGGCGGCAAAGCCGATGGCCAGCAGCACCACCAGCGCGGCCAGGCCCGGCCACAGCCAGCGCTTCCACGGGGCAGGGGTGCCGGCAACGGAGAGGGTCTGGTCCTGTGCGGAAGTGTCGCGGATCATCGGGCTCGTTCGCGGTTGGGTTGCCCAGTACAAAGCACACCGCGTGCCAACTTTTCGGCCATTGAAATCAATGGGTTGCATGCGCCACCGGAGTGTCCGGGCGTCCGCGGACAGTGCCCCGGACACTTTCGTTAAGCGGACAGGCGCCAAGCGTCCCCGGCCGCCACGCTAGAATGCAGGCATCAACGGCAGGGATCAGAAACTATGTGCGGCATTGTGGGAGCGATCGCCAATCGCGACGTGGTACCGGTACTCATCGAAGGACTGAAGCGGCTGGAGTATCGCGGCTACGATTCCTCCGGCATTGCCGTCATCGACCGCTCCGCTGCCCAGGCCGACGTGCGCCGGGTGCGCCGGACCGGCCGCGTGGCCGAGATGGAGAAGGCCGCGGCCGCGGAGGGCTTCGACGCGCTGCTGGGCATCGGCCACACCCGCTGGGCCACCCACGGCGGCGTGACCGAAGCCAACGCCCATCCGCACATCAGCCACGGCGTGGCGCTGGTCCACAACGGCATCATCGAAAACCACGAAGAACAGCGCGAGAAGCTGCGCGCGCTGGGCTACGTGTTCGAGTCGCAGACCGACACCGAGGTCATCGCGCACCTCATGCACCACCACCTCAAGGGCGGTGACAGCCTGCTGACCGCGCTGCAGCACACCGTCAAGGAGCTGACCGGTGCCTACGCGCTGGCGGTGATGAGCCGCGCCGAGCCGGACCACTTCGTCTGCGCGCGCATGGGCTGCCCGTTGCTGGTGGGTCTGGGCGAGGGCGAGAACTTCGTGGCCTCGGACGTCTCGGCCATCGTGTCGTCCACCCGCCGGGTGATCTTCCTGGAAGAGGGCGACACTGCCGACATCCGCCGCGACGGCGTGCAGGTGTTCGACGAGCACGACCAGCCGATCGACCGCGGCGTGCACCTGTCCGACGTGTCGCTGGCCTCGCTGGAACTGGGCCCGTACCGCCACTTCATGCAGAAGGAAATCCACGAGCAGCCGCGCGCGCTGGGTGACACCATCGAAGCGGCGATCGACGCCGGCGGGTTCCCGGCCGAGCTGTTCGGCAAGAATGCCGAAGCGGTGCTGTCGGGCATCGAGGGCGTGCAGATCCTGGCCTGTGGCACCAGCTACTACTCCGGGCTGACCGCGCGTTACTGGATCGAGTCGATTTCCGGGCTGCCGTGCAGCGTGGAAATTGCCAGCGAGTACCGCTACCGCGCCGCGTATGCCAACCCCAAGCACCTGATCGTGACCATCTCCCAGTCCGGCGAAACGCTGGACACGATGGAAGCGCTGAAGTACGCCAAGTCGCTGGGCCACCTGCACACGCTGTCGATCTGCAACGTGCCCGAAAGCGCGATCCCGCGTGCCAGCGAACTGGTCTGCTACACCCGCGCCGGCGCCGAGATCGGCGTGGCCTCGACCAAGGCGTTCACCACGCAGCTGGCCGCGTTGTTCCAGCTGACCGTGGTGCTGGGCAAGCTGCACGGGCGGGTGGATGCCGCGCAGGAAGCCGAGTACCTGGAGCAGCTGCGCTTCCTGCCGGGCAGCGTGCAGCACGCGCTGAACATGGAGCCGCAGATCGCCGCCTGGGCCGAGCGCTTCGCGCGCAAGAGCAGTGCGCTGTTCCTGGGCCGTGGCCTGCATTACCCGATCGCGCTGGAAGGCGCGCTCAAGCTCAAGGAAATCACCTACATCCACGCCGAAGCCTACCCGGCCGGTGAGCTCAAGCACGGCCCGCTGGCGCTGGTGGATGAAGACATGCCGGTGGTGGTGATCGCGCCGAACGACAGCCTGCTGGAGAAGGTCAAATCCAACATGCAGGAAGTGCGTGCGCGCGGTGGCGAACTGTTCGTGTTCGCCGACCAGGACAGCAACTTCGTTGAATCCGAGGGCGTGCATGTGATCCGCACCCCGCGCCACGCCGGCGTGCTCAGCCCGGTGGTGCACACCATTCCGGTGCAGCTGCTGGCGTACCACACCGCACTGGCACGCGGCACCGACGTGGACAAGCCGCGCAACCTGGCCAAGAGCGTGACGGTGGAATAAACGCGCGCGCAGGCGATGCGGATGGGGAGGAGGGGGCCGCGAGGCCCCCTTTTTCGTGCGCGTTGGGTTGGGGGGGAGCAGCCACCCATGGGTGGCTCTACGCCCGTATTCATCGGTGGGGCCACGTCATGCGTGGCTGCCTTCTGATCCGGGTCCATGCGCAGCCACCCGTGGGGTGGCGCCACACGCGGCAGAGGGCCGTGGAACTTTAGTCGTGGGCCGCGGCTGCATTCAGCGACGGTTTTAGTCGCGGTGCCATTCTCGGGGTCGTCAGCGGTTTCGACGACGAACTGTCCCAGATTTGCAAACTCCTGGGCCAAGCCGCAGTCGTAGAATCGAGTGACCGAGGACCGGGCAGACGCATGGCGCCGCCTCCCTCGCTGCAACCAGGCGCACCTCTCGACTTCAGTAACCTGTAACAGGAAACAAGAATGAACGTCCGCGAACTCCTGCAATCCAAGAAAGATGCAATCGTCACCATCGATGTCGAGGACACCATCGGTGCCGCCGCGCACAAGATGAGCGCGCACAAGATCGCTGCCCTGGTGGTGATGAAAGACGATGCCCCGGTGCGGATCATTTCCGAGAAGGACATCGTGCGCAGCCTGGCCGATGACGGCCCGCAGGCAGGTCGCCGGGTGATCGCCAGCTTGCCGTCGGCAGGTCTGGAAGGCATCGCCCCGGACGCAACGCTGAAGCAGGCCATGGCGCTGATGACCTACTCGCGCCACCGCCACCTGATGGTGACTGAAGATGCCAAGCTGGTCGGCATCCTGAGCCTGGGCGATATCGTCAAGAACCTGCTCAGCGAACTGGAGCTGGAGAAGGCGGTGCTGCAGGACATCTACATGGCGGCGCATTGACGCCAGCCCATGGCATCGCGGACAGGTGCCGACCCCGCGTCGGCACGCGTCTCCGTCGCATCGCTGTTGGACTGCTTAACCTGCTGCTGATTCCGGCGGCATATGCCACCACCCAATGTCCCCCTGAGGCCGGCCACAAGCCCGAGTGGATCGGCTGGTTGGCGGTGGCGCTGCTGGGCGGCGGCCTGATCGCGGGCCCGCTGCTGGCATGGTGGGTGTTCGCGCGCAGCAAGGGCGCGCGGCTGGGCTGGCGCGTAGTGACCGCCTTCGCCGGGCTGCTACTGATGCTCGGCCTGTGGGCGGGCTGCGGCGCACTGGCCGGCCACCTCATCCTGAGCTGCTGATCGGTAATGCCGGCCGCTGGCCGGCAACCGCTAATCGGTAGTGCCGGCCGCTGGCCGGCAACCGCTAATCGGTAGTGCCGGCCGCTGGCCGGCAACCCCTGACGCATCCAAAGCAGCGTACGCCGCGCAACGCCGCCCTGCATCACCCCTCGCGCCGGTCGTCCAGCAAACGCCGCAGATCCTCCACCAGCCCCCGATACGCCGCCTCCCGCGCCTCGCCCTCGCCCTGACGCAGCACCCACGCCGGGTGCACCGTGGCGAACGCGCGGGTGCCGTCGTCCAGCGCGTGCCAACAGCCGCGCTTCTCCATCAGGTTGAAGCCCGCACCGAACACGGCAGTAGCTGCGGTGGCTCCCAGGCACACGATCACCTGCGGGCGCACGTTCTCAATTTCGGCCATCAGCCACGGTTTGCACGCAGTGACGTGGGTCATCTGCGGCGTGCTGTGGATGCGCCGTTTACCGCGCCGCTCAAACCGGAAGTGCTTCACCGCATTGGTCATGTACAGCGTGCTGCGGTCGATATCCAGTTCGGCCAACGCGCGGTTCAACAGCTGCCCGGCCGGACCCACGAAGGGGTGCCCGCTCAGGTCTTCGCTGTCGCCGGGCTGCTCGCCCACCAGCATCACCTTGGCGTTCTGCGGCCCTTCACCGAACACCGTCTGGGTGGCCGGTTCCCATAGTGGACAGCGGCGGCACCCCATGGCCGCCGTGCGCAGCGTATCCAGGTCATCGCCGTTGGCGGTGGCCGGCGCACGCGCGGTAATCCGGCGGTCGGGAATGCGGCGCTGCGGTGCCTGCACGTCGCGGTCATGCATCTCCTGTACGCGATCGCCAGCGTCGCGCACCAGCATCGGCAGCAGCGTTGCTTCAGGCAGGTGTTTCCAGTACCTGGCGGGCATTTCCTGCCGCATCATGCGCGTGTTGAGCCGGGCCGGGTTGAAGATGTTGGCGTAGTACGTGCGCCACAATTCTTCGCGCGCGTCCTCGCGCGGCGCCTGCTCCTGGCTGCCGCCGGGGCCGAATGACAGCGTGCTGCCATCCCATCGCGCGCTGCGCGTCGGGGTCAGGATCGCCCACCGCATGCCGGCGAAGCGACGCGCGAAGAAGGGCGCCACCCGGTCCACGATGTGGTGGTCTGGCTCGAACCAGGCAATGAACGCCTCTTGCTCGCCGGGTACTTCCCGGAAGCGCACGAACGCCTTCATTTTGTGCGCATCGCGGCGTACTGCCTGCGCCAGGGCCATAGCGCGCACCACGTCGGGGTCGGCCGGGTTGGTCAGCAGGCGCCGCTCGCCGTGGGTGATCCGCCACAGCATGCGGTACAACAGCGCCAGCCGCTGCGGCTCACGGTGGCACAGGCAGGTGGCGGCCAGTTCGAGAAAATCACGGGGTACCGCGGCCTGCGTCGGCGTGGGCTCCACCGGTAGCGGCGCATCCAGCACCGAAGGGGCATCGAGCAGCGAGCGGTCGCCGGCATCGAGCCAGTCCAGCTGGGGCGGTGTTACCTGTCGCTGCAACGCCGCCCGCGCTACCGCGCGCCATGCCTCCACCGACCACGCCGGGTCCACCCGCGCGCTCCAGCGCTGCAGGTCCGTACGTGCCGGACCAGTCAAAACAACGCACCCTGCTTCGGTGGCGGCGCCAATCGCGCGCGCAGGGTGGCAGGATCATCCAGCTGCTTGCGGGGATGGTGGTCGGCCAGCTGGACGAACGGCAATAGTTTGCTCATCGGCGCGCGCAGCCGGGCCACGTCGGCCACCCGCAGGCGGCCATGGCGGCGCGCCATCAATACGCGCTTGACGTTGCGCACGCCCAAGCCGGGAATACGCAACAGCAATTCCTTCGGCGCCGTATTGACGTCCACCGGAAAACGCTCGGGGTGTCGGATCGCCCAGGCCATTTTCGGATCGATGTCCAGGTCGAGCATGCCGCCCTGGGTGGTGTCGGTAATCTCTTCCACCCCGTAGCCGTAAAAGCGCAGCAGCCAGTCGGCCTGATACAGCCGGTGCTCACGCGCCAGTGGCGGCGCTTGCAGCGGCAGCGCTTTGCTGGCATCGGGGATCGGGCTGAACGCGGAATAGTAAACCCGGCGCATGTGGTAATTGCCATACAGGTTGTCCGCCGCGCCCAGGATCTGCTGGTCGCTCGCGCCGTCGGCACCGACGATCATCTGTGTACTTTGCCCGGCCGGTGCGAAGCGCGGCGCTCGCGGTTTCCGGGTGCGCGGGGCCGGGTCGGCCAGCGGCAGGGCAGCGGTCGCCTTGCGCGCCTCCTTGGCCTCCTCGATCCGCCAGCTGAGCTCGCCCATCGCGCCACGGATGGAGGGCATCGACTTTTCCGGGGCGTAACTGGCCAGCCCGTCTTCAGTGGGCAGTTCGATGTTGATCGACAGCCGATCGGCGTAGCGCCCGGCGGCGGCCAGCAGTTCCGGCGACGCCTCGGGAATGGTCTTCAGGTGGATGTATCCGGCGAACCGATGTTCCTGGCGCAGCACCCGCGCCACTTCCACCATGCGTTCCATCGTGTAGTCGGCGTTGCGGATGATGCCGCTGGAAAGGAACAGGCCCTCGATGTAATTGCGCTTGTAGAAATCCATGGTCAGCGCGACCACCTCGTCCACGCTGAAGCGCGCCCGCTGCACGTTGCTTGAAACCCGGTTCACGCAGTAGGCGCAGTCGTAGATGCAGAGGTTGGTCAGCAGGATTTTCAGCAACGAGACGCACCGCCCATCCGGGGTATAGCTGTGACAGATCCCCGCGCCCTCGGTGCTGCCGATGCCACCGGATTTGACCGAGTTCCGCTTTCCCGCGCCGCTGGAGGCGCAGGAGGCGTCGTACTTGGCGGCATCGGCGAGGATGGCGAGCTTGCGCAGGGTGTCCATGCGGGCACCCTAAGCAGGGGCGATCTCATCCAGTGAGATTGGCGGCGGCGCACCCTGAAGCGTTCACGGCCCGCTGCTGGAACGGTCTGTCGCCTCGCGCCGCGCGCCCATTCACGTTCTTCACATTCCCGGCTAGACTTCGCCCCGGTGCCGCAGGTGCCGGCAGGGAAGCAGACGGGCCAGGAACGGCACGGCAACACGGCATCTGTGATTGCGCGCAGTGTTTGGCCTGGTAGGTCCCCTCCGGAATCGCGTCGCCTCTCATCCAACCATCAGGGGGCAGTACGTGAACAGGATTTCGTTGCTGGGGATGGCCGCGGCCATCGCCATGTTGTCTGGCTGTGCAAGCGTGCCGATGGCCGACAAGGGCATGGTCGAGACCGCAAAGACCTTCCCGACGCCCGAAGCGGGCACCGCCGGGGTGTATGTGTTCCGCAACAGCTTCGTCGGCAAGGCGCTGAGGAAGGACATCTGGATCGATGGCGAATGCCTGGGCGAAAGCGCCGACAAGGTGTTCTTCTACACCACGGTGCCGGGCGACCGTGAGCACACCTTCTCGACCGAATCGGAGTTCTCGCCGAACGACCTGAAGGTGCAGACCGAATCGGGCCGCAACTACTTCATCCAGCAGTCGATCCGGATGGGCGTGTTCGTGGGCGGTGCCAAGCTGGACGTAGTGCCCGAAGCCGACGGTCGCCGCCAGGTGGCCGGGTTGAAGATGGCGCGCAAGGGCACGTGTTCGCGCTGATCCGCGCACGATGCTGACCGGGCGGGCGCGCATGGCGTGCCCGTCCCGGGACGGAACGACGGGCGCGGCCGTCTACTGCGAGAAGCTCACCTTCACCGCATCGGCGCTGTAGTCGGCCGGACCGTGGTAGACCACTTCGATGTTGTTGCCGTCCGGATCGATCGCGAACGCGGCGTAGTAACCCGGGTGGTACGGGCGTTCGCCGGGCGCGCCGTTGTCCTTGCCACCGGCGGCCAATGCGGCCTGGTGGAACGCCTCGACGGTGGCGCGGTCGCGGGCCTGGAAGGCCAGGTGGTGGCGGCCGGTCAGCTGGCCGGCGGCGGCCTCGCTGCTGGCGGTGGAAATAAACAGTTCGTCGGCCCAGAAATAGGTGTCGCCTTCACCGGCGATGGGGATGCCGATGCTGTCGAACACCGCCTGGTAGAAGCGGCGGCTGGCGGCCAGGTCCTTGACCACCAGTTGCAGATGGTCGATCAGGCGACCCCGGTACAGTTCCATGGTTTCCATGCGCACTCCTCGGCTTGGGCAGGTGCGCAGGTATACCACCGGTGCAGCGCGGCGGCATGTCCGCCGCGTGCACGTTGCTGACCCGGTGGTGGGGTGCCGACCCTGCGACGGTGTGCCGACTACCGGTCGGCACCTACCGGAGGCAGCGCTCTCAGGCGATCGGGGTGTTGGAGATGATCTCCACCCAGTAGCCGTCGGGGTCCTTGATGAAGGCCAGGTGTTTCATGCGGCCGTCTTCCAGGCGCTTCTGATAGGGCACCTGCAGGTCATCGAAGCGCTTGCAGGCGGCCTGGATGTCCGGCACCGACACGCAGATGTGGCCGAAGCCGCGCGGGTCGCTGTTGCCGTCGTGGTACACCGCGCCCGGCTGGGTTTCGGTGCCGTGGTTGTGGGTCAGCTCCAGCACGCCGGGAATGCCGGCCATCCACACCCGGCGCGCGTCGTCGCCCTCGGGGATCTGGGTGCCGGCCGGCAGCAGGGCCAGGAAGTACAGGCTGAACTGGGCTTCGGCGAAGTCGCGCTGGTCGATCAGGCGGAAGCCGAGCACGCGGGTATAGAAGTCCAGCGAGGCGGCGATGTCCTTCACGCGCAGCATGGTGTGGTTGAACACGAAACCGGTGGTTTCGGCCGGCGGCTGGGCGGCAACGCCGGGCTGGGACTGCAGGGAAGCAACGCTCATGGGGGAATCCTGTGGCAGCGGGGGCCGTGGGTTCACGGCCATGGCGTCCATTTTAGCGGGGGGACTGCAAGGCGACGTAGAATGCTGCGTCTCCTTGCACAGTCCTGGCCATGTCGCAGCGTGAATGGGTGGCTGCCGCCATCCGCAAGATCGAAGCCGATTTCAACCGTTCGGCCGATACCCACCTGATCCCGATGGATCTGCCCGGGCATGCCGGCATCGACCTGTATTTCAAGGACGAGTCCAGCCACCCCACCGGCAGTCTCAAGCACCGTCTGGCGCGCTCGCTGTTCCTGTACGCGCTGGCCAACGGCTGGCTGCGCGAGGGACGCCCGGTGATCGAGGCCTCCAGCGGCTCCACGGCGGTGTCCGAGGCGTACTTCGCGCGGCTGCTGGGCCTGCCGTTCATCGCGGTGATGCCGGCCACTACGTCACCGGAGAAGATCGCTGCGATCGAGTTCCATGGTGGCCGTTGCCACCTGGTCGAGCGTGCCTGCGACCTGAACTGCGATTCGGAGAAGCTGGCGCGCGACACCGGCGGCCACTTCATGGACCAGTTCACCTACGCCGAGCGGGCCACCGACTGGCGCGCCAACAACAACATTGCCGAGTCCATCTTCAAGCAGATGGCCGAAGAGCCGCACCCGGTGCCGGAGTGGATCGTGTGCAGTCCGGGCACGGGCGGCACCGCGGCCACGCTGGGCCGTTACGTCAGCTATCGCCGGCACGACACCCGCATCCTGTGCGCCGACCCGGAAGTGTCGGTGTTCTACGACGGCTACTGCGCGGCCCTGGCCGGGCAGCCGTGGCGCGAGCTGACCTGCAGTGGCGGCTCGCGCGTGGAAGGCATCGGCCGACCGCGGGTGGAATCCAGCTTCATTCCGACCAGTGTGGATGCCATGGTGAAGGTGCCCGATGCACTGAGCCTGGCCGCGATGCGGCATGTGAGCCGGCAGTTGGGCCGCCGCGTGGGCGGCTCCACCGGCACCAACTTCATCGGCGTGCTGCAGGCGGCGGAGATGATGCGCAAGGCCGGCCGCAGCGGCTCGATCGTGACCATCCTGTGCGACAGCGGCGAGCGCTACGCGCACAGCTACTACAACCCGGACTGGTACCCGCGCCAGGGCATCGACGTGGAGCAGGCCGACGCGCTGATTGCCGCGGCGGTTGCCGGGCAGGGGCTGCCGGAACTGCCGTGTGCGTCGTTGGAAGGGTTGTACTGAAGGTAGAGCCGACCGTTGGTCGGCTGCTCCGGCCTTCACCAGGTAGAGCCGACCGTTGGTCGGCTGCTCTTGCCGTGACGCCGGAAATCAGCCGACCAACGGTCGGCTCTACCCCGGTGCGCGCGGGACGTCAGCCGACCAACGGTCGGCTCTACCCCCTGTGCGTGCCGGACGTCAGCCGACCAGCGGTCGGCTCTACGCCTGTACGCGCTGGTAGGCGTCCAGGACGGTGTCGCGCAGTACCGGCGGCAGCGTTTCATACGTTGCCGCCAGGTCGTCGAACTGCAGGGCCAGGTCCACGTCCAGGCGCTGGCCGGCCTGCACGGCCAGGATGACCAGCAGCGTGCACAGCACGAATTCGCGTTCGTGGCCCGGCGCGTAGTGCGCGGCGCCGCGTTCGATCACTTCGTAGGGAAACCAGAGCTGGTCCTCGTGCAGCCGGCCCTGCTGCGCCCCCACCACCTGCTGCAGCGCCGTGCGGTGGCGCGCCTGTTCGTCGGGGTGGCCCAGCGCGGCAATCCAGTCCAGTTCGGCGTGGCTGGCGGTGCCGATCAGCGCGAACGCCGGCAGGGTGTGGGTGACATCATCCATGATCGCTCCGGACCGCCACGGTGGGGCCTTCAGCGTCGGTCCGGCGCCGTCAGCCGCGCGTGAACATCGGCGTGCCGTACCGGCGCAGGGCTTGTGCCGGGGTGGGGGCGATGCCATATCGTGGGCGAATGCCGCTGTGCGGCCCCGTTGTCTGGAGATGCCTGTGACCCCCACCAACCCCCTGCTCGACTTTTCCGGCCTGCCGCGCTTCGACGCGATCCAGCCCGAGCACATCGGCCCGGCCATCGACGCGTTGCTGGCCGACGCCGAAGCCGCGGTGAAGGCCGCCGAAACCGTCAGCCCGGTCACCTGGGCCAGCTTCGTGGTGCCGCTGGACGATGCCACCGAACGCCTCTGGCGCGCTTGGGGCCAGGTGGGCCACCTGCAGGGCGTGGTCAACACGCCGGCGTTGCGCGAGGCCTACAACGCCACCCTGCCCAAGGTGACCCGCTTCGGCAGTGCGCTGGGCCAGAACCTGGCGCTGTTCGAGCAGTACCGGCGCCTGGCGGCGGCTCCCGAAGCCGCCGGTTTTGATGAGGCCCAGCGCAAGGTGCTGGACAACGCGCTGCGCGATTTCCGCCTGGGCGGTGCCGAGCTGGACGACGATGCCAAGGCGCGCTTCAGTGCGATCAAGGAAGAGCTGTCGGCGCTGTCGGCGAAGTTCTCGCAGAACGTGCTGGACGCCACCGACGCGTGGTCGCTGCACGTTGAAGATCGCGCCGAGCTGGATGGCCTGCCCGAAGACGTGATCGCCGCTGCACGCGCGGCCGCCGAAAAGGACGGGCTGCCCGGCTGGAAGCTGACCCTGCAGATGCCGTGCTACCTGCCGGTGCTGACCTACGCCACGCATCGCCCGCTGCGCGAAACGCTGTACCGTGCCAACGCACTGCGTGCCTCGGAATTCGGCGATGCCGCGCTGGACAACAGCGCCAACATCGACCGCGTGCTGGCCCTGCGCGCGGAACTGGCCGCGCTGCTTGGCTTTGACAACTATGCCGCCTATTCCATCGCCACCAAGATGGCCGAAGACCCCAACCAGGTGCTCGGCTTCCTGCGTGACCTGGCCGCGCGCGCCAAGCCGCACGCGCAGCGCGACCGTGCCGAACTGGATGCCTTCGCCCGCGACGAACTCGGCCTGCCCGCGCTGGAAGCGTGGGACCTCGGGTTTGCCAGCGAGAAGCTCAAGCAGGCCCGGTACAGTTATTCCGAGCAGGAGGTGAAGCAGTACTTCACCGAGCCGAAGGTGCTGGCCGGTCTGTTCGGCGTGATTGAAGGCCTGTACGGCCTGCAGGTGCAGCCCGACAGCGCGCCGGTGTGGCACCCGGACGTGCGCTTCTTCCGCCTGGTGGATGCCCAGGGCGCGCTGGTCGGCCAGTTCTACCTGGACCTGTACGCACGCGAGGGCAAGCGCGGCGGTGCGTGGATGGATGACTGCCGGAACCGGCGTGACACCGCCCAGGGCGTGCAGACGCCGCTGGTGTACCTGGTGTGCAACTTCGGCAAGGGCGCCGACGGCGCGCCGGCCACCTTCAGCCACAGCGACGTGACCACCCTGTTCCACGAAATGGGCCATGGCCTGCACCAGCTGCTTACCCGCATCGGTGAGCTGGGCGTGGCCGGCATCAATGGCGTGGAATGGGACGCGGTGGAGCTGCCCAGCCAGTTCATGGAGAACTTCTGCTGGGAATGGGCGCGCGTGCAGGCGATGACCGCGCACGTGGACAGCGGTGAACCGCTGCCGCGCGCGTTGTTCGACCGCATGCTGGCCGCGCGCAACTTCCAGAGCGGCATGTTCACCGTGCGCCAGCTGGAATTCGCGCTGTTCGACATGCAGCTGCACAGCAGCTTCGACCCGGTCCAGGACACCGTGCTGCAGCTGCTGGAACGCGTGCGCGACGAGGTGGCGGTGAACCGGCCGCCGGCCTGGAACCGCTTCCCGCATCAGTTCAGCCACATCTTCGCGGGCGGGTATGCCGCCGGTTACTACAGCTACAAGTGGGCCGAAGTGCTCAGCGCCGACGCCTACGCCGCGTTCGAAGAGGCACCGGACCAGGTGGCGGAAACCGGCAAGCGCTTCCGCGACGAAGTGCTGTCGCGCGGTGGCAGCCGCAGTGCGGCGGAGAACTTCGCGGCGTTCCGCGGGCGTGCACCGAACGTGGATGCGCTGCTGCGGCATAACGGCATGGCGTGATGCCGGTCCGGTGGTGCCGGCCGCTCGAAATGCATAGGGTGTGATCCCGGGCGGCGGAGCCGGCCGCTCGAAATGCACATGGCATGATCCCGGGCGGTGGAGCCGGCCGCTCGAAATGCAAAGGGCGTGATCCCGGGCGGTGGTGCCGGTCGCTCGAAATGCATAGGGTGTGATCCCGGTAGTGCCGGCCGCTGGCCGGCTCCCCGGGATGCATGACACCGTGCGCCGGTGGGATAGCGCAGAGCCGGCCAGCGGCCGGCACTACCGGGCATCGTGACCGTGTGTCCGACGCTGACGCGCACCGACCGTTGGTCGGTGCGCACACCCGTCAATCACACGTGCATGCCACCCCGGTAGGTACCGACCGTTGGTCGGTACGCCCCGCTATTCGGCGTAGATCATCTTCCGGGTCATGCCGCCGTCCACCACATGGTCTTGGCCGGTGATGAAGCCGGACAGGTCCGACAGCAGGAACACCGCCAGCGCGCCGATGTCCTCCGGTTGGCCCACGCGGCCTACCGGGTGCTGGGCGTGGTCGCGGCGCGACAGCTTCGGCGTGCGCCGCCGCGCCGGAGCCTGCCAGGCGTCGGTGGTGATCCAGCCCGGGCTGATGCAGTTCACCCGCACGGCCGGGCCTTCGCTGATCGCCAGCGCATGGGTAAAGGCCACCAGCCCGCCCTTGGCCGCCGCATAGGCTTCGCTGTCCGCTTCGGACTGGCCGGCGCGGGTGGAGGCGATGTTGAGGATGCGCCCGCCGTGCTCGCGCAGTGCCGGCAGCGCGTGCTTGCTGCACAGGAACGCCCCGTGCAGGCTCGACAACCGGCGCTGCCATTCGGCCAGCGGCATCTGCGCCAACGGGGTGCCATGCGCCGCGGCAATGCCGGCATTGTTGACCAGCCCGTCGATGCGCCCGAAACGCTTCAGTGCGGCTTTCACCAGCGCCTGCACGCTGCGCTCGCTGGCCACGTCCGCGCGCTGGAAGGCCGCCCGCTCGGGCAGCGCCCATTCTTTCAGGCAGGCCTTGCCAGCGTCGGCATCCAGGTCGGCAATCACCACGCTGCCGCCGGCGCCCAGCACCGCCTGCGCGATGCCGCGGCCCACGCCCTGCGCACCGCCGGTGACGATCACCACGCGGTCGCGCAGCGGCTGCGCGGCCCAGTCGGTGATCGGCGGCGTCAGTGGCATCGCGAGTTGTCCTTGCGCCCTAGCAGGCGGGTCCAGCCTTCCACGCCCAGCTTGTCCAGCGTCTCGATGTTGCGCTCCACGATCACGTCCGGGTCCGGGAATGCCGCCACCGCACGTTCCACGCTGTCTTCGCGCAGCAGGTGCAGGGTGGGGTAGGGCGAGCGGTTGGTGTAGTTGCTCACGTCGTCCGGCGCCACGCCCTCGAACTGGTACTGCGGGTGGAAGCTGGCCACCTGCAGGATGCCCTGCAGGTCCAGCGCCTCGATCGCCGCGTCGGCGTTGTCGAGGAAATCGTTGTAGTCCAGGAAGTCGGTCAGCACGTACGGGTGCACGATCAGCGTGGTGTCGGTCTCTTCCGGTGAGGTGTCGCGCAGGCGCAGCAACTCCTCGGCCAGCTCTTCCACCAGCGCTTCAGGCGTGGTGGCATCGCTGAGCACGAAACGCACCTGGTGCTTTACATACACCGCCTTGGCGAACGGGCACAGGTTCAGTCCGATCACGATCTGCTCCAGCCAGGTGCGGGTTTCGGCGATGAAGTCGGTGCCGTCCGGGGCGCTGTCGTCGGTGAAGGCGTGATCATTCATGGCGGGCGGTATCGCGGGCTGGGCAGGCGATTGTACGGCGCATGGCCGCACGCACGCGTGGTGGCGCCGTTGGCATGGACACCACTGTCCATTAACTGGACACCGGGCATGCTTGAAAACCCTTTACCGGCAGGGGCTTGCGCGTTTCCCGCGCACGGCCAATAGGCAGTGCGGCGCGGCAGGTATCCAATGCCAGGGTGAACCATGTGCAGAAGACGGCCATGCGGCCGTGCTTCGTCAAAAGGAGCCAACAGATGCATGCAACCTCGGAATTCCTCCCCACCGCGCTGTGGTCCGGCAAGCTGTTCGACGGCCAGTGGCAGTCCGGCGCCAGCGCCCAGGACGTGATCGAACCGGCCACCGGCACCGCCCTGGGCCAGATCGCAATGACCAACCCGGCCGGCATCGCCGCCGCCGCCAGCACCGCCGCCACCGCCCAGCGCGACTGGGCCGCCGCCCCCTACGAAACCCGCGCCCAGGTGCTGCGCCGCGCTGCGCAGCTGGCCGAGCAGTACAACGATGAGATCGTGGAATGGCTGGTCCGCGAGAGCGGTTCAACCCGGCTCAAGGCCGGCTTTGAGGCCAAGGTAAACACCAAGGCGCTGCATGAAGCTGCGGCGCTGCCGTCGCGCAGCATCGGCGAAGTACTGCCGTCCGAGCCCGGCCGCCTGAACCTGGCCCGCCGCCGCCCGCTGGGCGTAGTGGGCGTGATCGCCCCGTTCAACTTCCCGCTGTACCTGGCCATGCGCGCGGTTGCCCCGGCGCTGGCGCTGGGCAATGCGGTGGTGCTCAAGCCCGACCCGCGCACCGCGGTGTGCGGTGGCTTCGTGATCGCGCGGCTGTTCGAACTGGCCGGCTTGCCGGCCGGTCTGCTGCACGTGCTGCCCGGTGACGGTGCGGCCGGTGCCGCGCTGACCAGCGACCCGAACATCGCGATGATCCAGTTCACCGGGTCCACCGGTGCCGGGCGCAAGGTGGGCGAAGCGGCCGGCAAGCACCTCAAGAAGGTGTCGCTGGAGCTGGGCGGCAAGAACTCGCTGATCATCCTGGACGACGCCGACATCGACCTGGCCATCGCCAATACCGCCTGGGGCGTGTACCTGCACCAGGGCCAGATCTGCATGGCCACCGGCCGCGTGCTGGTCCAGCGCAGCCTCTATCCGCGCTTCCTGGAGAAGCTGGTGGCCAAGGCGAAATCGCTCAAGGTCGGCAACCCGGCCACCGGCGATGTGGCCATCGGCCCGCTGATCAATGCCCAGCAGCGCGACCATGCCGCGAAGATCGTGGCCGACGCGCAGGCGGCCGGTGCCACGCTGGCCACCGGCGGCAGCTACCAGGACCTGTTCTTCGAGCCGACCGTGCTCAGTGACGTGGGCCGCGACAATCCCGCCTTCCACGAAGAGATCTTCGCGCCGGTCGCGGTGGTGGTCCCGTTCGACACCGACGACGAGGCCGTGGAACTGGCCAACGACAGCGAGTACGGCCTGTCGATGGCGATCGTGTCCAGCAACGTGGGCCGCGCGCTGAAGCTGGGCGAACGCCTGCGTACCGGCCTGCTGCACATCAACGACCAGACCGTGAACGATGAAGTGATCAACCCGTTCGGCGGGGTGGGCGCGTCCGGCAACGGCACCAGCATCGGCGGCCCGTCCAACATCGACGAGTTCACCCAGTGGCAGTGGCTGACCGTCAAGGGCGAAGCGCCCGCCTACCCGATCTGAACAAGGAAACGAGCATGACCGCTACAGCAGAACTGCGCGACATCACCGTGGCCGTGGTGCGCGAGAAGGAACAACCCTTCACCATCGAACCGGCGCGCATCCGCGCCCCGCAGGACGACGAAGTGCTGGTGCGCGTGATCGCCACCGGCCTGTGCCATACCGACCTGATCGTGCGTGACCAGTACTACCCGGTGCCGTTGCCGGCGGTGCTCGGGCATGAAGGCGCGGGCATCGTCGAAGCGCTCGGCCCGGGCGTGAAAGACCTCAAGGTGGGCGACCACGTGGTGCTCACCTACGGCGCCTGCGGCCACTGCAATCCGTGCAGCGGCGGGCATGGCGCGTACTGCAAGGACTTCTTCGGGCTCAATTTCGGCGGCGGCGCGCTGGACGGCAGCACCGCCATCCAGGACCCGGACGGCAACCCGCTGCACGATCATTTCTTCGCGCAGTCCTCGTTCGCCACGTATGCGCTGAGCCGCGAGAACAACGCGATCAAGGTGCCCGATGACGCCCCGATCGAACTGCTGGGTCCGCTGGGCTGCGGCATCCAGACCGGTGCCGGTGCGGTGATCAACTCGCTCAAGGTCACTGCCGGCAGCAGCTTTGCCAGCTTCGGCGCGGGCGCGGTGGGCCTGAGCGCGGTGATGGCCGCGCGCGTGGCTGGTGCCACCACCATCATCGCCATCGATGTGGTGCCGTCGCGCCTGGAACTGGCCAAGGAGCTGGGTGCCACCCATGTCATCAACAGCCGTGAGGTTGATGTGGTCGACGCCGTGCGGGAGATCACCGGTGGCGGGGCCACCTTCGCACTGGAATCCACCGGCCGCCCCGAGGTGCTCGCGCAGGGCATCGAAGCGTTGGGCGGGCGCGGTGTGATCGGCGTGGTGGGCGCGCCGAAGCTGGGCACCAAGGCCGAGTTCGACGTCAACAACCTGCTGCTGGGCGGGCGCAGCATCCGCGGCATCGTCGAAGGCGACAGCGTGCCGAAGGTGTTCATTCCGCAGCTGGTGCAGCTGTACCAGCAGGGCCGTTTCCCATTCGACAAACTGGTGAAGTTCTACCCGCTGGACCAGATCAACCAGGCCGCCGAAGACAGCACCCGCGGCATCACGCTCAAGCCGATCCTGACCATCGGGTAGTGCCGGCCGCTGGCCGGCAGCACGATGAAACGCTGCGTCGCAGGCCGTGGGGCCTGCGACGGTGCAGTCAGTCAGCTTGGCGGGTGTACGCTCCAGATCCGGTTTGGAGGATCCCATGGGCGGCATGCAGCTGGAGCAGCAACAGGCATTGGCAGCGGCGCGCCAGCGTTTCGCCGACGGCGGGGCCCTGGCTGAGTCGTTGCTGGCCCCGTCCGTGCAGCGCTCGTGGGAGCGCTCGCGGCTGGCCGGCGTGCAGCCGCGCCAGGAACCGCATTACGCCCCGCTGGCCGCATCCGGGCCACGCCTGGACGACCCGGCCGACCGCCGGCTGGCGCGCTGCGTGCGCGATGACCTCGACCATCTCTGGGCCGCCTTCGGTGGCCGCCAGTGGACGCTGTTCTGCGTCAACGCCGGGGGCATGATCGTGGCCCAGCGCGAGCATGGCCTGGCCGATGTGCCGGTGTTGCGCCCGATCCAGGTGGGCCGGCGACTGCGCGAGATCGACATCGGCACCACCGCGCCGGCCTGCAGCCTGGCCGACGACGCGCCCGCGCTGGTGCGCGGCAACGAACACTACCTGGACCGGTTCGCCGCGGTGTTCTGCCTGAGCGTGCCGCTGCATGGGCTCGATGGCGAAGTGCTCGGCGCGCTGGACATCACCGGCACCGGCGACCGCGATGCCGAACTGCTGCACGGGTATTTCCGCCAGGCGGCGCTGTCCACCGAAAACCGGCTGATGATCGAACACCGGCCCTGCCACCTGCTGGCCGTGCAGCACGATGCGCGCTGGCTGCAGTCACCGTTGCAGGGGTTGCTGGCGGTCGAGGAAGACGGCCGCGTGTGCGCGGCCAACCGGGTGGCGCGCCGCTTGTTCGGCCTGCCACGGCGCGGGCCGTTGCCGCTGCTTGCACTGGAGGGCCTGTTCGCCGGCGCCAGCGTGCACCAGCGACGGCGATTGCTGCAGGCCGGGCCTGCGCATCGGGTGCGTATCGGCGAAGACACGGCGGTGTATGTGCAGTACCTGCGCGGGCCGGTGGCGGCGCGCGCGGGCGTGCGGATTGAGGCTGCGGCGGGTCAGGCGGCTGCGCCATCGTTGCGTGCGCTCAACGCGCAGGGCGTGCGTGAGGCGGTTGCCGCGCACCACGGCAACATTGCGGCGGCGGCACGGCAGCTGGGGATTTCGCGGACGACGTTGTACCGGCACCTGCGCGGCTGAATCTGCGGGGTGCCGGCCAGCGGCCGGCACTACCTGTGCGCGTTGGGGGATTGCGTGGTTGCCGGCCAGCGGCCGGCACTACCTGTGCGCGTTGGGGGCTTGTGGGGTTGCCGGCCAGCGGCCGGCAGTACCCGTGCGCGTTGGGGGGTTGTGGGGTTGCCGGCCAGCGGCCGGCACTACCGCCCGGGGGCGCGCGGGCGATCGGGTGCGATCAATCGCGGAAGTTGTCGAACTGCAGCGGGACCTCGAAGGTTTCCTTCTTCAGCAGCGCGATCGCATCCTGCAGGTCGTCGCGCTTCTTGCCGTTGACGCGCAGCTTGTCGCCATTGATCTGGCTGTCCACCTTCAACTTGCCTTCCTTCAATTTCGCCGCGATCTGCTTTGCGACCTTCTGTTCGATGCCCTGCTTGACGGTCACTTTCTGGCGCGCACCGGCCAGGTTGGTCTCGACGTCGCCGAACTCCAGGCAGCGCACGTCGATGCCGCGCGCGATCAGGCGCGCACGCAGGATGTCGGTCATCTGCTGCAGCTGGAAATCGCTCGGCGCGGACTGGCTGATCACGCTGTCTTCCAGCACGAACTTGGCCTCCACGCCCTTGAAATCGAAGCGGGTCGACAGCTCGCGGTTGGCCTGGTCGACCGCGTTGGTCAGTTCGTGGGTGTTGACTTCGGAAACGACGTCAAAGGAAGGCATGGGGAAACTCCAACGGGTGAATGCCGTCATTCTAACCACCCCGGCATGGACGGCCCGCCGATCGTGGCGATAATGGGCAATGATCACCCAGAAATCCCCCTCCCGCGCCGTCGCCTGGATGTTGATGGCCGTGGCCTGCTTCTCGCTGATGGATGCCGGCATGAAGCAGCTTGCCAGCAGCTATCCCACCCTGCAGGTGACCTTCCTGCGCGGCGCGGCCTCGCTGCCGTTCGTGCTGGTCTGGGTGCTGGCCACCGCCGGCCCGCGCTCGCTGGTGCCCAAGCGCTGGGCCCTGCACCTGCTGCGCGGGGCGCTGGGCATGGCGATGATCGGCTGCTTCGTCTACGCCCTGCGCAGCCTGCCGCTGTCCACCGCGTACACCATCTACTTCGTGGCCCCGCTGCTGATCGCCGCGTTGTCGGTGCCGCTGCTGGGCGAACACGTCGGCCCGCGGCGCTGGATCGCCATCGGCATCGGCCTGGTCGGGGTGCTGGTGGTGTTGCGGCCGGGCGTGGGGGGCTTCATCTCGGTGCCGGGCCTGATGGTGCTGCTGGCCGCCACCGCCTATGCCGTGGCTGCCATCACGGTCAGCATGCTCACCCGCACCGACACCCCGCAGTCGATGGTGGTCTGGTTCCTGGTGATCATGGCCGTGGGCGCCGGCCTGCTGGCCATCCCCGACTGGCAGCCGTTGCAGCTGGGCCACGCCGCGTTGATCGCCGGCATGGGCTTGGCCGGGGCCGGCGGGCAGGTGGCCCTGACCCGCGCGTTCCAGCTGGGCGAGGCCTCGCTGATCGCGCCGCTGGAGTACACCGGGCTGGTCTGGGTGATCGGCTGGGACCTGCTGTTCTGGGGCGCGCTGCCGGACCGCTTCACCTGGCTGGGGGCGGCGATCATCGTCGCCTCCGGCCTGTACCTGCTGCACCGGGAGCGGGTCCGCCAGGTCCAGGCACCCGCGCCGCTGGACCATCCCTGAGCCGGGCAGGGCCGTCCCTGGCCCCGATCACGCCGGCTTAGAACCAAACGGAATATCATTCCGCACAGCCGCGCGGGCCAGGGCCGCCCCGCGCTGGTAGGCTGCACGCCCCCTCCCGTCGATGCCCGGTTGACCGCGAAGTGATCGAGTTCCAGCGCCTGCACAAATCCTATGCCGTCGGCGGCCGCGCGATCGCCGCGCTGCAGCCGCTGGACCTGACCATCGAGGCCGGCGAGGTATTCGGCATCATCGGCCACTCCGGGGCAGGCAAGTCGACCCTGATCCGCCTGATCAACCGGCTCGAGGAACCCACCGGCGGCCGCCTGCTGATCAGCGGCGAAGACGTCACCGCGCTCGACGCCGACGGCCTGCGTACGCTGCGCCGCCGCATCGGCATGATCTTCCAGCACTTCAACCTGCTGTCATCGCGCACGGTGGCGGCCAACGTCGCCTTCCCGCTGGAGCTGGCCGGTACGCCGCGCGCCGAGATCGACGCGCGCGTGGACGAACTGCTGCATACCGTTGGCCTGGAAGCACACGCGACCAAGTACCCGGCGCAGTTGTCCGGCGGACAGAAGCAGCGCGTCGGTATCGCCCGCGCCCTGGCCACCCGCCCGCAGATCCTGCTGTGCGATGAAGCCACCAGCGCACTGGACCCGCAGACCACCGCTTCGGTGCTGAAGCTGCTGGGCAAGATCAACCGCGAGCTGGGCCTGACCATCGTGCTGATCACCCACGAGATGGACGTGATCCGCCGGGTCTGCGACCGCGTGGCCGTGCTCGATGCCGGCCACCTGGTGGAAACCGGCCCGGTTACCGAGGTGTTCCTGCACCCGCAGCACCCGACCACGCGCCGCTTCGTGAGCGAATCGGAGCAGGTGGACGAGGGCGAGCTGCACAAGGACTTCGAGGCGGTCGCCGGGCGCATCGTGCGCCTGACCTTCCTCGGCGCGGACACCTACGAACCGCTGCTGGGCCGCATCGCGCGCGAAACCGGCGTGGACTACAACATCCTGTCCGGCCGTATCGACCGGATCAAGGACACCCCCTACGGCCAGCTGACGGTATCGCTGGTGGGCGGCGACGTGCAGGCCGCGCAGGCCGGCTTCGTGGCCGCCGGTGTCCACCTTGAGGAGCTGCGTCGATGATGCTGGGTACTGCCGGCGGGTTCTTCCGCCACCTCGACGCGGGCAAGTGGGCCGATATCGGCCAGGCCACGCTGGATACCCTGCTGATGCTCGGCGGCTCGCTGCCGCTGACGCTGGCCATCGGCCTGCCGCTGGGCGTGCTGCTGTTTCTGACCGGCTCGCCGCAGCTGCACCGCAAGCCGGTACTGTACGGCGCACTGGCGGTGCTGGTGAACCTGCTGCGCTCGGTGCCTTTCATCATCCTGATGATCGTGCTGATTCCGCTCACCTTGTGGATGATGGGCACCTCGCTGGGCGTGCGCGGTGCGATCGTGCCGCTGGTGATCGGCGCGGCGCCGTTCTACGCACGCCTGGTGGAAACCGCGCTGCGCGAAGTGGACCGTGGCGTGATCGAAGCGAGCCAGTCGATGGGCGCCACCACCTGGCAGCTGGTCACCCGGGTGTTGCTGCCCGAAGCGCGGCCCGGCCTGATCGCCGGTGCCACGGTCACGGTGATCGCGCTGATCGGCTTCACCGCGATGGGCGGTGCCATCGGGTCCGGCGGCCTGGGCGATCTGGCGTTCCGCGACGGCTACCAGCGCTCGCACACCGACGTGGCCCTGGTCACCGTGGTGCTGCTGCTGGTACTGGTGCAGATCCTGCAGATGCTGGGCGACTGGCTGGTGTCCCACTACAGCCGGAAGTAACCGGTAGGTACCGACCGTTGGTCGGTACACCACCTTCAGCGGCGGCTGGGCCAGGCCCCAGGTCGTGCCGCCCATTGGAATGCCAAGGCGGCAGCCTGCACAGATTCGATTGATCAGGTGCTCGACCAGCGCATCATTGCGTGACGGGCACCTGTGTTATATTCCGTTTCGCGTAATACGCTGCGCGGAATGATTCAATCCTTCCGATGCCGTCACACGCGCGCGCTGTTTGCGGGACGATGCCCTCGACAATTTCGTGCGTTCCAGTCACTGGCCGAGCGCAAACTGCAGATGCTGGATGCTGCACAGACGCTGCAGTTCCTGCGCAGCCCGCCCGGAAATCGGCTCGAAGCGCTGTACGGCGACCGACGCGGGCAGCACAGCATCCGCGTCAACGCGCAGTGGCGACTTTTGTCTGGACCGACAACGGTCCGCGTGATGTCGAGATCGTCGATTACCACTGAGGTGCCATCCATGAGCCGCCCCACCAACAACCTCAGGGCCGTCCATCCGGGCGAAATCCTGCGCGAGGAGTTTCTGCTGCCGTTGCAGCTGAGCATCACTGCGCTGGCACGGGCGCTGGATGTGCCGCCTACGCGATTGCATGCCATCGTGCATGAAACCCGCGGCGTCACGGCGGATACCGCGGTGCGCCTGGCACGTCATTTCGGTGGGGACGCCGCGTCGTGGCTGGCCCTCCAGGCCGAGTACGATCTGAAGACGCTGCCGACCCGCGAGGAAATCGAGCGCAGGGTGCAGCCGCGCGAGGCAGCCTGACCGCCACGCTTACCGGACGTTCGGCACCTCATACCCCAGCCGGTCCACCTGCTCGGGGTGCTGCGGCACGCGCTTGAGCTTGTCGGTATTGACCCCGTACTCGTCGCGCAGGCGGGTGGCCAGTTCCTTGTAGAGCTCTTTGTCCATGTCCGGCTGGCGCGCGAAGATCCAGGCCATCTCGCGGCCGGGATAGCCCAGCATCGCCCACGAATAGTCCGGGGCCACTTCCAGCACGCGGGTGTGGGTCGGCACGATCTTGTAGAACCAGGTGCGCCAGTTGTGGTTGCCGCTTTCCTCATCCACCGAGGCGCGCACGGTCAGCTCCTGGAGCGGTTCGGAGAACCCGTTGCGGTACCGATAGGTGATGGACACCTTCTGGTCGCCGCGCAGGCTGAACTCGTTGACGCTGGCCACATGGCCGCGTTCGATCGGGTTGGGAACCCGGCCGATCACATACCAGGTGCCCATGAACTTCTGCAGGTCGATGGGGGCGCCAGTCGCTTCGGTGGCCACCGGTGCCGGGCTCGGCTTGGCCTCGTGGCGGAAGGCGCAGGCGGACAGCAGCGACAGCGTCGACAGCAACAGGACAGCGCGAAGCGGGCGGTTCAGAGACATGCGGCAGAAGGCTCCAGTGGCTGGCACGGGCATGGTGGGTGGGACAGCGGAGAACGTCAATGGTGGCGTTCATGCTTGCCGTGCCGGTTGCGGCAACAGGTCGCAGCCGGTGAGATGGTGGCACGGCAAGGTGACGCATCACTTTCGCACGGAGTCGTGTCATGCCCTTGTCGTCGTCGCGTCATTCCCCGCGTTCACAGGCCGCCGCACGCCTGGCCAGCACCCCCGATCCGCAGGTACTGCGCTGGGTCCGGCAGGCCGCCCTGGCCGG
Source organism: Stenotrophomonas rhizophila (assembly GCF_000661955.1). Classification (NCBI taxonomy): domain Bacteria; kingdom Pseudomonadati; phylum Pseudomonadota; class Gammaproteobacteria; order Lysobacterales; family Lysobacteraceae; genus Stenotrophomonas; species Stenotrophomonas rhizophila. Next base: position 652,809 of record NZ_CP007597.1, read on the forward strand.
ACTGGCCTTGGTGCTGGTGTGGCCGGCGGCACGCGGCAGCAGCGAATGGCTGGGCTGGCTGCCCCTGTGGCTGGTGGGCATGCCGTGGCTGGCCTGGTGGAGCCTGTACCGGTTCCGCCTGCCAATGGCGCTGCTGCGCCGCCGCAGCAGTGGCCGTCGCCGTGGCCCGCAGGCCCGCCGCCGCACCCGCGTGGCGCGCCCTGACCTTCGACACGGGAGCGCCGGCCGGGCGGTGTGATAGCGTCCGGGGCTTATGTCCGCTTGGAGCTGCAATGTCCAAAATCGCTTCCGCCTGCCTGATGGCAGGCCTGATGACCGCCGGTGCGGTAGGTACTGCCATGGCTGCTGAGACCCCCGCCGACCCGTACGCGTGGCTCGAAGACGTGACCGGCGACAAATCGCTGGACTGGGTCAAACAGCAGAACGCCAAGTCGGAGGGCCGCCTGGCCCAGACCCCGGCGTTCAAGCAGATGGAAGCCAGCATCCGCGAGGTGCTCGATTCGGACGCCAAGATTCCCGGCGTGCAGAAGATCGGTGACTACTACTACAACTTCTGGAAGGACAAGCAGCACGAGCGCGGCCTGTGGCGTCGCACCACGCTGGCCGAGTACCGCAAGGCCTCGCCGACCTGGGAAACCGTGCTCGACCTCGATGCCCTGAACAAGGCCGAGGGTGAGAACTGGGTCTGGCACGGCGCCGACTGCCTGCGCCCGGACTATTCGCGTTGCCTGATCGCGCTGTCGCGCGGCGGCGCCGATGCCGATGTCACCCGCGAGTTCGACCTGGCCAACAAGACCTGGATCAAGGACGGCTTCTTCCGCCCCGAATCCAAGGGCGGGCTGAACTGGGTCGACCGCGACACGGTGTTCGTCTACACCGATTTCGGCACCGGCACCATGACCACCTCCGGCTACCCGCGCGTGGCCAAGCTGTGGAAGCGCGGCACGCCGATGGCCAGCGCCAGCGTGGTGTACGAAGGCAAGCCCGATGACATGTACATCGCGGCCATGCACGACGACACCCCCGGTTACGAGCGCAACCTGGTCAGCCGCACGCTGGCCTTCTACAACAACGAGATCTACCTGCGCGGCGACGATGGCACGCTGACCAAGATCGACGCGCCGAACTCGGCCGAGAAAGGCCTGCGCAAGCAGTGGCTGACCCTGGAGCTGCGCGATGCGTGGACCGTGGGCGGCAAGACCTACACCGCCGGTTCGTTGCTGGTCACCAAGCTGGACGACTACCTGGCCGGCAAGCGCGACTTTGAAGTGCTGTTCGCGCCCACCGACACCACATCACTGGCCGGCAGCAGCTGGACGAAGAACCATCTGGTGCTCAACGTGCTGGATGACGTCAAGAGCCGCCTGAGCGTGCTCACCCCGACCGACAGCGGCTGGAAGAAGAGCGACTTCACCGGCGCGCCGTCGTTCGGCACCGTGGCCGTGGGTGCGGTGGATGCCGATGACAGCGACGCGGTGTGGATGACCGTCACCGACTACCTGACCCCGACCACGCTGGCCATTGCCGAGATCGGCAAGCAGCCGGAAGTGCTCAAGACCATGCCGGCGTTCTTCAATGCCGAGGGCAAGGTGATCGAACAGCACTTTGCGACCAGCAAGGACGGCACCCGCGTGCCGTACTTCGTGGTGCATGCCAAGGACATGAAGCTAGATGGTTCCAACCCGACGCTGCTGTATGGCTACGGTGGCTTCGAGATCTCGCTGACCCCGTCGTACTCGGGCGGCATGGGCCGGGCGTGGCTGGAGAAGGGCGGCGTGTACGTGGTGGCCAACATCCGCGGCGGTGGCGAGTATGGCCCGCGCTGGCACCAGGCGGCGCTGAAGCAGAACCGCCACAAGGCCTATGAAGACATGGCCGCGGTCGCCCGCGACCTGGTGAGCCGCAAGATCACCTCGGCCAAGCACCTGGGCGTGCAGGGCGGCAGCAACGGTGGCCTGCTCACCGGCAACATGCTCACCCAGTACCCGGAGCTGTTCGGGGCGGTGGTGGTGCAGGTGCCGCTGCTGGACATGAAGCGTTACAGCCACCTGTTGGCCGGCGCATCCTGGATGGCCGAGTACGGCAATCCGGACACGGCCGACTGGGCGTTCATCAAGACCTTCTCGCCGTACCACCTGTTCGATGCGAAGAAGACCTACCCGCCGGTGCTGTTCACGACATCCACCCGTGACGATCGGGTGCATCCGGGCCATGCTCGCAAGATGGCCGCGAAGATGATCGAAGCCGGCAAGGACGTGACCTACTACGAGAATATCGAGGGCGGTCACGGCGGCGCGGCCAACAATGCGCAGGCCGCGCACATGTCGGCATTGGCCTATAGCTTCCTGTGGGAGCAGTTGCGGTAGAGTCGAGCGTTGCTCGACTGCTGGGATGGCCCATCGGCCCGGTAGCCGCAGGACATCACCGAAGGCCGCTTCGGTCCGCCTCCGGGTGGTGGGGCGTCAGGTTGGCTCCACCCCATTTCGACGCCGCGCAGAGATGCGCGGCGTTTTTTTGGTTGTTGTGCCACTGGCGGGCCCAAAACAACAGCAGTTTGCGCACGGCTTTACGGGCGTCCCTGGCTTCCTGGAGGCACGGTGGCAACGGTCCCGCGCCCGACCCGCCTGTACCGCCGTGCCCCCTTCACCCGAAGAAGTCGGGAGCGTGTGCCTGATTCACGCTCTTCGCGTCATGGCTGCGGGATCTGAAGGATCTTCAGCCCGAAGGCGGTCAGCCCAGAATGAGGCTCAATGGCAAGGTTCCCATCCGAATCGTCGGAGATGCTGAAGGGCTGTGGCACCGATGCGTCGATTTCGACGGAACTCATGGCGTCGGTGGCGATGGTGTAGATGTAAACCAGCGTGCCCCTGGGTGGCAGCCCGTCTGCCTCGGACGCGGTCAAACCTTTCGTCGGCTCCAGTGAAGGCAGCTCGGCGTAACCGATCAAGCGGTCATCATCGAGGATGCGCCATTCGATGACGGTCGCGTCGGCGGGTGCATGCGGCCGTTTGGGTGGCCTGGCGATGTCCTTGAGTCCGTCGACGGAGGCGACCACATACGCCGCGTTGCTGAGATCGAGCAAGACCCACTGCCGATTCGGACTCGCTCGAAAGCCGAAGATCGTTCCATTGACCGGCGCCGGCCTGATCAAATGACCGCTTGCATCCACAATGCGTGCTTCCGCTGAACCCGGCGCGTGCAGCCTGAACGGCAGCGGCTCGCGCTTCCCGATTGGCGACGATGTTTGCTCCAGCGGCAGCGCAATAAGCTTGGAGTGGCCTGCTTTTTGTTCCGCTGATACCGTTGAGCAACCCGCCAACTCAGGGGTGCAGGAAAACACGAACAGCACGGCGATCAGGGTGAGATTGTGCAGCAGCTTCATGAGTTGCGCCTCAGATCTTCAAGCAATGCACTGGCAACGGTCCTGCGCCCGATCCAGCTGTGCCGCCGTGCGCGACAAGGTGAAAAGTGCCATGAACTTCTTCTCGTCCACGTCAATGGATACCTCGGATCAGCCAGGAGCGCGCGCCTGATTCATGCTCCTCGTGTCATGGCTAAGGGATCTGAAGGATCTTCAGCCCGAAGGCGGCCAGCCCAGAATGAGGCTCAATGGCAAGGTTCCCATACGAATCGTCGGAGATGCTGAAGGGCTGTGGCACCGACTCGTCGATCTCGACGGGACTCATGGCGTCGGTGGCGATGGTGTAGATGTAAACTAGCGTGCCCCTGGGTGGCAGCCCGTCTGCCTCGGAGGCGGTCAAACCTTTCGTCGGCTTGAGCGAAGGCAACTGTGCGTAACCGATCAGGCGATCATCATCGAGTGGGAGCCATCTGAAACCAGTGGCGTCGGCGGCTGCAGCTGGCTGTATCGGTGGCCTGGCAATGTCCTTGAGTCTGTCGACAGAGGCGACCGTATAGTCCGCATCGCCGAAGTACAGCAGGACCCATTGCTGCTTCGGGCTAACCTTCATCTCAGCAATCGATCGGCCCTTGGGCGCTCGTCTGATCTCGTTCCCGCCCTTGTCGACAATGTGTGCGCGCGATGAGTTAGGCGCAACAAGCCTGAGTGGTGGTGGCTCGCGCTTCGGAGGGTGAGGAGGCGGCTCGACCAGCGGTACCGCGACCAGCCTGTAGCGAACCACCTGCGTTTCTGGTGGCGTTGGTGCGGCACCCGCTGTAGCCAACTCAGCGGTGCAGGCAGACACAAGCATCGCGGCGACCAGGGTGAGATTGTGCAGCAGCTTCATGCGCTGCGCCTCATTGACGCTAATGGCTCCAATTGCGCCGCCGCACTCGTACGCTGTAACAGTGTGGGGAGGCCATTGACCGTATTGGTGAGTGCGTTTGCAAAGCGACGGCTGAAGTAGTTGCGGGCCGTAGCGGTCACCTCGCCCACGTTTCCAACCCACGCCGGATCCGTGCCACGGCTTCTTCCAGGCGCGGTACTTCCTGCGTATAGGCCAGTCGCACGTGCGCGTTGGCGCGGTAGTGTCCGAAATCCAGCCCGGGCGTAAAGGCCACGTGCTGGGTTTCCAGGAAGTGCGCGCAGAACGCCTGCGCGTCATCGGTGAACGCGCTGACGTCGCAGTACAGGTAGAAGGCGCCTTCGGGCTCCACCTCGATGCGGAAGCCCAGGGCGCGCAGCGCCGGCAGCAGATAGTCGCGGCGCTCGCGGAAGGCCGCGCGGCGGTGTTCGAAGATGGCCATGCTTTCCGGGGTGAAGCAGGCCAGGGCGGCATGCTGGGCAATGCTGGAGGCGCTGATGTACAGGTTCTGCGCCAGCTTCTCCAGGTCCGGTACCGCCTGCGGTGGGGCGACCAGCCAGCCCAGCCGCCAGCCGGTCATGCCGTAGTACTTGGAGAAGCTGTTGAGCACGAAGGCCTCGTCGTCCACCTGCAGCACGCTGGCCGCGTCCATGCCGTAGGTCAGGCCGTGGTAGATCTCATCCACCACCAGGTGGCCGCCGCGCGCCTTCAACGACTGCGACAACCCGGCCAGCTGCGGCGCCGACAGCACCGTACCGGTCGGGTTGGCCGGCGAGGCCACCAGCGCGCCCACGCTGGACGCGTTCCAGTGCTGCTCGATCAGCGCCGGGGTGAGCTGGTAGGCCGTCTGCGGGCCCACCGGCACCAGTTGCGCGGCGCCCTCGACCAGGCGCAGGAAGTGGCGGTTGCACGGATAGCCGGGGTCGGCCAGCAGCCAGTGCTTGTCCGGGTCGACGAGCAGGCTGCTGGCCAGCAGCAGCGCGCCCGAGCCGCCGGGCGTGACCAGGATGCGCTCGGGGTCGATCTGCAGCTGGTACCGCTGCTGGTAGAACCCGGCGATGGCCTCGCGCAGCGCGGGCAGCCCGCGCGCGGCGGTGTAGCGGGTGTGGCCGGCGGCCAGGGCGGCCTGGCCGGCCTGCACGATCGGCGCGGCGGTGGTGAAATCCGGCTCGCCGATTTCCAGGTGGATCACATCGTGCCCGGCCTGCTCCAGCGCCTGCGCGCGGGCCAGCAGCGACATCACGTGGAAGGGTTCGATTTCCTGGCTGCGGCGGCTGTAGCCGGCCGTGGGGGTAGGGGTGCTCATGCTGCCGATGATAGGTGCAGTGACCATCGGCAGGCTTGCCGCTGCCCCAACGCCCGCCCAGACTGGGCCGACCATGGACGCCATTGCATTCCCCCGTAAGGAGCCTTATCTCGTGAAACCCGCCCTTTGTTTACTGGTTGCCAGCCTGATGACCTCCAACGTGCATGCCGCCCCCGCGCTCACCCCGCCCGACGCCGAGAAGCAGCCGCACACGGTCAAGGCGCCGTTCGGCGCGACCCGCAACGACGACTACTACTGGCTGCGCGACGACAAGCGCGAAGATCCGAAGATACTGGCCTACCTGAATGCGGAGAACGCCTACACCGACCAGGTGGTGGCACCGCTCAAGCCGCTCGAGGACACCCTGTACAAGGAAATCGTGGCGCGCATCAAGCAGGACGATGCCAGCGTGCCCGCGCGTGATCGCGGCTACTGGTATTACACCCGCTTCGAGACCGGCAAGGATTATCCGATCCAGGCGCGGCGCAAGGGCAGCATGGAGGCGCCCGAAGAGATCCTGCTGGACATCAACGTGATGGCCGAGGGCAAGAACTACTTCGATGTCGGCGATGCCGACGTCAGCCAGGACAACCACCTGCTGGCCTGGGCCGAAGACGATGTTGGCCGCCGCCAGTACGTGATCCGCTTCAAGGACCTGCGCACCGGCCAGGTGCTGCCGGACCGCATCGAGAACGTGTCGCCCAACGTGGTCTGGGCCGACGACAACCGCACCCTGTTCTACGTGGAGAATGATCCGGAAACCCTGCTCACCGTGCGCGTCAAAAAGCACGTGCTGGGCACCCCGGCCAGCAGCGACGTGCTGGTGTACGAAGAAAAGGACGACAGCTTCTACATGGGCGTCGGCCGCACCCGCGACGACAAATTCCTCACCATCGAACTGCACAGCACGGTCAGCTCGGAAACCCGTTACGCCCCGGCCGCCAACCCGCAGGCATTCACCCTGCTGGCGCCGCGTGCGCGCGATGTGGAGTACGACGCCGACCACTTCAACGGCCGCTGGGTGATCCGCACCAACGATGCCGGCGCGAAGAACTTCAAGATCGTCACCGCGCCCACCGATGCCACCGCGCGCACGCAGTGGACCGACTGGGTGGCCCATGACGATGCGGTGCTGGTGGAAGGGTTCGAGCTGTTCGACGGCTTCAGTGCGATCGCCGAGCGTTCCAATGGCCTGGAGCGCATCCGCCTGCTGTATCCCGATGGTCGCCAGGACTACGTCAAGGCCGACGAGCCGGCCTACTCGATGGGCCTGGCCGCCAACCCCGAGCCGGACAGTCCGTGGCTGCGCTACGCCTACAACTCGCTCACCACGCCGACCACCACCTACGAGCTCAACACCGTCACCGGTGAGCGTCGCCAGCTCAAGCAGCAGCCGGTGATCGGCTACGACCCGGGCAAGTACACCACCGAGCGGGTCTGGGTGACCGCGCGCGACGGAGCCAAGGTGCCGGTGTCGCTGGTGTACCGCAACGGTTTCAAGAAGGACGGCACCGCCGCGCTGTACCAGTACGCCTACGGCAGCTACGGCATGTCGATGGACCCCGGTTTCAACCAGACCGTGGTGAGTCTGCTCGACCGCGGCGTGGTCTATGCCATTGCGCATATCCGCGGCGGTGAGGAAATGGGCCGTGCGTGGTACGAGGACGGCAAGCTGCTGAAGAAGCAGAACACCTTCAACGACTTCGTCGATGTCACCCGCGAACTGGTGCGCCTGGGCTATGCGTCCAAGGACCGCGTGGCCGCGTCCGGCGGCAGCGCCGGCGGCCTGTTGATGGGCGCGGTGGCCAACCAGGCCCCGCAGGATTACCGGGTGATGGTGGCGCAGGTGCCGTTCGTGGACGTGGTCACCACCATGCTCGACGCCAGCATCCCGCTGACCACCAACGAGTACGACGAGTGGGGCAACCCGGAGCAGCGCGAGTACTACGACTACATGCTCGGCTACTCGCCCTACGACAACGTCAAGAAGCAGGCCTACCCGGCGCTGTTCGTCGGCACCGGGCTGTGGGATTCGCAGGTGCAGTACTGGGAGCCGGCCAAGTGGGTGGCCAAGCTGCGCGATGACAACACCGGCACCCATCCGATCGTGTTCCGCACCAACATGGAGGCCGGGCACGGCGGCAAGTCCGGGCGTTTCCAGCGCTACCACGAGCTGGCCGAATCGTATGCGTTCGTGCTCGACCAGCTGGGCGTGACCGCCGCCCCGTAAGGCAGGCCTCGGGCCGGCAACCCGCCCTCCGGACGGCGACCATCGCGGTCGTCGTCCGGCCTCGCTATGCTGGGCGCATGACTGTGCCCGAACGCCCCGACGTTGCCGATGCCCCTGCCACGCGGCCACCGGTGCGGTTCCGCTGGGCATGGTGGCTGCTGGCCTATGCCAGCCTGGCCACCGGCATCGTCGGCATCTTCGTGCCGGGCCTGCCCACCACCGTGTTCATCCTGATCTCGGCCTGGGCCGCCTCGCGCGGCTCCGAGCGTCTGCACACCTGGCTGCTGCAGCATCCGCGCTTTGGTCCCTCCATCCGCAACTGGCAGGCCCACGGCGCGGTCAGCCGCTACGCCAAGTGGATGGCCACCCTGACCATGGCGGTCTGCGCCGGCATCATGCTCTGGTGCGTGCCGATCGCGTGGGTGAAGTGGTTCTCCATCGGCAGCATGGCGGCGGTGGCGATCTGGCTGTGGAGCCGCCCACTGCCACCCCGGTAGTGCCGGCCGCTGGCCGGCAACCACGCATGCACTGAAGGACACACGGGCTGCCGGCCGCTGGCCGGCAATCGCATGACCCTGGCATCGTGAGCAGCCGGCCCGCAGCCGGCACCCCCATGGCCGCGTTCATCGAATCGATACCCTCGGTCAAAGAACCCACGGCTATACTCGGGCCATGAGCATCCCCCATCGCAACCGAATCCTGATTCCGTTGGCAGCGGCCTCGCTGCTTCTCCTTGCCGCCTGCGGCAACAAAGGCCCGCTGGTGCTGCCGCAGAAGCCGGTGCCGGTCGAAGAAATCGCCGAGCCGGCCGTCGATGAGACCACCCCGGCGGCCGTGGATGACACCAACAACCCGCCGGTGGTGCCCGATCCGGTCGACGCGCCGCTGAAGTCCGAAAATGGTAATGACTAAGGCCGCCTCCACGGCGCTGCGCTTCAGCAAGATGCACGGCGCCGGCAATGATTTCGTCGTCCTGGACCTGCGTGACGGTACGCCCGCACCCACCCCGGCCCTGGCGGCCCGCCTGGCCGACCGCCATACCGGCGTGGGCTGCGACCAGATCCTCACCATCGAACCACCGCGCGCGGAAGGGTCGGTGGCGTCCTACCGCATCTGGAACGCCGACGGCTCGCAGTCCGAGCAGTGCGGCAATGGCGCCCGGTGCGTGGCCGCCTGGCTGGTGCGCGATGGCGCGGCCGGTGAGGACAGCTTCGCCATCGACAGCCCGCTGGCTACCCACACCATCGAGCGGCTGGGCAACGACCAGTACGCGGTAGCGATGGGCGTGCCGCGCTTCGAGCCGGCGCAGGTGCCGCTGCTGGGCTTTGCCCGTGCGCGCGATGAATACCTGCTGCCGTTGCAGGGCGACACGGTGCGCTTCGGCGCGGTGTCGATGGGCAACCCGCATGCGGTGATCGAAGTGGGCCTGATCGATGCCGCCCCGGTCGAACGCCTGGGCAACCTGCTGCAGCAGCACGCCACTTTCCCGCAGTCGGTGAATGTCGGCTTCGTGCAGGTGATCGACCCCCGCCATGCGCGCCTGCGCGTGTACGAACGCGGCGTGGGGGAAACCCTGGCCTGCGGCAGCGGCGCCTGCGCGGCGGCGGTGGTGATGATGCAGCGTGGCCGCCTGGAGCGCGACGCCACGTTGTCGCTGCCCGGCGGCGAGCTGCGCCTGCGCTGGCCGGCCGACGACGCCCAGGTGGTGATGTCCGGCCCGGCAGCCTTCGTCTTTGAAGGGGAGTGGCACGCATGAACGAGACGGTCGAAAAGATCGGTGCGCACGAAGTCGCCGCCTGGCTGCGGCGGCATCCGGCGTTCCTCAAGCAGTTCCCGGACCTGGCACTGACCATGGTGGTGCCGCGCGATGACGGCCCCACCGCGTCGCTGGCCAGCTACCAGCTGGACGTGCTGCGCGACAAGAACCGCGAGCTGTCGCGACGGCTCGCCGACCTGGCCGCCAACGCGCAGGTCAACGAACGCCTGGCCGTGCGCACCCATCAGCTGACCCTGGCGCTGATGAAGCAGACCACGGCCGCCGATACCCTGCGCGCCATGGCCGCCTCGCTGGAAGAAGACTTCGCCGGCGACAAGGTGCGCCTGGTGATGCTGCAGCCGGTTGCCGGGCTGGAGCAGGCGCCGTGGCTGCAGGTGATCCCGGCCAACAGCCCGCTGCTCGGGTCGTTCCGCGATTGCCTGGCCGATGGCGAGCCGATCTGCGGCCGCCTGCAGGTCGAGAAGAACACCGTGCTGTACGGCGCGCTCGCCGACACGGTGCAGTCCAGCGCATTGCTGCCGCTGCCGGGTGTCGGCCTGATCGCCGTGGGCAGCCACGATCCCAACCGCTTCTACCCCGGCATGGGCACGCTGTTCCTGCGCATGATGGGCGAAGCGCTGGCGGTCGGCCTGGCTCGCTTCACGCACGACTGAGGCCGACGTGGGCGCTGGCATGGGGGCCGCTGCGGAATTCCTCTCGCACCTGGAGGTGGAGCGGCGGATGTCGGTGCATACCCTGGATGCCTACCGCCGCGACCTGGACGCCTTGACCGCCTGGGCCAACGACCACGACGCGCGCATCGACGTGCTCGATGGCGAGCAGTTGCGCCAGTTCATCGCCGCCGAACACCGCCGCGGGCTCTCGCCCACGTCGCTGCAGCGCCGCCTGTCGGCGTGCCGTAGTTTCTATGCGTGGCTGCTCAAGCACCGCCGCATCGAAGCCAGTCCCGCCGCAGGGCTCAAGGCCCCGAAGGCGCCGCGCAAGCTGCCGCAGGTGCTCGATGCCGACGAGGCCGTGCAGCTGGTGGAACTGCCCACCGATGGGCCGCTGGGCCTGCGCGACCGCGCGCTGCTGGAACTGTTCTATTCCTCCGGGCTGCGCCTGAGCGAGCTGTGCGCGCTGATCTGGCGTGACCTGGATTTCGCCACCGGGCTGGTCAACGTGCTGGGCAAGGGCAACCGCGAGCGGCGCGTGCCGTTCGGCTCGCACGCGCGCACCGCGCTGGAAGGCTGGCGCGGCGAAAGCGGCGGCAGTGACGCCCAACCGGTGTTCCCGGGCCGCAAGGGCGGGCCGATCAGCCAGCGGGCCATCCAGATCCGCATCCGCCAGCTGGCCCAGCGCCAGGGCCTGTTCAAGCATGTGCACCCGCACATGCTGCGGCACAGTTTTGCCAGCCACATCCTGGAATCCTCCGGCGACCTGCGCGGCGTGCAGGAACTGCTCGGGCATGCCGATATCGCCACCACGCAGATCTACACCCACCTGGATTTCCAGTACCTGGCCAAGGTCTACGACGCCGCGCACCCGCGCGCGAAGCGGCGCAAGAGCGGCAACGAAAGCTGAATCGATCCACTGCGTCACCGGGCCGCAGGGCAGGGTGGGTTGAAGCCCCCGGCAACGACCCCACCTCAGTCTCTGTCACCCCGGAGGCTCCATGGACCCCAGTCAGAACCCCAACGTATTTCACGCCACCACCATCATTTCGGTGCGCCGCAACGGTCATGTCGCGGTTGCCGGCGATGGCCAGGTCACCCTTGGCCACACGGTGATGAAGGGCAACGCCCGCAAGGTGCGCCGGCTGGGTCGCGAGGGCCAGGTCCTGGCCGGTTTCGCCGGTGCCGCCGCCGACGCCTTCACCCTGTTCGAACTGTTCGAGGCCAAGCTTGAGAAGCACGGCCAGCTGCAGCGCGCTGCAGTGGAGCTGGCTAAGGACTGGCGCACCGAGCGCCGCCTGGGCAAGCTCGAAGCGCTGCTGGCCGTGGCCGACAAGGACACCTCGCTGATCATCAGCGGCACCGGCGATGTGATCGAGCCGGAAGACGGCATCATCGCGATCGGTTCCGGCGGTTCGTACGCGTTGTCGGCCGCACGCGCGCTGATGGCACACACCGAACTGGACGCCCGCACCATCGCCACCGAGTCGATCAACATCGCCGGCGACATCTGCATCTACACCAATCGCAACGTGGTGGTCGAGGAATTGTAAGCGTAGTGCCGGCCGCTGGCCGGCAACCCCGACCCACCACATTCATTCGTGAGCACACCCATGCCGCACAAGATTGAAGTTTCTTCCGCCACCATGACCCCGCGCGAGATCGTGCAGGAACTGGACCGGCACATCGTGGGCCAGCACGACGCCAAGCGCGCGGTGGCCATCGCATTGCGCAACCGCTGGCGCCGCATGCAGCTGCCGGCCGAGCTGCGCAATGAAGTGATGCCCAAGAACATCCTGATGATCGGGCCGACCGGCGTCGGCAAGACCGAGATCGCGCGTCGCCTGGCCACGCTGGCCAACGCGCCGTTCGTGAAGGTGGAAGCCACCCGTTTCACCGAGGTCGGCTATGTCGGCAAGGACGTGGAGCAGATCATCCGCGACCTGGCCGATACCGCGGTCAAGCTGTACCGCGAGCAGGCCAAGGTGCGCGTGCGCACCCAGGCCGAAGAGCGCGCCGAAGACCGTATCCTGGACGCGCTGCTGCCGCGTCGAAGCGCGGGTATCGGTTTCGATGCCGAGGCCGCGCGCAACGAGCCGTCGGCGCAGGACAACGAAACCCGCATCAAGTTCCGCCGCATGCTGCGCAACGGTGAGCTGGACGAGCGCGAGATCGAGCTGGAAGTGTCGGCCAACGTCAGCATGGACATCATGACCCCGCCGGGCATGGAGGAAATGGGCCAGCAGCTGCGCCAGATGTTCTCGAGCATGGGCGGGGCGAAGGCGCAGAAGCGCACGCTGAGCATCAAGGCCGCGCGTCCGCTGCTGATCGAGGAAGAGGCGGGCAAGCTGGTCAACGAAGACGATATCCGCAGCGCGGCGATCGAGGCCTGCGAGCAGCACGGCATCGTGTTCATCGACGAGATCGACAAGGTGGCCAAGCGCGGTGAGGCCGGCTCATCGGGCGGCGATGTGTCGCGCGAGGGGGTGCAGCGCGATCTGCTGCCGCTGGTGGAAGGGTCGAACGTGTCCACCAAGTACGGCACGATCAAGACCGACCACATTCTGTTCATTGCTTCCGGTGCGTTCCACCTGGCCAAGCCGAGCGATCTGATTCCGGAGTTGCAGGGTCGTTTCCCGATCCGGGTGGAGCTGGGCGCGCTGAGCAAGAACGATTTCGTGCGCATCCTGACCGAGCCGAAGGCGGCGCTGACCAAGCAGTACGAAGCGCTGCTGCAGACCGAGGGCGTGTCGATGAAGTTCACCGAGGACGCGGTGGACCGTCTGGCGGAGATCGCGTTCCAGGTCAACGAGCGCCAGGAAAACATCGGCGCCCGCCGCCTGCACACGGTTCTGGAGCGCCTGCTGGACACGCTCAGTTACGAAGCCCCGGACCGCGATGGCGAGACCATCAGCATCGACAAGGCTTACGTGGATGCGCACCTGGGCGAGCTGGTACAGGACCCGGACCTGAGCCGCTACATCCTGTAATGCATCACACCAGTCGGGTGGTAGGGAAGCGGCGGCGCGAAAGCGTCGCCGCTTTTTTTTGCTGGCGCTTTGAACGCGGTGGATCAAGAGCAGTACGTGTGACGCATGCGCTGGTTGGGGCAGGGGCGTGGGAGTTCGCGGGACACGCCGCAAGTACGTCCGTGTAGCAACTGTGTTGCTGGAGGAGGCTTCGGCCCCTCCAGCAGACGGGCACGGTAGTGCCGGCCGCTGGCCGGCAGCCGTTGGAGATGTGCCCGGGCGCGCTTCAGGCGGGGATCGGTCCGCTTTGAGCGTCGCGCACGCGGGCGTTGAGGATCACCAGCATCTTTCGCATTACCGCCACGATGGCTACTTTGGCCTCCTTGCCGCGGGCCCGTAGCGACCGGTAAAAGTCCCGTATGCGCGGTTCGTGCTGCAGGGCTGACATGCCGGCCATGTAAAGCACCTGACGGATCTCGGCTCGACCGCCGTGGATGCTTCGTTTTCCACGCATCGTCCCGCTGTCGTGGGACATCGGCGCCACGCCCACCAGGCTGGCGATGGCCTTTCCACTGATATGGCCCAGCTCAGGCAGGTAGCTGGCCAGCACCGCCTGTACCACCGGCCCCACGCCCTTCATCGACTTCAGAACCGTGAGCTGGGGCTGTTGAGCGAGCTGCTCGGCAATCTGCTTTCCCAGGCGTTTGACCAGTGTCTTCAGGTGGGTGATGTTGGCCTGCAAAAGCCGGCGCAGTTCACGATCACCCACCATTTCCTGCTGCTGTCGCGCGACGGCCAAGGCCTGGATCATCTGTCGACGTGCCCGCACAAACTCCCGCAGTTTCTGCTGCCAAGCCTCCAACGGCTGATAGGCCGGCAGCTTCACCAGCGTGGCCATCTGTGCCAATGCATAGGCATCCAAGCGGTCGGTCTTGGCCCTCTGGCCCAGCCCCTGAGCAAGCTTCCGCGCCCGCAAGGCATTGGCCCGAACCACCGGATGACCGGCCTTGTGCAGAAAATCCAGCACAGGCTGTTCGTAGCCACCGGTGGCCTCCAGCACGATCTGGTTACTCGGGCGCTGCCTCAGCCAGAGGTCCAATTCAGCGAAACCGGAGGGGTCATTGCTGACCTGCAGGGTTTGGCCGTCGGAGGTTCCAACATCCAGCCGGCGCTTGCTTACATCAATCCCGATCCCGTTCATCGCCCGACTCCGTATAGTCTGGAAGGGTCGAGAGCTCCCCCGCTTGCCCAGTCTTATCGCTTCGAGTGACAGCTCCAGCAACTGTTCGGGCGGATCAAGGGAGATTCCGGCGTGGGCGCCAAGCTACACGGCGATCGTCGAGATCCAGGCTCACACGGCGGCCCACGCCGGCTCTCGACACCTAAACTGCCAGATTCCGATCAGATAAGGCTCGTGAGCGCCTTGCTCGTTTGTGCAGTCCTGCACAAACGGCAAGACCGGGGTTGGGCGTCCTGCCCAACCCGTCCGGCGCATGCGCCGGACCCATGGCGCCCAACGGTCCCGCAAACTCCCACGCCCCCACCCTCGACACATTCCTGTCGCGCACAGAAAAGGCGACAGCTTTAGCTACCTTTTGCCTACGTTTGCCTAAAGCAACTTCTCTTCAACCCAGTCCGGGATCTTCTGCACACACAACGTAGTGGAAGCAAGTCGATTCAAATGAAGAGCGGCTTTTCCATGGCCACCAGCCCATTGTCGAGGGTGGGGCGGTGTGGGTTCGCGGGACCGTTGGGCGCCATGGATGGCGCTCACGAGCCTCCAGGGATGGATTCACGGCGTGTCCCGCGAACCCACACCGCCCCGCCCAGCCATGGACAAGCGGAATCTGCCTGGCTTCGGCTTCGGCTTCGGCTTCGGCCTTACGCCTTAAACCTCAAACCTCAAACCTCATCCTCAGTAGGCAACGCCGTCGGCGCCGCGCCCGGGGTGAACACACCCGGCTTCACGAACGCACTCAGAATCGCGTCCAGCGTCTGCGCGCCGTCGCGTTTGATCTCGAACAGCTCCGGCTCCAGCATCGCGCTGTACAGCACCCCGGTCAGACTCGTGCTCACGATACGAGCCACCGTGTCCACGTCCACCCCCTCGCGCAACTGCCCCAACTCGCGCGCGCGCTGGAATGCCGCCGCGAAAATACCCAGCTCCTCGCGCGATGCCTCCAGCTGCAGCTCCTGCATCGCCTGGCTCTCCACCGACAGATCGTTGCGCAGCATGATCTCCATCATGTTGCGCAACCGCTCGTCATCGGCCAGCTCCTGGAACGACACCAGCAACGCCGACCGCAGATCCAGCACCGGCGTCGTGCGCTTGGACGACGTCGTCCGCCGCAACCGCTCGATGAACGGAACGCGCTCACGGTCGATCATCGCCGTCAGCACCTCCGTCTTGTTCTTGAAGTGCCAGTACACCGCCCCCCGCGTATAGCCGGCGCGCGCACCGATCATTGCCAGGCTCGTCCCTGCCACCCCGAATTCATGGAAACAGGCCTGGGCCGCGTCGAGGATCCCCGCACGGGTGGCCTGCGCCTCTTCTTTGGTCTTTCTGGCCATTGCGCTTTGCAGTTGCTGGATGAAACCGACCTGAATTGTACCGCTTTACAAACAAACATGCATGTATGTATATTTCCGTCCCACTGATTCCCGGTGAGGACCGCGCGTAGCCGCGCCAAAGCCGAAACCGTCAGATTTGCCGTATTTGCCGCCCTGTTGGCTGTCATTCGTCGCTTTTAAAGGCGGGGTAGTGCTGCAGGCGACCCTTTTTCGTTTCCTGTGAGCCCCCACCATGTCCCGAACCCCGTACCGTCTTCTCGCGCTGTCCCTCGCGATCGCCTTGACCGTGTCCGCCTGTGGCGGCGGTGAGCAGGAGGGGCCGCAGGGCGGCCCGGGCCAGGTCACCGTTGCCACCCTCAAAGGCGAACAGGTCAGCCTCACCCGCGAACTGCCCGGCCGCACCAACGCCTTCCTGGTCGCCGAAGTGCGCCCCCAGGTCAGCGGCATCGTCGCCAAGCGCCTGTTCACCGAAGGCGGCCTGGTCACCGCCGGCCAGCCCCTGTACCAGGTGGATGACGCCAGCTACCGCGCCCAGGCCAACAGCGCCCGCGCCCAGCTAGCCCGCGCCGACGCCACCGCCAACGCCGCGCGCCTGAGCGCCAAGCGCATCACCGAACTGGCCAAGGTCGACGCGGTCAGCAAGCAGGACCTGGAAAACGCCGTGGCCGCACAGAAGCAGGCCGAGGCCGACGTGGGCGCCGCCAAGGCCTCCTTGGATGCCGCCAACGTCACCCTGGGCTACGCCCGCATTACCGCCCCGATCAGCGGCCGCATCGGCAAGTCCTCGGTCACCCAGGGCGCGCTGGTCAGCGCCGGCCAGGCCGACGCGCTTGCCACCGTGCAGCAGCTCGACCCGATCTATGTCGACCTGACCCAATCGGCCAGCGAACTGCTGCAGATGCGCCGTGAACTGGCCAGCGGCCGCCTGCAGGACAACCAGACCCTGCCGGTCACCATCCTGCTCGACGACGGCACCGAGTTCGCGCACAAGGGCACCCTGGAGTTCTCCGAAGTCAGCGTCGATCCCACCACCGGCAGCTACGCGCTGCGGGTCAAGGTCGACAACCCCGACCAGGTGCTGATGCCCGGCATGTACGTGCGCGCCCAGGTCGGCAGCGGCGTGCGCGAAAACGGCATCCTCGTGCCCATGCAGGGCATCGCCCGCGATCCCAAGGGCGACACCACCGCCATGGTGGTCGGCAAGGACAACAAGGTCGAAGTGCGCCCGGTCAAGGTCAGCCGCGCGGTCGGCAGCAAGTGGCTGGTCGAAGACGGCCTGAAGCCGGGCGACAAGGTCATCGTCGAAGGCCTGCAGAAGATCCAGCCGGGCATGCCCGTGCAGGCCACCGAGATGGGCGCCGCGCCGGCCAAGCCGGCCACGCCGGCGGCGCCGGCCGACAAGCAGTAAGCGGAGAATCCAATGGCTCGTTATTTTATTGATCGCCCCATCTTCGCGTGGGTGATTGCGATCATCATCATGCTCGCCGGTGCGCTGGCCGTGGTGAAGCTGCCCGTGTCGATGTACCCCGAAGTGGCCCCGCCCGCCGTTGAAATCAGCGCCACCTACCCGGGTGCGTCGGCCAAGGTGGTGGAAGACTCGGTGACCCAGATCATCGAGCAGAACATGAAGGGCATCGATGGCCTGATCTACTTCTCCTCCAACAGCTCGGCCAACGGCCAGGCCACCATCACCCTTACCTTCGAGAGCGGGACCAACCCGGACATCGCGCAGGTGCAGGTGCAGAACAAGCTGCAGCTGGCCATGCCGCTGCTGCCGCAGGAAGTACAGCGGCAGGGCATCAACGTGGCCAAGTCGAGCAGCGGCTTCCTGCAGGTGATCGGCTTTGTGTCCAACGACGGCAGCATGGACGCCAACGACATCTCCGACTACGTCGGCTCCAATGTCGTGGACCCGCTCAGCCGCGTGCCGGGCGTGGGCAACATCCAGGTGTTCGGTGGCAAGTACGCCATGCGCATCTGGCTGGACCCCAACAAGCTGCACACCTACAAGCTGTCGGTGGATGAAGTGACCGCGGCGATCACCGCGCAGAACGCGCAGGTCGCCATCGGCCAGCTCGGCGGCGCGCCGTCGGTGAAGGGTCAGCAGCTCAACGCCACCATCAACGCGCAGGACCGCCTGCAGACCCCGGAACAGTTCCGCAACATCCTGGTCCGCGGCGGCACCGACGGCAGCGAGCTGCGCCTGGGCGACGTTGCCCGCGTGGAACTGGGCGCGGAAAGCTACGACTTCGTCACCCGCTACAACGGCAAGCCGTCCACCGGTATCGCCATCACCCTGGCCACCGGCGCCAACGCGCTGGACACCGCCAACGGCGTGCGCGCCGCGCTGGAGGACATGAAGTCCAACTTCCCGGCCGGGCTGGAATCGGTGGTGCCGTATGACACCACCCCGTTCGTGCAGGTCTCGATCAAGGGCGTCATCAAGACCCTGATCGAAGCGATCGTGCTCGTGTTCGTGGTGATGTACCTGTTCCTGCAGAACTTCCGTGCCACCCTGATCCCGACCATCGCGGTACCGGTGGTGTTGCTGGGCACGTTCGGCATCCTGGCCGCGCTGGGCTTCTCGATCAACATGCTGACCATGTTCGCCATGGTGCTGGCGATCGGCCTATTGGTCGATGACGCCATCGTGGTGGTGGAGAACGTCGAACGCATCATGTCCGAAGAGGGCCTGTCACCGCTGGAGGCCACCCGCAAGTCGATGGGGCAGATCACCGGCGCGCTGGTGGGTATCGGTCTGGTGCTGTCGGCGGTGTTCGTGCCGATGGCCTTCATGAGCGGTGCCACCGGCGTCATCTACCGGCAGTTCTCGGCCACCATCGTGTCGGCCATGGCGTTGTCGGTGCTGGTCGCCATCGTGCTCACCCCGGCGCTGTGCGCCACCATGCTCAAGCCGCTGAAGAAGGGCGAGCACCATGTGGCGCACAAGGGCTGGTCGGGCCGGTTCTTCGGCGGTTTCAACCGCGGCTTCGACCGCTCCAGCGAAACCTACCAGCGCGGCGTCAAGGGCATCCTGGCCCGGCCGTGGCGCTTCATGTCGATCTTCGCCGTGCTGGCACTGGTGATGGGCCTGCTGTTCATGCGCCTGCCCAGCTCGTTCCTGCCCAACGAAGACCAGGGCATCCTGATGGCACTGGTGCAGACCCCGGTCGGCGCTACCCAGGAACGCACCCTGGAAGCGATGTACCAGCTGGAAGAACACTTCCTGAAGAATGAAACCGACGCGGTCGAGTCGGTGTTCTCGGTGCAGGGCTTCAGCTTCGCCGGCATGGGCCAGAACGCGGGCATGTCCTTCATCAAGCTCAAGGACTGGAAGGAGCGCGACGCCGACCAGGGCGTGGGGCCGATCACCGGCCGCGCGATGGGCGCACTGGGCCAGATCAAGGACGCCTTCATCTTCGCCTTCCCGCCGCCGGCCATGCCGGAGCTGGGCATCGGCTCGGGCTACACCTTCTTCCTGAAGGACACCAGCGGGCAGGGCCACGAAGCACTGCTCAACGCACGCAACCAGCTTCTGGGCGGCGCAGGCGGCAGCAAGCTGCTGGCCAACGTGCGTCCCAACGGCCAGGAAGACACCCCGCAGCTGCGCATCGACGTGGACGTGGAGAAGGCCAATGCGCTGGGCCTGTCGGTGGCCTCGATCAACAACACCCTCGCCACCGCGTGGGGCAGCAGCTACATCGATGACTTCATCGACCGTGGCCGGGTCAAGCGCGTGTATGTGCAGTCCGATGCGGATTTCCGCATGAACCCGGACGACTTCAACGTGTGGTCGGTGAAGAACAGCCAGGGCGAGATGGTGCCGTTCAGTGCCTTCGCCTCCAAGCGCTGGGACTACGGTTCGCCGCGCCTGGAGCGCTACAACGGTGTGTCGGCCATGGAAATCCAGGGCGAGCCGGCCCCGGGCGTGGCCTCCGGCGATGCCATGGTGGAAATCGAGCGTATCGCCAAGGACCTGCCGCCGGGCTTCGAGATCGAATGGACCGCGTTGTCCTACCAGGAACGCCAGGCCGGTTCGCAGACGCCGCTGCTGTACACGCTGTCGCTGCTGATCGTGTTCCTGTGCCTGGCTGCGTTGTATGAAAGCTGGAGCGTGCCGACCTCGGTGCTGCTGGTGGCCCCGCTGGGCATCCTCGGCGCGGTGCTGGCCAACACCATGCGTGGCATGGAACGCGACATCTACTTCCAGGTGGCCATGCTCACCACGGTGGGTCTGACCAGCAAGAACGCGATCCTGATCGTGGAGTTCGCCAAGGAAAACCTGGAGAAGGGCGCTGGCCTGATCGAGGCCACCATGCATGCCGTGCGCGACCGTCTGCGCCCGATCATCATGACCTCGCTGGCCTTCGGCCTGGGCGTGCTGCCGCTGGCGATCGCCTCCGGTGCCGGTTCGGGCGCGCAGCGCGCGATCGGTACCGGCGTGCTCGGCGGCATGGTGGTGGGCACCGTGCTGGGCGTGTTCTTCATCCCGCTGTTCTTCGTGGTGGTGCAGCGCCTGTTCAACCGCAAGCTGCGCGCGGCCGAGGCGTCCCCGCAGGCCGGCACGCAACACAACGGCGATACGCCGGAAGGTGGCAATCATGAGTAAGGCATCCTCCCTGCTGGCCCTCGCCGTGGCCGCGGCACTGTCCGGCTGCGCCACGCTGGTGCCGTCCAGCACCGAGGTCGCGCCGGCGATCCCGGCGCAGTGGCCGGCCACCACCAGCGGCACGTCCTCGGCCACCGTCGAGGTGGCCGACATCGGCTGGCGCGATTTCTTCGTCGACCCGCGCCTGCAGGCGGTGATCGCCCAGTCGCTGGACAACAACCGCGACCTGCGCGTGGCCGTGCTCAACGTCGAAAAGGCGCGGGCGCAGTACCGCATCCAGCGCGCCGACCGCGTGCCTGCGGTCGGCGTGCAGGGGCAGATGACCCGCACCGGCGGCGATGCCCCGGTCACCGAGCAGTTCAGCGCGAACCTCGGTGTGGTCGAGTTCGAGCTGGACCTGTTCGGCCGCGTGCGCAACCTGAGCCAGGCGGCGTTGCAGCAGTACTTCAGCGAGGCGGCCAACCGGCGCAGCGCGCAGCTCAGCCTGGTGGCCGAAGTGGCCAATGCCTGGCTGACCCTGGGCGCGGACAACGAACAGCTGCGCATCGCCCAGGCCACCCTGGCCAGCTACGAAGACTCGCTGCGGCTGGCCGAGGCGCGTCATCAGCTGGGCGGCGCGTCGTCGCTGGAACTCAGCCAGACGCGTACGCTGGTGGAAACCGCACGCACCGACGTGGCCCGCTTTGCCGGGCAGGTGGCGCAGGACCGCAACGCGTTGGTGCTGCTGGCCGGTGGGCCGGTCGATGACACCCTGTTGCCGGCAACCGAAGTGACCGAGATCGCGGCGGTGCGCCCGCTGCCGGCCGGCGTTCCCGGTGAGGTGCTGCTGCGCCGTCCCGACGTGATGGCCGCCGAGCACACGCTGCTGTCGGCCAATGCCAACATCGGTGCGGCCCGTGCGGCGTTCTTCCCGTCGATCAGCCTCACCGGCAGCATCGGCTCGGCGTCGTCGGAGCTGTCCAACCTGTTCGACAGCGGCACTCGTGCCTGGAGCTTCGTGCCGACGCTGAACCTGCCGATCTTCCAGGGCGGCAAGCTGCGCGCCAATCTGGGCGTGGCCACCGCCAACCGCGATATCGCACTGGCGCAGTACGAAAAGGCCATCCAGTCGGGCTTCCGCGAGGCGGCCGATGCATTGGCGCTCAACGACAGCCTGGATGCGCAGCTGGCCTCGCAGCAGGCCCTGATGGCGGCGGCCACGCAGGCGCAGACGCTGTCGCAGGCGCGCTACGACGCCGGGCTGGACAGCTTCGTCACCCTCCTGGATGCGCGGCGCACCGCCTATACCGCGCGCAAGTCGCTGGTCAGCACGCAGCTGGCGCAGCAGTCCAACCAGGTCGCGCTGTACAAGGTGCTGGGCGGCGGCTGGCACGAGCGCGGTTGAGCCGACCGGTAGAGCCGAGGCGTAGAACCGACCGGTAGAGCCGACCGGTAGAGCCGACTGTTAGTCGGCTGCTCTCAGGTGGCAGGCAAGGGCAGCCGACTAACAGTCGGCTCTACCGGTCGGCTCTACCGGTCGTGATTTCTTTTCGGTGGTCGGTAAGGGCAGCCGACTAACAGTCGGCTCTACCGGTCGGCTCTACCAGTCGGCTCTACCGTCATGATCGGTCATGACCTCGGTTATCCACCCGGTCATCATCCCGCCCATCGCCATGGCAGGCACGCGCACGTTCCAGCGCATCACCGGCTTCGCGTGCCATGCGCTCGTACTCGCGGCGGATCTCTTCCAGTCGCTCTTCGTCGAGCTCTTCCAGGTCCAGCAGTTCGTTGTTGGCCTCGGCGGTGGCCCGGATCAGCTCATCGAGCTTGATCTGCACCGCAGCCGCATCCGCGTTCTGGCTGTGCTGGATCAGGAACACCATCAGGAAGGTGATGATCGTGGTGCCGGTGTTGATCACCAGCTGCCACGTATCGTTGAATTTGAAGACGGGGCCGCTGAGTGCCCACAGCGCCACGATGGACACGGCGGCAAGGAACGTCCAAGGCGTTCCTGCTGCATAGGCCGCCTTCTTGGCGACCAGGTTGAACACACTTCGAAGGCTCATGCGGCACGGCAGGGTAGCAACGGGACCCCATCATTGGCGGCGCGCCGTGTACGCGCCGTGCAGCGTGTGCTCAGGCGCGTGCGGCACCCAGGCGCGGGCGCGTGGCCACGTCGTGGCGGCTGGCCAGGTACACATGTTCCCAGCAGGATTCGACGAACGCGCGGGCCTGCTCTTCGGTGAGGCGCGGCATGATCTGCAGTGCGTACTGGGTCTGGAACGTTTCATCGCGCTGCTCGTCGCTCGCGCGCGGCTGGGTGATCAGCGAATCGCAGGCGAACTTGATCCACGGCACGTAGTGGCCGAACGACCCCGAGCCCGTGCCAAGGTTGCCGTCGGCGTGGCGCTGGCGCCAGTACGCAACCTCTGCGTCTACGTCGATCACGGCAGGGATGGAAAGCTGGGCGGAAGACATGGTGGCATCGATATGCAAGGAGGGAGTTTTACAAGAGTGCGTAAAGCGCAGTGCATGCGACGTCATTGTGGTGTCGACTCCGCGTGGCGGTCCTGGCTGACATGTTCAGCGCAGCGTTCGCCCAGCAACTGTGCATGGTCGACCACGCCCAGCTGTTCGGCCAACGTGGCCAGCTGGTTGCAGACATCGATGCGCCGCTCCGGATGGGCGTGGGTCAAAGCGTCCTGGATGGCCTGGTAGGCGGTCCAGAACGGAGCGGAGTTCTGGTAGGTGGCGTAATGCACCTGCAGCTGTTCCCAGGCAGTAACCAGCGCGGGGTCCATGGCGGCGGTGCGGCGTATTCGGGCATTCATGACGTCTCCTCGACGCTGCTGCCCCCTGTGCATCCACCATAGGCGGTCGCTGTGCAGGGTTTGTTAGTGCAGCGTCGTCGCGCGGTGCCGCAGGTGTGGACACTGCGGTGCGCGAGGACGGCCATACGCTGCTGGCACAGCGCGTTCACCCGGCTGACGGGAACTGAAGCGTTCAGAACCGGAGATGCTGCGATCGGGTGTCACAGCACCTCACAGGCGCAGCGGAACGGCTCACTCCACTGCGCGAAGCATCGCGATCACTCGCCGATGTCTTCGTTCCAGACCTCCGGGTGGGCCGAAATGAAGCCGCCCAGCAGGTCGATGCAGGCCTGACTCTGCATGTCGATGACTTTGACCCCGTTTTCGCGCAGCCATTCGATGCCGCCCTGGAAGGTGACCGACTCGCCTACCACCACGGTGCCGATGTTGAACTGGCGCACCAGCCCGCTGCAGTACCAGCACGGGGCCAGCGTGGTGACCATGATGGTGTCCTGGTAGCGGCGCTGGCGGCCGGCCTTGCGGAACGCATCGGTTTCCCCGTGCACCGACGGGTCGCCTTCCTGCACCCGGCGGTTGTGGCCGCAGCCCAGCAGGCGGCCGTCGTTGTGGTACAGGGCAGCGCCGATCGGGATGCCGCCTTCGGCCAGGCCCTGGCGGGCTTCGGCGATGGCGGTTTCAAGCAGGGCGGCGTAGTCGGGGGTGGTGATCATGGGCGGTCCGTAAGCATCTGGACCGCCATGATAGTGGCCGCCAGCGGCTTCGGCACCGGCCGGCGCGGGCCCCCTGCGGCGCCCGGTCGCAGGGGGCGGGTGCCGCAGCGCGCCGAGCGGTGCGATAATCCGTCCATGAGCGAATCCCCCTACAAGACTGGCACCACCCATTTCGGCTTCCGCGATGTCGCAGCCAAGGACAAGCAGAAGCTGGTGGGCGAAGTGTTCACCTCGGTCGCGCGCAGCTACGACCTGATGAACGACCTGATGAGCCTGGGCATCCACCGGGCCTGGAAGCGCTACTACGTGGCCACCGCGCAGGTGAAGCCGGGTGACCGCGTGCTCGACCTGGCCGGCGGCACCGGCGACATCGCCGCGCTGATCAAGGAGCGGGTGGGTGACGAGGGTGAAGTGGTGCTGGGCGACATCAACGCCGGCATGCTGTCGGTGGGCCGCGACCGGTTGATGAACCGCGGCCTGGTCAAGGGCCTGGAGTACGTGCAGTGCAACGCCGAGGCGCTGCCGTTCCCGGACGCCAGCTTCGACCTGGTGACCATCGCCTTCGGCCTGCGCAACGTGACCGACAAGGACGCCGGCCTGCGCGAGATGTACCGCGTGCTCAAGGTGGGCGGCCAGGCGCGCGTGCTGGAGTTCTCCGAAGTCACCGCGGACTGGTTCAAGCCGATCTACGACTTCCACTCGTTCAAGATCCTGCCCAAGCTGGGCCAGCTGTTCGCGCGTGACGGCGACAGCTACCAGTACCTGGCCGAGAGCATCCGCAAGCACCCGCCGCAGGAACAGCTCAAGACCATGATGGGCGAGGCGGGCTTCGCGCGCTGCCATTACAAGAACCTGACCGGCGGCATCGTCTCGATCCACTCCGGCTACAAGGTTTGAGACACCGGTCCAGTTCCCGCTGAGGGAGCTGGTCCACACTGCGGGCAGGCTGTCAGAGAGGGCCTGCCATGCGTCTGTACCGCGGCCTGGCCCGCGTGTTTCCCCGGTCGTTCAGCGCCAAGCTGATGACCGTGGTGTTCATCGGCGTGCACGTACCGCTGCTGGGGCTGCTGCTGTGGATGGCGGTCAGCGGCCACTACCAGCGCGACACGATGTGGACCGTGGTCGGCGTGGTGCTGGGCGCCACCCTGGTGGGCACCGCGATGGCGATGATGGCGCTGTACCGGCTGATGGCGCCGCTGCGCCAGGCCGCCGACGCGCTGGAGGCCTACTACGACGAACAGCGCCTGCCGCACCTGCCCGACCTGGGCCATGACGAGATCGGCCGGCTGCTGCGCAGCATCAACCGCAACCTGCACGGCGTCGACGCCGGCCTGCGCGACCTGCGCCGCAGCGTGCTGCTCGATCCGCTCACCCAGGCGCTGAACCGGCGTGGCTGCGAGCAGGCCCTGGCCGACTCGGCGCAGCTGGCGCAATCGCGCCGGCAGCCGTTGAGCCTGTTCGTGGTGGACCTGGACAACCTCAAGCCGATCAATGACGCGCACGGCCACCTGGCCGGCGACCAGGTGCTGGTACGCCTGGTGGAATCGGCGCGGCAGTGGCTGCAGCCCGGCGACTGGATCGGGCGCTGGGGCGGGGATGAGTTCGTGTTGGCCGTGCACGCCAGCCACGCGGTGGCCTGCGTGCGGTTGCGCCACTGGTTGGCCGTGCTGGCCGCAGACAACGGTGAACAGACGCCGCTCAAGGCCAGTGCCGGTGGCGCGGCGTATCGACCGGGCGAAGACCTGCGCGAGGTCTACCGCCGCGCGGACGCGGCGATGTACCGCGCCAAATATGCCGGCGGCGCGCGGTTGCTGTGCGAACCCGACTGAATGCGCAGCCCGGGGCGTCGGCGCTGCGGGGCGGGGCGGACAGGGGGTAAACTGGTCGTTTCACCCTGATCGGTCCCGATGTCCATGCGATCTCCGTTCCTGCTCATTCCCCTTGCCGTGGCGCTGGCCGCCGGCTGTTCCAAAGAAGCGGCCGCCCCGGCTGCCGCGCCCACCGCCACCGCACCGGCGAGCACTGCCATGAAAGCCGACAGCCGCAGCCACGATGAAAGCTCCTACGCCGAGCCGGACAAGGTGGTGGTCAAGGACCTGGCGCTGGACCTGAAGCTGGACTTCGACGCCAAGCAGATCGGTGGCACCGCCACCTACACCCTGGAGTGGAAGGACAAGGCGGCCAAGCAGCTGGTGCTCGACACCCGCGAGCTGACCGTGTCGAAGGTCGAGGCGATCGACGCCGACGGCAAGGCATCGCCGCTGCAGTTCGTGCTGGCCCCGGCCGACAAGGTGTTCGGCAGCAAGCTGAGCATCGAGGCGCCTGCGCAGCCGGCCAAGGTGCAGATCACCTACCACACCGCCCCGACCGCCTCGGGCCTGCAGTGGCTGGAGCCGTCGATGACCGAGGGCAAGAAGCTGCCCTTCATGTTCAGCCAGTCCCAGGCCATCCACGCCCGTTCGTGGGTGCCGTTGCAGGACACGCCGAGCGTGCGCTTCACCTACAGCGCGCATGTCACCTCGCGCGCGGACGTGATGGTGCTGATGAGCGCCGACAACGATCCCAAGGCCGCGCGTGACGGTGATTACACCTTCAAGATGCCGCAGCCGATCCCGTCCTACCTGCTGGCCATCGCCGCCGGCGACCTGGTGTTCGAGCCGATCTCCGGCCGCTCCGGCGTGTGGGCTGAACCGACCATGGTCGGCAAGGCCGCCAAGGAATTCGAAGACACCGAGAAGATGATCGGCGCCGCCGAGAAGCTGTACGGCCAGTACCGCTGGGGCCGCTACGACATGCTGGTGCTGCCGCCGTCGTTCCCGTTCGGTGGCATGGAAAACCCGCGCCTGACCTTCGCCACGCCCACCGTGATCGTGGGCGACAAGTCGCTGGTGTCGCTGGTGGCCCACGAACTGGCGCACAGCTGGTCGGGCAACCTGGTGACCAACGCCAGCTGGAAGGACATCTGGCTCAACGAAGGCTTCACCACCTACGTGCAGGGCCGCATCACCGAAGCGCTGTATGGCCAGGAAATGGCCGAGATGGAGCGCGAGATCGACCAGAACGACCTGCTGGCCGAAGTGAAGGACATGAGCCCGGCCGACCAGGCGCTGGCGCTGCCGCCGCTGACCGAGCGTGATCCGGACGACGCGCTGAGCCAGGTCGCCTACGTCAAGGGCGCCTGGTTCCTGCAGTTCCTGGAGCAGCGTTTTGGTCGCGAGACCTTCGACCCGTTCCTGCGCGGCTGGTTCGATGACCACGCCTTCCAGAGCGCGAACACCGACCAGTTCGTTGCGTACCTGAAGAAGAACCTGCTGTCCAAGAAGCCGGGTGCCGTGACCGACGCCGAGCTGAAGGCATGGCTGGACGAGCCGGGCATTCCGTCGTTCGCGACCAAGGCCCGCTCGCGCAACTTCTCCATCGTCGATACCGCGCGCATCGCCTGGCAGGGCAGCAACACCCTGCCGAACGTGCAGATCACCGGCGAGTGGGGCACCCAGGAATGGGTGCACTTCATCGATGGCCTGGGCAAGACCCTGCCGCTGGACAAGCTGGCGGCGCTGGACAAGGCGTACCACTTCACCGGAACCGCCAATGGCGAAATCGCGATGCGCTGGTACCCGCTGGCCATCCGCAGTGGTTACGCCGAAGCCAACGAACCGGCCGCGGCCTTCATCGAGCGCGTGGGCCGTCGCAAGCTGATCCTGCCGATCTACGCAGAACTGGTGAAGACCCCCGAAGGCCTGGCATTCGCCAAGGCGGCCTTCGAGAAGGCCAAGCCGGGCTACCACCCGATCACCACCGCGTCGGTGCAGGACATGCTGGACAAGGCAAGCAAGTAGTGCCGGCCGCTGGCCGGCAACTCAGCCCAGCCAGCACCGCGCGACGCACTGCCTGAAAACGGCGGGGAAACCCGCCGTTTTTTTGTGCGCGACGCCATGCGCAGCGGCGCCCCGTCAGATCGACACCGCGCTACCCCGGTAGGGTCGCATCCCGATCGACCGCCATTGCATTGCCCCCGTTCGATATCGGCATGAACATCAGCGGAGAGGGCCGCGGCCCCGCCCCAGGTCACGCCACCACCGCACGCAGACCCGCCGAGGGCGGTCGATGGGGATGCGACCCTACCGACACAGGGCCCCGTCAGCTCGACGCCGAGCGTCCCCGTCACAGGGATCCGTCAGATCAACGCCGCGCTACCGAGGTAGGGTCGCATCCCAATCGACCGCCATTGCATTGCCCACGTTCGATACCGACATGGACATCAAACGAAAAGAGCCTTGGCTGCGTCCCAGGTCATGCCACCACCGCACGCGGACCCGCCGAGGGCGGTCGATAAGGATGCGACCCTACCAGCCGTCACAGGGCCCCGTCAGCTCGACGCCGAGCGTCCCCGTCACAGGGATCCGTCAGATCGACACCGCGCTACCCCGGTAGGGTCGCATCCCAATCGACCGCCATTGCATTGCCCCCGTTCGATATCGGCATGAACATCAGCGGAGAGGGCCGCGGCCCCGCCCCAATTCACGCCCCCACCGCACGCAGGCCCGCCGAGGGCGGTCGATAGGGATGCGACCCTGCCGCGTCACAGGGACCCGTCAGATTGACGCCGAGCGTCCCCCGTCACAGCGATCCGTCAGATCGACACCGCGCTACCCCGGTAGGGTCGCATCCCAATCGACCGCCATTGCATTGCCCACGTTCGATACCGACATGGACATCAAACGAAAAGAGCCTTGGCTGCGTCCCAGGTCACGCCCCCACCGCACGCGGATCCACCGAGAGCGGTCGATAGGGATGCGACCCTACCAGCCGTCACAGGGACCCGTCAGATTGACACCGAGCGTCCCCGTCACAGGGATCCGTCAGATCGACACCGCGCTACCCCGGTAGGGTCGCATCCCAATCGACCGCCATTGCATTGCCCCCGTTCGATATCGGCATGAACATCAGCGGAGAGGGCCGCGGCCCCGCCCCAGGTCATGCCACCACCGCACGCAGGCCCGCCGAGGGCGGTCGATGGGGATGCGACCCTACCACCTCCCCCGTTACAGTAGGCCGGTGACGCCATTGGGCGCCTTGCCAATCACGGAGTACGCAATGAAACGACTGATCTTGGCCGCTGCCTGTGCCTTCGCGCTGGTTGCCTGCAGCAACCCCGAGGAAGAGCGCAAGGCGCAGGAAGCCGCCGCCGCTGCCGCCAAGGCGCAGCAGGAAGAAAAGGCCGAAGGCGTGGCCAAGCAGTACGAGATGGCGGTGGCCGCGCAGGACTGGGAGCGTGCGCGCATCCATGGCGGTGCCTTGCTGGACCAGTACAAGGACACCGACGTGGCCGCGCGGATCGAGCCGGGCTTCGCCGAGGTGCAGGCCAAGGGCGATGCCGCGCGCGACCTGCGCCGCATGCAGGGCCTGTGGCAGTACAACCAGATTCCCGTGGGCAGCAAGGGCATGCAGGTCTCGGCGCAGATCTACAGCAAGCAGCGCGTTGATGTGGACGGCAGCGGTGCCAAGCCGGTGCAGCTGGTGTTCCGCGACCACCCCGAATGGAAGCGGCATGCCTACCTGGTGCTGCAGGCCGGTGACTTCCGCTGCCCGCAGTGCAAGGTGCAGGTCAGCGTGGACGGTGGCAAGCCGATCGCGATGGCCGCCTGGCGGCCCAAGACCGACGAGGCGATCGCGATGTTCATCACCGACCAGAAGGCGCTGTGGAAGCTGGCGCGCAAGGCCAAGGTGATCAGCATCGAATTCCCGGTCAAGGCCGGCGGCACCCGTACCGCGGTGTTCGAGACCGGCGGGGTGGACCCCAACCGCATGCCGAAGTGGTGGGAATGACGGCGGCGGGCGACCCGGCTGCGGCGTTGCCGCTGTCGGCGATCCGCCACTGGGTGTTCGACATGGACGGCACCCTGACCGTGGCGGTGCACGACTTCGAGCGGATCAAACGCGAACTGGCGATCCCGGTGCAGGACGACATCCTCACCCACCTGGCCGGGTTGCCCGCGGCGGAGGCCACGGCCAAGCACGCCTGGCTGCTGGCGCATGAGCGTGCGCTGGCCGCCGAGGCCCAGCCCGCGCCGGGCGCGGTGGCGCTGGTGCGCGCGCTGCAGGGGGCGGGCTGCCGGCTGGGCATCCTGACCCGCAACGTGCGCAGCCTGGCGCAGATCACCCTGCAGGCGATCGGGCTGGACGACGTGTTTGCCGAGCAGGACATCATCGGCCGCGACGAAGCCGAGCCGAAACCCTCCCCGGCCGGGCTGCAGTACTTCGTGCAGCGCTGGCAGGTGGACCCGGCGCAGGTGGTGATGGTGGGCGACTACCGCTTCGACCTGGAATGCGGCCGTGCGGCCGGCACCCGGACGCTGCTGGTCAATGCCCCGGACAACCCGTGGCCGGGCATGGCCTGCTGGCACCTGGCCGATTGCCGCGCGGTGCTGGCGCACTGCCAGCGCTAGTGCAGGGCGGGTGGCCGGTGGAAACCGCCGCCCAACGCCGGCAAACGGGGGATCACGTTTCCGGTCGACGCAGGCGCTAATCCCTGTATTGTTCGGAACCGGCCGTGTGTCGGATGGATGACTGACGGGTCGGGCGTGGGGCGCGGTGCGGTTGGGGAACCGCCGCCGCTGACCGGTGCGGCCTGATCCAGGCGGTGGGCGTTGAACGCTGGCGGCGGCAGGTGCGCTGCGCTGGCGGGTGTGTCGGGTAACACGTGGTCGGGTGTGGCCCGCTGCCAGGGATGGGCGCGGCTGTTCGTAGTTCCCTTTCTGGATTCCTTTCATGCTCCGAGCTGTATGGGTGTCGCTGTACCGGCGTCTGTCTCCGATTGCCGCCTTCTTCCTGTTCGGCCTGGTGGCCCTGTCGGTCTCCCGGCTGGGGCTGGCGCTGTGGCATGCCGCGCGGGTCAGCGCGGCCGACGGCTGGGGCACGGTGTTCCTGCAGGGGATACGGGTGGATGTGGCCACCCTCTGCCTGCTCTATGGCATTCCCGCGGTGCTGGCGCTGCTGCTGCCGGTGGACGGGCGGCTGGGCCGCGCCTGGCGCCACCTGCTGCGCGGCTGGCTGATCGCGGCGAGCGTGCTGCTGGTGTTCATGGAGCTGGCCACGCCCAGCTTCATGGCCGAATACGGGCTGCGCCCGAACCGCCTGTTCCTGGAATACCTGATCTATCCCGAAGAAGTCGGGATGACCCTGCTGCGGGGCCACCTGCTGGCCGTGGTGATCGAGGTGACCGCGGTGATCGTGCTGTTCTGGGTGTTGCTGCGCGGCTCGCGCCGCTGGGTAGTGCCCACGCCGACGGTCCCCGTCGAGGCCGGCTGGCTGTGGCGGCTGCCGTTGGCGATGCTGGTGCTGCTGCTGGCCGCCATGGGCGTGCGCTCCAGCCTGGGGCATCGGCCCTTGAACCCGGCGCTGGTGGCGTTCTCCACCGACCCGACCATCAATGCGCTGCCGCTGAACTCGCTTTACACCGTCGGCTTTGCCGCGCGGCAGCTGGCAACCCGCAGCGAAACCTCGCGCGTGTATGGCGACCTGCCGCTGGCCGAGGTGGTCAGCGAACTGCGCGCCACCAGTGGCCTGCCGGCATCGGCGTACGTGTCCGATGACCTGCCGAGCCTGGCGCTGCGCCCGCCGATGCACACGGGCAAACCGCGCAACCTGGTGATCGTGCTGGAAGAAAGCCTGGGCGCGCAGTTCATCGGCAGCCTGGGTGGGCGGCCGCTGTCGCCCAACTACGACCGCTTGAGCACGCAGGGCTGGGCGTTCGAGCGGCTGTATGCGACCGGCACGCGCTCGGTGCGCGGGATCGAGGCGGTGCTGACCGGCTTCCCGCCCACCCCGGCCGAATCGGTGGTCAAGCTGCCTGCCTCCCGCCAGCGTTTCTTCACCCTGGCCGATGTGCTGGGGCGGCATGGCTACGACACCGGCTTCTACTACGGCGGTGAAAGCCACTTCGACAACATGCGCGAGTTCTTCCTCGCCAACGGTTTCACCCGCATCGTGGACCGCAAGGACTACCGCAAGCCGGCGTTCGTCGGGTCGTGGGGGGCGTCGGATGAGGACCTGTTCGGCCGGGCCGACCAGCAGTTCCGCGAGTTGAATGCGCAGGGCAAGCCGTTCTTCGGGCTGGTGTTCACCTCCAGCAACCACGATCCGTTCGAATTCCCCGACGGCCGCATCGACCTGTACGAGCAGCCCAAGCAGACCCGCGACAACGCGGCCAAGTACGCCGATTACGCGCTGGGCGAATTCTTCCGCAAGGCGATGGCGTCACCGTACTGGGAAAACACCGTGTTCCTGGTCGTGGCCGACCATGATTCGCGGGTGTTCGGCAAGGACATGGTGCCCATCGCCAACTTCCACATCCCCGGGCTGATCCTGGGCGGTGGCATCGCGCCACGCCAGGACGCCCGCATCGTGAGCCAGATCGATCTGCCGCCGACGCTGTTGTCGCTGCTGGGCATTGCCGATCCCACGCCGCTGGTCGGGCAGGACCTGACCGACGCGCGACGGTTGCAGCCCGGGCGCGCGCTGATGCAGTACGACCGCAACCTGGCGTGGATGGAGGGCAACGAGGTGGCCATCCTGCAGCCGGACAAGCCCGCACAGGGCTACCGCTACGACCCGGCCAGCGACCAGCTGCAGCCGCAGCCGCTGAACCCGGCGCTGGCACGGCGCGCCCACGCCTATGCCATGTGGGGCACGCTGGCCTACGAAAAAGAGCTGTACCGGTTGCCGGAGAAGGCCAAGCCGACGCCCCGGCCCTGAGCCGGGCGGACGGGGCAAGGTTGGGCGTTGAAGCACCCGACAGCCGTGACCCCGACCCTGGTAGGGTCGGATCCCGATCGACTGCCGATGTCGCCCATCGGCGCGACGAACGCTGGATGCCTGCCGCAGCCGCGCGCCGCAATGCACAGCAGCGTTCCCGATCCAGGGTCATGCGTTCCAGCAGTGGCCGGCAAGGTCGGCAGTCGATCAGGATCCGACCCTACCAGGCGGGTATTGCGCCCGACGCCGCATGAACCAACAGGTCGCGTCCCACCCTCTGGTGAAAAGCCCCCTTGATGTTCAAGGGGGCGCGCCGACAGGCGCGGGGTTTAGGTGGAATGCGCGGGCAATTTGGTTACGCGTTCAGCGCGTAACCAAATTGCTGCTTGAACTGCTCGTTGAACTCTTCAAACGTGAAGCGCTGGTTCTGCGTGCCCGGGTGTTCCACCTTCAGCGCGCCCATCAGGTTGCCCATGCGGCCGATGGTGAGCCAGTCGAAGCCCTTCTCGATGCCGTAGATCAGGCCGGCGCGGAACGCGTCGCCGCAGCCGGTCGGGTCGACCACGCGACGCTCGTGCGCCGGCGGGATGTCATAGGTCTTTTCCGGGGTGTGGATCACCGCGCCCTTCGGGCCACGGGTGGTGATGTAGGCCTTGACCCGGCTCACGATCGCCTTTTCGTCCCAGCCAGTGCGCTCCTGCAGCAGGTTGGACTCGTAGTCGTTGACCACCACGTAGTCGGCCTGCTCGATGAAGGTGCGCAGTTCCGGACCGTTGAACAGCGGCATGGCCTGGCCCGGGTCGAAGATGAACGGCACGCCGGCCTCGAAGAACTCCTGGGAGTTCTGGATCATGCCCTCGCGCCCGTCCGGGCCGACCAGGCCCAGGGTCACGCCCGGCACGTCCTTCACGTGGTTCTCGTAGGACCGCATCATCGCGCCCGGGTGGAAGGCGGTGATCTGGTTGTTGTCGTGGTCGGTGGTGATGAACGCCTGGGGCGTGAACAGCTCATCGATCACCTTGACCCGCGCCAGGTCGATGCCCAGGCCCTGGAAGTACTCGCGGTACGGGCCGAAGTCCGAGCCCACGGTGCCCATCGGGATCGGGTCACCGCCCAGCAGGTGCAGGTTGTAGGCGATGTTGCCTGCGCAACCGCCGAATTCACGTCGCATGCGCGGCACCAGGAACGACACGTTCAGGATGTGCACCTTGTCCGGCAGGATGTGATTCTTGAACTGGTCCGGGAACACCATGATGGTGTCGAAGGCAAGAGAACCACAGATCAAAGCGGACATCGATTAAGGCCTATGCGGAAGGGAGTTTGAGGCCCGCCAGGCGGGCAACGAAACGGCGCCTCGAGGCGCCCTGCGGCGCAAAGGTTAACGGGTGAGGCGGCTTTGGGCCAGAACCGGTGCTGTCCGAGCCGGGTCAAATTCGCCTGAATGGCCGTGAAGGCTGGCTTTGCACCAGATTTGTCCTTGCTCGCGCACAGGGGGATTGCTAGGCTTGTCGACCTCGAATTCTGCCCATTTTTTCGCCATCCCGCGTTGGGCGCGACACCCCTCAGGATCAACTCCCAGATGTTCAAGAAACTGCGCGGCATGTTCTCCAATGACCTGTCCATCGACCTGGGCACGGCCAACACCCTCATCTATGTGCGTGGGCAGGGAATCGTGCTGAACGAGCCGTCCGTGGTCGCCGTGCGCCAGGATCGTGCCATCGGTGGTACCCGTTCCGTGGCTGCCGTAGGCGCCGAAGCCAAGCAGATGCTGGGCCGTACCCCGGGCCACATCACCACCATCCGCCCGATGAAAGACGGCGTCATCGCCGATTTCACCTACACCGAGGCGATGCTCAAGCACTTCATCAAGAAGGTGCACAAGTCGCGCTTCCTGCGCCCGAGCCCGCGCGTGCTGGTCTGCGTGCCGGCCGGCTCGACCCAGGTCGAGCGCCGCGCCATCAAGGAATCGGCCGAGGAGGCCGGTGCGCGTGACGTGTTCCTGATCGAAGAACCGATGGCCGCGGCGATCGGCGCCGGCATGCCGGTGACCGAAGCCCGTGGCTCGATGGTCATCGACATCGGCGGCGGCACCACCGAAGTGGCCGTGATCTCGCTGAACGGCATCGTCTATTCGGCCTCGGTGCGCATCGGCGGCGACCGCTTCGACGAGTCGATCACCAACTACGTGCGCCGCAACCACGGCATGCTGATCGGTGAAGCCACCGCCGAGCGCATCAAGGTGGAGCTGGGCTGCGCCTACCCGCAGGCGGAAGTGATCGAGATGGAAATCTCCGGCCGCAACCTCGCCGAGGGCGTGCCGAAGATGATCAAGATCAACTCCAACGAAGTGCTGGAAGCCCTGCACGAGCCGCTGTCGGGCATCGTCAGCGCGGTCAAGCTGGCGCTGGAACAGACCCCGCCGGAACTGTGTGCCGACGTCGCCGAGCGCGGCATCGTGCTCACCGGCGGTGGCGCACTGCTGCGCGACCTGGACCGCCTGATCTCCGAAGAAACCGGCCTGCACGTGCAGGTGGCCGATGACCCGCTGACCTGCGTGGCTCGCGGCGGTGGTCGTGCGCTGGAGCTGGTGGACATGCACGGCAACGAGTTCTTTGCGCCGGAGTAAGCCGAACCGGCTGTGCTCCCTGCACGCGCCCCTGCGGCGTGATGCCCACTGCGTGACTGCCACGCCGGGTATCGCAACGCCGGGGCGTTGTCGCATCCTTCTTTCGTTTTCCTCCAGTCGAAGCCAGTCGTGCCGCCCTACGCCGGTCCCCCCGTAGCCTCCCGCCAGGGCGATGCCGCCAGTCCACTGCGGCTGCTCGCTTACCTGGCCCTGGCCATCACCCTGATCGTGCTCGATGACCAGGCCGGCTGGCTGGCGCGCCTGCGCGCGCAGACCAACGTGCTGGTGCAGCCGGTATGGGCGCTGGCCGGGTTGCCCGGCAAGCTGGGCACCCAGGTCAAGGACAATGCCGCCAGCCATGGCCAGCTGGTGGAAGAGAACCGCGCGCTGCGCAACAAGCTGCTGATCGCCAACGCCCGCCTGACCCGCCTGCAGACCGCCGCGCTGGACAACGCGCAGCTGCGCGAGCTGCTCAACGTGGCCGAGCGCAGCGGGTTGGACGTGCAGCTGGCGCCGATTCTGGACATCGACCTGGACCCGGTCCGGCAGCGCCTGGTGCTGGCCGCCGGCAGCCGCGACGGCGTGCACCTGGGCCAGGCCGTGATCGATTCGGGTGGCCTGATGGGCCAGGTGATCGCCACCACCGGCAGCAATGCCACGGTGCTGCTGCTCACCGACCCGGACCACGCCGTGCCGGTAACCGTGGCCCGCAACGGCGTGCGCCTGATCGTGTACGGCCGGGGCGACACCCTGGAACTGCGCGACATTCCGCTCAGCGCAGGCGTGGAAGTGGGCGATGAGATCGTCACCTCCGGCCTGGGCGGGCGTTTCCCGGCCGGGTTCCCGGTGGGCAAGATCACCGCGCTGCGCCCTGATGACACCCACGCTTTCCTGGTGGGCGAACTGAAACCGGCCGCCCAGCTCGACCGTGGCCGCGACGTCCTGCTCCTGCGCCCCGGCGCGGCGATTCGGATTCCGCCCAACCTGCGCCTCTCCGGCGAAGCCGGCGGACCGTCGGCGGTACCGTTGCAGGAGGCAGCTGGTACGACGGCCCAGCCCCCGCAGCCAACCACCACCCCGGTAGTGCCGGCCGCTGGCCGGCAACCCTCGCCGGCCCAACCCGTAGCGCCGGGCTCTGCCCGGCAACCCCAACCCTCTGCCGTAGCGCCGGGCTCTGCCCGGCAACCCCAGCCCTCTGCCGTAGCGCCGGGCTCTGCCCGGCAACCCCAGCCGGTAGTGCCGGCCGCTGGCCGGCAAGCCCCGCCCGTGGAGAATCGCGAATGAGCCGCCTGCGCGACAAACCGTGGGTGCTGCCGGTCAGCGTGGTGCTGGCGCTGCTGCTGGGCCTGCTGCCGCTGCCGGCACTGCTGCAGCCGCTGCGGCCGTACTGGCTGGCCCTGGTGCTGGCCTACTGGGTGATCGAGGCGCCGGACCGGGTCGGGCTGGGCATCGCGTTTGCCAGCGGCGTGGTCGCCGACCTGCTGTACGGCGGGGTGCTGGGCGAACAGGCGCTGCGCCTGGTCATGCTCACCTTCATCCTGCAGCGCTTCCGCGCGCGCATCCGCTTCTTCCCGATGTCCCAGCAGATGCTGGCTATTGGCGGTTTGCTGTTCAACGACCGCATCGTCAGTTCGGTGGTGCACATCGTGGTGGGCGAGCCGACCCTGCCGTGGTCGTACTGGTGGGCCCCGCTGCTGGGCATGGGCCTGTGGCCGCTGCTGTTCATCCTGCTCGACGCGGTCCGCTTCGGGCGTCGCGGGCGCTGACGTGTACGTGCGCCGCCAGGCCAAGAACCCCCACGCCGAGGGCGAACAGTTCCGGCGTCGCGCCGCGCTGGGCTTCCTGGGCGTGCTGGTCTGCCTGCTCGGGCTGGGCGGCTGGTACTTCAAGCTGCAGGTGCTGGACCACGACATCTACGCCACCCGCTCGGAAGCCAACCGGATCAAGCCACGGCCGGTAGTGCCCGGGCGCGGCATGATCTACGACCGCAACGGGCGCCTGCTCGCCGAGAACGTGCCTGCGTTCCGGCTGGACATCACCCCGGACAAGGTCAAGGACATGGACGCCACCCTGGCCGGGCTGGCCAAGATCCTCGAGCTGAGCCCCGAGGACATCGAAACCTTCAACAAGTCGCGCAAGGCGCGCCGCAAGTTCCTGCCGGTCACGCTCAAGCTGCGGGTCACCGATGAGGAAATGGCGCGCTTTGCGGTGGACCGCTGGCGCTACCCCGGCGTGGAGCTGGAGCCCTACCTGACCCGGCGTTACCCGTACGGCGACCTGTTCGCCCACATCATCGGCTACGTGGGCCGGGTGGACGACAAGGACCTGGAGATCCTCGGCGAAGGCAATGCCGCGCTGACCCATATCGGCAAGTCCGGGCTGGAGCGTTACTACGAGTCGCAGCTGCGCGGGAAGGTGGGCTACGAGCAGGTCGAGACCAACGTGCAGGGCCGCGCCATCCGCACCATCGGCCGGGTGGCCGCGCAGTCCGGCAGCGACCTGCGGCTGTCCATCGACGCGGACCTGCAACGGGCGATGGTGGCCGCGTTCGGCGAGTTCGAAGGCGCGGCCGTGGCGATGGACCCGCGCACCGGCGAGGTGCTGGCGATGGTCAGCCTGCCCTCGTATGACCCGAACCTGTTCGTCAACGGCATCTCGCATGCCGATTTCCAGGCGCTCAACAGCAACCCCTCGCGGCCGCAGTTCAACCGGCTGGTGCTGGGCGGCGTGGCCCCCGGTTCGACGATCAAGCCGCTGATCGGCCTGGCTGGTCTGGACAGCGGCACGCGCAAGCCGGAAGACAAGATCCTCTCCACCGGCATGTTCTACCTGCCGGGCACCTCGCGCGGCTGGGGCGATGCCAACCGCGGCGGCCACGGCTGGACCGACCTGCGCAAGTCGATCACCCAGTCAGTGAACACGTACTACTACAAGCTGGCGCTGGACATGGGCATCGAGCGCTTCGACCAGTACATGGGCTACTACGGGTTCGGCGCGCCCACCGGCATCGATCTCACCGGCGAGATCGGCGGCATCCTGCCGTCGCCGCAGCACAAGTACAAAACGCGCAAGGAACGCTGGTACCCCGGCGACACGGTCAACGTGAGCATCGGCCAGGGCGACTGGAAAGTAACGCCGCTGCAGCTGGTGCACGGCGTAAGTGGCATCGGCAACGGCCAGCTGCGCACCCCGCACCTGGTGATGCAGCAGCGCGCCGGGTTCGACGCCGACTGGACTGCGGTGCCGGCCGGCGACACCAAGCCGGTCAGCCCCAGCCCGGGCAACCTGCAGGCGGTGCGCGAAGGCATGATGGGCACGATGCGCCCGGGCGGCAGTGGCGCGCGCGCCGCGGCCGGCGCGCCGTACACCATTGCCGGCAAGACCGGTACGGCGCAGGTGATCAGCCGCCGCGGTACGGCCGCGGTGAATCCCAAGAGCCTGCCGATGCACCTGCGCCACCGTTCGTTGTTCGTGGGCTTCGCGCCGGCCGAGAACCCGGTGATCGCCGTGGCGATCGCGGTCGAGGGCGGCGGTTACGGTGGCTCGGCGGCGGCGCCGATCGCGCGCAAGCTGTTCGATGCGTGGCTGCTGGGCAAGATGCCCGACGGGCTGGAGCCGCTGGACAGCGAGCGCGGCACCACGGCGATCGGAATCACCGGATTCGAGAGCAGCGACAACAACGCGCGCGCAGCCGGTGATGCGGCCGCGGCGGTGCTTGAATCGCTGCCGATCCAGGTGGGCCTGCCGGTTGCACCGGCCCCGGTGCCATCGCCGGTGCCAGGCGCCCCGGTGCCCGCCGCCACCGCACCGCCCACTGCGCCGGAGCGCTCACGATGAAGGTGTTCCTGCGTTGGGCGACCGACATGGTCGTGCGCTTCAGCAGTTCGCTGGACTGGGTGCTGTGCCTGGCCCTGGGCATGCTGATGCTGATCGGGCTGGCGGTGCTGAAGAGCGCTGGCGGCGACGGGCTGGTGTTCGCGCAGGGCGCGCGCTTCGCGGTGGGCCTGGGCGCGATGTGGGCCATTTCGCGGATGTCGATCCTGCGCATCCGGTCGGCGACACCGTTGATCTATGCGATCTCGATGATTCCGCTGCTGGCGGTGTTCGTGCTGGGCACGGGCAAGTACGGGCGGCAGTGGCTGGATCTGAAGCTGTTCTACCTGCAGCCGGCGGAGCTGTTGAAGGTGAGTCTGCCGATGATGGTGGCCTGGTACCTGCACAAAATGCCGTTGCCGCCGCGTTTTTCGACGGTGATGGTGAGTGCGGTGATCATCGGGGTGCCGACCGGGCTGGTGATGCTGCAGCCGGACTTCGGGACCGGGGTGCTTATCGCGGCGAGCGGTGCGTTCGTGCTGCTGCTGGCCGGCCTGCCGTGGTGGTGGGTGGGGGTGGCCGTGGGCGGTGTGGCGGCGGCCGCGCCGGTGGCGTGGATCTGGCTGCTGCGTCCCTACCAGAAGGACCGGATCATGATGTTCCTGGACCCGGAGATGGACGCGCTGGGCGCGGGCTGGAACATCATCCAGTCGAAGATCGCGATCGGGTCGGGCGGGTTCGACGGGAAGGGCTGGGGGCAGGGCTCGCAGTCGCACCTGAACTTCATTCCCGAGCAGACGACGGACTTTGCGTTCTCGGTGCTGAGTGAGGAATTTGGCTGGATCGGCGTGGCCACGGTGCTGGCGCTGTATCTGGTGGTGATCGGGCGCTGCCTGTGGATCGCGTCGCAGTCGCGGGATTCGTATTCGCGGTTGCTGGCCGGCGCAACGGGGTTGGCGTTCTTTGTGTATGTGCTGGTGAACGGCGGCATGATTTCCGGGCTGCTGCCCGTGGTGGGCGTGCCGATGCCGTTGATCAGCTACGGCGGCACGTCGGCGGTGTCGCTGCTGGCCGGGTTCGGGCTGGTGATGGCGGCACGCAGCCACCAGCCGGTGCACGGCGGCTACGGCTGACGCGTAGCGCCGGGCGCTGCCCGGCTGCTCCTCTGTATTAAAACGACAACATGACCCACGGTGCCCGGCCGCGGGTTGGGCCTGACTCAGCTTGCCCACCGAGCCACATGCTACGGTCGTCCGCTTGCGCCGGACCGCTCGGGTCCGCTTTTTGTTGCCGTGTCGCCGTCTGCTGTGCGTCGCGCATTTCCAGGAGTCGCCCGCATGGTCGAACACCTGCAGCGCGTACGCGCCGCGTTTCATTTCTTCCTGCATTCGCTGGACCTTCCGCTGTTGGTCGCGTTGTGCCTGCTGATGCTGGCCAGCCTGGCGGTGTTGCACAGCGTGGAAGGGCCCGTGCAGGCGCAGGCGATGCGCTATGCGGCGGGGCTGGCGGCGATGTGGGGGTTGTCGCGGCTGCCGGTGCTGCAGTTGCGGGCGTGGTCGCCCTGGATCTATGCGGTGTCGCTGCTGCCGTTGTTAGCGGTGTATGTGGTGGGCACGGGAAAATACGGGCAGCGCTGGTTGAACCTCGGGGTGTTCTACCTGCAGCCGTCGGAGCTGCTCAAGCTCAGCCTGCCCATGATGATGGCCTGGTACCTGCACCGGCAGGCGCTGCCGCCGCGGCCGAAGGTGGTGCTGGTGGCTGCGTTGTTGATCGGGGTACCGGCGGTGTTGATCCTGCTGCAGCCGAACCTGGGCACGGCCACGCTGGTGACGGCCAGCGGGATGTTCGCGCTGCTGTTGGCCGGCCTGCACTGGGGCTGGGTGGCGCTGGCGCTGGGCGGGGTGTCGGTGGCGGCACCGCTGGCGTGGTTCGGGCTGCTGCGGCAGTACCAGAAGGACCGCGTGCTGACCTTCCTGTATCCGGAGAATGATCCGCTGGGTACCGGCTGGAACATCATCCAGTCGCGCATCGCCATCGGGTCCGGTGGGATGCACGGGAAAGGCTGGGGGCAGGGCACCCAGGCCGCGCTGGATTTCCTGCCGGAGTACACCACCGACTTTGCGTTCTCGGTGCTGGCCGAGGAGTTCGGCTGGGTCGGAGTAGTGGCGGTGCTCGGGCTGTTCCTGTTCGTCATCGCGCGCTGTCTGTGGATCGCGGCGGGCACCCGCTGCGGCTACTCGCGATTACTGGCCGGTACGACCGGGCTGGTGTTCTTTGTCTATGTGCTGGTCAACGGCGGAATGATCTCCGGGCTGCTGCCGGTGGTGGGGGTGCCGATGCCGCTGATCAGTTATGGCGGCACGTCGGCGGTGTCGTTGCTGGCGGGGTTCGGGCTGGTGATGGCGGTGCAGGGCAGGCAGCCCGTCCACGGCCGCCAGCGCCACCGTCCGCTTCCGACCGCCGCGTAACCGGTAGTGCCGGCCGCTGGCCGGCTCCTCCAGATGCTCGACCCCCGACGCCCCCAGCAGCGCACCTGTTTCGCAAAATTGCGGAATTCGCGTCATCTGCTGTCGTGTTTGGTGCAGGTTTCGTCAAGAAAGTGGCGCAAAAGTGAGATGTGGCGCACACATATGACGTCACTTGATCCTGATCAATGGACTTGTCGTAAACGGCCTGCACAATGGCGGCCCGTCAGCAGGGTGCAGTGAGCCAAGCGCTGCATCTGGGGAGCTCGACGGGGAGTAGTTGACCTTACGGGTACAAGGAGCGAGGCGCGCGCTGGGGAGTTGCGCGCCGCGCTGGTACCGACCTGGTCGGTTTGGCCGGTTGCGTCCATGGGGATGGGGGCGCAGCCGGCACGACCTCAGTGGCCATGGGGCCCGCGCGTTTTGAACCCGTAGCCCAGTTGCCGCTGATCAGTACGCGGCGCTTTATCTGAATGGGGATGTGATCCCCATCGAAATACACATCGCCTTAACGACTCGGCACTGACTGCCGCAATTCGTTGTGATTCATGGTGTTAGGGGTTTTAATTCATCCTTGACCTGCTAACCTGCCGCGATGATTCGACGCACTCTGGCCTGCATGCTCACGCTCGGTTTGGTCGCCTGCGCGACCCAACCGCCCTCTCCGTCACCGTCACCGCAGGCATCGGGTGCACCGAACAAGCCGGTGCCCGGGCAGAAAGGCCCGGCCGAAGCCGCGCCGGAGGCCGCTGCGGCCACCGCCGCGCCGGTCGACCTGACCCCGGTGCCGTTCGAGGTGGCCCGCGCCAACTTCGTGCGTGATACCGCCCAGCGCTACGGCATTCCGGCCGCGCAGATCGAGGCGACGCTGGCCCAGGCGCAGATCCGCGACCCGATCATCGCCGCGATGTCGCGCCCGGCCGAACGGGTCAAACCTTGGAACGAGTACCGGCCGATGTTCATCAGCCAGGCCCGGATCGACGGGGGCCGGAAATTCCTGGCCGAACACCGCGACGAACTCACCCGCGTGCAGCAGCGCACGGGCGTGCCGGCCGAAGTGATCGTGGCCATCATCGGCGTTGAAACCAGCTATGGCCGCAATACCGGCAATTATCGGGTGCTCGACGCGCTGTATACGCTGGCCTTCAAGTACCCGCGCAGCGGCGACCCGGCCAAGCTGGAACGCGAAGTGCGCCGCGAACTGTATTTCCGCGATGAGCTGGCGCGCCTGTTCGCGCTGACCCGCGACGAAAAGCTGGACATCACCGCGATCAAGGGCAGCTACGCCGGTGCGATGGGCATGGGCCAGTTCATGCCGTCCAGCTACCAGGACTTCGCGGTGGACGGCAACGGCGATGGTCGCCGTGACCTGTTCAACAGCTACGACGACGTGTTCTCCTCGATCGCCAATTACTTCGTCAAGAAGGGCGGCTGGGTGCGCGGCGGCCCGGTTGCGGTACCGGCCACGCTGGCCGCGGGGCGCGAGGAGTTCAACCCCACCGAATGGGCGCCCACTTGGACCCTGTCCGCGTTGGCCCAGCGCGGTTACCAGCCCAGCGTCACCGTACCGGCCGGGCTGACCGCCACCCCGATCACGCTGGAAGGCAGCACCGGCAAGCAGTACTGGCTGGGCTTCCAGAACTACTACGCGATCACCCGTTACAACCTCTCCAAAATGTACGCGATGGCCGTGTTCCAGTTGTCCCAGGCCATCGCCGGACAGGAGCTGCCCCCGGCATGAACGCACGCGCACGCTGCAGATGGCTGGTCCCAAGTCTGCTGATCCTGGCGCTTGCCGCCTGCAGCAGCGCGCCCAAGAAGCCGGCCACCGCCGGCAGCGCCAAGCCCGGTGGCACCCTGGTGCAGGGCAAGGGCAAGGGCGGACGCCCGGCCCATTGCCCGGATGGCTCGCCGTACAAGGCGGCCACCGAAGATCCCAGCACCCGCGGCGACTATCGCGCCGGCGGGCTGTACAAGCCGGGCGTCAACGACAGCACGCCCACCTACATTCCGAACGTGGCCTGCATTCCCGAGCCGGACGTGGTCGCCCTGCCGCGCTCGCCGGTGGGCAACAAGTCGCCGTACGTCGTGCTGGGCAAGCAGTACCAGGTGCTGGACAAGACCAGCGGCTATGCCGAGAAGGGCACCGCCTCGTACTACGGCGCCAAGTTCCACGGCCGGCTGACCTCCAACCGCGAGGTGTACGACATGTACGCCTTCACCGCCGCGCACAAGACCCTGCCGCTGCCCAGCTTTGCCCGGGTGACCAACCTGGACAACGGCGAATCGGTGATCGTGCGGGTCAACGACCGCGGGCCGTTCCATGATGGCCGCGTGGTCGACCTGAGCTACGCCGCCGCCGTGCGCCTGGGCATTACCCAGCGCGGCACCGGCAACGTGGAAGTGCGTGCGCTGAGCCCGGGCGACGACAACCTGCTGGTCGACAAGCCCTCGCGCCGCGAGCGCCGTGCCGCGGCCGCCGTCAGCGTGGCCAGCGCCGCGCCGGCGCGCACGCCCAGCGACATGGACACGCTGGTGGGCCGGCTGCCGTCGCCGTCGACGGCGTCACCCAGCGCGGGCCGTCCGGCCGCTACCCAGGCCGCACAGATCGACAATGCCCCGGTCACGGTGAGCGCGCTGCCCGCCGCCCCGGTGGCCGTTGCCGCCGCCGCCCGCCCGGCACCGCGCCCGGCAGCGGCCGCCACGCCTGTCCCGGGCAGCACCCTGCAGCAGCAGGTGGGCAACGTGTTCCTGCAGGTGGCCAGCTTCGCCAGCCGCGACAACGCCACCCGCGCGCTGGGGC
The DNA here is from genome assembly GCF_000661955.1 of Stenotrophomonas rhizophila. NCBI lineage: Bacteria > Pseudomonadati > Pseudomonadota > Gammaproteobacteria > Lysobacterales > Lysobacteraceae > Stenotrophomonas > Stenotrophomonas rhizophila. The sequence continues at coordinate 697,173 of NZ_CP007597.1, forward strand.
AGTTGTCCTCGGCCGGCATCGTCGGGGCCAGCATCAGCGACATCGTCAGCGGGGGCCGCACCCTGTGGCGCCTGCGGGTTCCGGCCGCCGACCACGCCAGTGCGTCGGAACTTGCCGGCCGCATCGTGGGTCTGGGCTTTGGATCGCCGCAGATCGTGAAGGATTGACCGGCACGGCGGCCCCGCCGGCCGCCACACGCCGCACCGTTGCATGGGCCTACAATGGCCCACCCCTCTTTCCACCTTGGCGCCCTCCAGGAGCTTGCTGTCCGATGAAATTCCGCTTTGCCGCTGCTGCCATGGCCACGACCCTGTTGGTGGGCGTGGTCTCTGCCCAGACCCCGCAGCCGGCCCCGCAGCCGACGCCTGCTCCTGCCGCCGCCCCGATCACCGTTGCCACCCCGCCGGCGCCCAAGCCCAGCGTGTCCAAGGCCTGGGTGCTGATGGACTACGCCACCGGCCAGGTGCTGGCCGGCGAGAACGAACATGAACAGCTGGCCCCGGCCAGCATCACCAAGGTGATGACCTCCTATGTGGTCGCCGCCGAGGTCAAGAACGGCAAGGTCCGTCCCGACGACCAGGTGATGATGAGCGAGCGCGCCTGGCGCGAAGGTGGCGCCGGTACCGACGGCAGCTACAGCGGCTTCCCGGTCAACCAGACCGCGCGCCTGGAAGACATGGAAAAGGGCATGGCGATCCAGTCCGGCAACGATGCCGCGATTGCCCTGGCCGAGCACGTGGCCGGCAGCGAAGAGGCCTTCGCCTCGCTGATGAACAGCTACGCCGCCAAGATCGGCATGAAGAACTCGCACTTCGTCAACGCGCACGGCCTGACCGCGCCGGGCCATCACAGCACCGCCTTCGACCTGGCGCTGCTGGGCCGGGCGATGGTGCGTGACTACCCGGAGACCTACGCCTACAACAAGGTGAAGGAATTCACCGTGGGCACCATCAAGCAGCCCAACCGCAACCTGCTGTTGTGGCGCGACGGCAGCGTGGACGGCATCAAGACCGGCCACACCTCCGAAGCCGGTTACTGCCTGATGAGCTCGGCGCAGCGCGGCGACCAGCGCCTGATCGCGGTGGTGCTGGGCGGCAGCTCGGAAAAGCAGCGTGCCGATGACAGCCTGGCGCTGCTCAACTGGGGCTTCCGCTTCTTCGAAACCCACCGCATGTACGAGCCGGGCAAGGCCGTGGCCGAGCACAAGGTGTGGAAGGGCAAGACCGACACCGTGCAGCTGGGCGTGGCCCAGCCGCTGCTGGTGAGCGTGCCGCGTGGCCGTTACAACGACCTCAAGCCGACCATCGACGTGCCCAAGACCCTGGAAGCGCCGTTCACGGCCGGCCAGCAGATCGGCTCGCTGAAGGTGACGCTGGACGGCAAGGTGGTGGCCGAAGCGCCGCTGGTGGCCGTGGCCGCCGTGGAAGAAGCCGGCTTCTTCAAGCGCCTGTGGGACAGCTTCTGGATGTGGTGGGAATCGGAGTGATTCCTGCCCGACCGTAGTGAAAAAAGACCGGCGCATGCCGGTCTTTTTTTTGGGTCGGCGATGAGCCGATTGATGGTGTGCCGACCAACGGTCGGCACCTACCGCGGGAAGCGGTGCGTGTACCGGGTGAACCGGTGCGAATCTGCGTGAACCGCTGCGAATCCCGGGTGAACCGGTGCGTGTACCGGGGCGAACCGGTGCGAATCCGCGTGAACCGCTGCGAATCCCGGGCGAAACGGTGCGATTCCGGGACGAACGGTGCAATTCCGGGACGAACGGTGCAATTCCGGGACGAACGGTGCAATTCCGGACGAAACGGTGCGATTCCGGATGAAACGGTGCGATTCCGGATGAAACGGTGCAATTCCGGGTAGTGCCGGCCGCTGGCCGGCTCCTCGCACACCCGGATGGGGTCATGGGGCGCCGGCCAGCGGCCGGCACTACCGGTGTTCTGCGGGGGAGGCAAAAAAAGACCGGCGGGTGCCGGTCTTTTTCTTTTCGGTGTGCCGACCAACGGTCGGCAGCTACCCGCTTCACCATCAGTCGCTCGCTACAGCGAGCGGCTGATGGTGAAGCTGCCGAATACCGGCGACTGGCGCTGGCCGTCGAACTCGCGGGTGCTGTGGTAGCGGGCCACGGCGAACTTCCAGCGGCCGCGCATCACCGCCACGCCGTAGCCGGCCTGGCCCACCACGTGGCGCTTGTCCACGCTGTGGCTGTTGCGGAAGGTGTTGCCGTCCAAGGTGATGTCGCGGATCACCCAGGCCGCGTCGGTGGTGGCGAACAGATGCCAGGACCAGCCCGCCGGCTTGCCGCCGCGGGTGGGGGCGGTGTTCTCGCCGGCCGGGCGCAGCGGGGTGCTGCCGAAGTCGTCGGGCAGCTTCCAGCCGAAGCGCACTTCCCCCCCCGCGTTGACGTGGGTGGCCAGGTTGCCCACCGCGCCGCCGTAATGGCTGATCGCATCCCAGCCCCAGCCGGTCGCGTTGTCGGTGGCGTCGGCCGGCCAGCGGCGCATGCGCTCGTGGGTGAGCATGAACACCGGTTCGTTGTGCAGCTGGTTGTCCCAGCCTTGGAACTTCTCGTCGCCCAGCAGTTCGTGCACTGCGTTCTGCACCTGCTCGCCCTGTGCCCACGGGCCGACCACGCCCACGGCCAGCTGGGTGGTCTGCAGGCGGTCGCCCCGGCGGGCGTTGTAGCCGAAGCTGCCGATCAGCACGCCGGCGTAGGGCCGGTCGTCCTCGATCAGGTCCTTCCGGGTGAAATCGGTGGGGGTGAAAATGCCCTGGGCCAGGCTGAAGATCATGTTCTGCTGCTCGAACTCGCCCGGGTGCAGCTTTTCCAGGTGCCGGTTGACCCAGCGCGCCAGGCGCGGCAGGCAGGGGTCGTCGGTGTAGTCCACCAGGTTGGGCGAGACCAGGGTGAGCTGGGCGCCGTTGGTGTAGCCCTGGTCCTGGTCGGCCCCGCCGAACAGGTCGTTGTCGACGCGGAAGTTGACCTGCGGAGGGTGCTCGCGCATCGCGTCGGGGCCGCACTGGTTGGCGGCCTGCACCGCGGGGGCGACGAACGCCAGGGCGCCGGCAAGTGCGGCCGACAACGCATAGGGCTTCAACGACATGGAATTCCCGCTCAGGATTTGTTTTGTTTTTAAGCGCATGCAGCGTAGTGAACGCGTGATGTACTGACCATACCCGCGCACGCACTGGAGCGTTTTGCTGGTGAAGGCCGATTTTCACGTAGCGTTGGGTGCAGCTATGGGCACGATCATGCAGCGCTTGGGTTCGGCCGCTGGCGTCCCCATAATCGCGGTCATGGAGATCAAGTCTGACAACCCCGACCACGGCTTCCAGTTCCCCGGCCAGTTCGAACTCAGCGCCATGGGCGCGGCCGGCCAGGAGCTTGAACGCGAATTGCCGCGCCTGCTTGAGCAGGCCGGCGTTGAAGTACTGACCGAGCGGGTCAGCTGGAAACACTCGTCCAACGGCAAGTATGTGTCGGTGCGGCTGGTGTTCAAGGCCGACAACCGCGAGCAGTACGACGCCGCCCACGCCGCGCTGCGTGACCACCCGGAAGTGAAGTGGACGCTGTAGCCGCCTGCGACAGCGTTCCCAGCCCGGGCGCGCGCCCGCCGCAGCCGGCGCGCGTGCGCCAGCTTGGCCGGCAGCCTTATGCCCCGGTCTGGCATGCCATGCAGCGGTTCACCGACAACCGCGACGACACCACGGCCGATGAGCTGTGGGTGGTCGAGCACGACCCGGTGTTCACCCTGGGCCAGGCCGGCAAGGACGAGCACGTGCTGGCGCCGGGCGACATTCCGGTGCTGCACGTGGACCGCGGCGGCCAGGTGACCTACCACGGGCCCGGCCAGATCGTGGTCTACCCGCTGCTGCAGCTGCGCCGGCTGGGGATCGGGGTGCGCGATTACGTGTGCCGGATCGAGCAGGCGATCATCGACACGCTGGACGAATGGAATATCGGCGCTGAACGGCTGGACGGGGCGCCCGGGGTCTACGTGGGCGGCGCGAAGGTCGCCGCGCTGGGCATCCGGGTCCGCCGCGGCTGCACCTTCCACGGGTTGGCCTTCAACGTGGCCATGGACCTGGAGCCGTTCCACCGCATCAACCCCTGTGGCTACGAAGGGCTGCAGGTGACCTCGGTGGTAGACTTGGGGGGACCGTCCGGCATGGCGGCCGTGACGCCGGTGCTGCTGGGCCATCTGGCCCGCCAGTTCGGCCTGGACCTCCAGCCGACCACTGATTTGCCCGATCTGACAGAGGCGGCGTAACGCCGCCGACCAAGGCCATGACTGAAACCACCGCTCGCCTCATTCCCCTGCAGATCGTGCAGGGCGACACGCCGTCCGTTGCGCCGCTGCAGACGGGCGTCAAACAGCTGGGCGGGGACAAGATCGGCCGCTCGCCGGTGCAGTTCGCCGATGCGCCGGTGCTGCGCAAGCCGTCGTGGATCCGGGTGCGGATTCCGTCGGGCAACGCGGTGCAGACGCTGAAGGCCAAGCTGCGCGAGAACCGTCTGGTGACGGTCTGCGAGGAAGCCAGCTGCCCGAACATCCACGAGTGCTTCAGCCATGGCACGGCGACGTTCATGATCCTGGGCGAGGTGTGCACGCGGCGCTGTTCGTTCTGCGACGTGGCACATGGGCGGCCGAAGCCGCCGGATGCCAACGAGCCGGCCAGCCTGTCCCAGACGGTGGCCGACATGGGCCTGAAGTACGTGGTGGTGACCAGCGTGGATCGTGATGACCTGCGCGATGGCGGTGCCCAGCACTTCGCCGACTGCATCGGGGCCATCCGCGAGAAGTCGCCGAACACGCGCATCGAGGTGCTGACCCCGGACTTCCGTGGCAAGGGCCGCATGGAGCGCGCGCTGGACATCCTGGCGACCAACCCGCCGGACGTGTTCAACCACAACATCGAGACGGTGCCGGACCTGTACCGCAATGTGCGGCCGGGTGCGGACTACCAGTGGTCGCTGACGCTGCTGAAGAACTTCAAGGCGCAGCATCCGTCGATTGCGACCAAGTCCGGCATCATGCTGGGCCTGGGCGAGGATCTGGACCAGGTGCGGGCGACGATGCGCGACCTGCGCGCGCACGACGTGGACATGATCACGATCGGTCAGTACCTGCAGCCGACGCCGCATCACCATCCGGTGTTGCGCTATTGGACGCCGGACGACTACAAGGCGCTGGAGGTCTACGGCTACGAGCTGGGCTTCAGCCACGTGGCCTCGGGCCCGATGGTGCGCTCGTCGTACCACGCCGACGTACAGGCAAAAGGCGCAGGCGTAGCCTGATCCCGCCTGCCGCTGCCCGGCAAACGCTTTGCACGTAGTGCCGGGCTCTGCCCGGCATCGCTTTACACGTAGTGCCGGGCTCTGCCCGGCATCCAGCAAAACAGCACACAGCAGCGCTTCAGTTCTCCACGTGCCCGGAGGGGGCAGGCCGCCTTCTCCAGGACACGCCAGATCCCCTCCATGGTGCTCGTCTGGCGCCATCCATGGCGCCAACGGTCCCGGAGAGGGCGTCCTGCCCCCTCCCCGACAATTTCCTGCGCTGGCGGTTGCCTACCGCGGTAGGTACCGACCGTTGGTCGGTACGGGCTCGCCCGCCCGGTGTGCGCCACCTCACGTTCAACCCCCACGTTCCGCCCGTTTCCACCGACCAACGGTCGGTGGCTACCCGGCGCGGTGGCGCTGCTCCCACATTCACAATTTGCTACAGACCCCGGTTTAGGCTGGAAATACGTGTTGCGCGGCGGTGGATGACAAAGCCCGCAACTTTCGGCACTGTCGTGTGGTCTGATCCGCACGCAGTCTCCCCCTTGGCAAGGTGCCATGAGCAAGTTGATGAAATTCAAAGCCCCCGCATTCCTGATGGCCCTGGCGCTCACCGCGCCGCTGGCACTGGCCGCCTATGCCGATTCGCCGGCGCTGCCGTCGGCGGCCACGGCCGACCAGGTGACAACCTCCAAGCTGGTGTACGGGCTGCTCTCGGACAGCCGCTATGCCTACCGTCCGCGCGCGCTTGACGCGGCCACCTCCAAGGACGTGTTCAAGCGGTACCTGGAGGCGCTGGACGGCAGCAAGCAGTTCTTTACCCAGGCCGACATCACCAAGTTCGCACCGTTCGAGGCGAACATCGCCACCGCCATCCGTGGCGGCGAGCTGGAGCCGGCGTTCCAGGTGTTCGCGGTCTACAAGCAGCGCGTGGGCGAGCGGGTCGGGTATGCCCGCAAGCTGCTCAAGCAGGACTTCGATTTCAGCAGCGACGAGAAGTTCGAGTACGACCGCAAGGACGTGCCGTGGGCGGCCAGCAATGCCGAACTCGATGACCTTTGGCGCAAGTCGGTCAAGAACGATTGGCTGCGCCTGAAGCTGGCCGGCAAGCAGCCGGCCGAGATCCGCAAGACGCTGGACAAGCGCTACGCGACGCTGGAAAAGTCGGTCAATGAGCTGAAGGGCGAGGACGTGTTCCAGTTCTTCCTCAACTCCTACACCAGCGCGGTGGATCCGCACACCGACTACTTCACCCCGCGCACCGCCGAGAACTTCAACCAGGCCATGTCGCTGTCGCTGGAAGGCATCGGCGCACAGCTGCAGCGCCAGGACGACATGGTGGTGATCCGCGAGGTCATCGCCGGCGGTCCGGTGGCGGTCAATGGCACGCTCAAGGCGGGCGACCGTATCGTCGGCGTCGGCCAGGGCAAGTCCGGGCCGATCGAAGACGTGATCGGCTGGCGCATCGATGACGTGGTGGCCAAGATCCGCGGCAAGGCCGACACCCAGGTGCGGCTCGAATTCATCCCGGCCGAGGAAGGCGTGGACGGCAAGCACCACACGCTGGTGCTGACCCGGCAGAAGGTGCGCCTGGCCGAGCAGGCTGCCAAGGGCGAAACGCTGACCATTCCGGCCAAGGACGGGGAACCGGCGCGCAAGGTCGGCGTGATCAAGCTGCCCACCTTCTACCAGGACTTCGAAGGCCGCCGCCGCAACGCCACCGACTATGCGTCGGCGACGCGTGACGTGGCCAAGCTGCTGGCCGGCTTCAAGACCGACAAGCTCGACGGCGTGGTGCTGGACCTGCGCAACAACGGCGGTGGTTCGCTGGACGAGGCGATCGAACTGACCGGCCTGTTCATCGAGCAGGGCCCGGTGGTGCAGGTGCGCGAGTCTGGCGGCCGCGTGACCGTCAACAGCGACCGCAGCGAAGCGGTGGCGTGGGACGGCCCGCTGGCGGTGCTGATCAACCGCGGCTCGGCCTCGGCGTCGGAGATCTTCGCCGGTGCCATCCAGGACTACGGTCGTGGCCTGGTGATCGGTGAGACCACCTTCGGCAAGGGCACCGTGCAGAACATCGTGGACCTGGACCGTTGGCCCACCGGGGAAGCCCAGCGCTACGGGCAGGTCAAGCTGACCATCGCCCAGTTCTTCCGCGTCAGCGGCAGCAGCACCCAGCACAAGGGCGTGGTGCCCGACCTGGCCTTCCCGGCCAGCGTGGACGCCAGCGAGTACGGCGAGAGCACCTACGACAACGCGCTGCCGTGGACCCGCATCGCCGCCGTGCCGCACACCCAGTACGGCAACTTCGGCCCGCTGCTGCCCAAGCTGGAAACCCGCCATGCCTCGCGCATCGCCGCCGACAAGGAGTTCCAGTGGTGGAACGAGGATGTCGAGCAGTTCCGCGCCGAAAAGGCCAAGAAGTACATCTCGCTCAACGAGGCCGAGCGCCGCGCCGAGCGTGAGAAGCAGGACAAGCAGCGGGTGGATCGCCAGGTGATCCGCAAGCAGCTGGGCCTGGATCTGGACCCGCTGGCCGACGACAGCAACGACGATGGCCTGACCGGCAACGAGCGTGACATCGTCAAGGATGCCGCCCGCGAAAAGGCTGCCGAAAAGCGCCCGGACCCGCTGCTGCGTGAGTCGGCGGCGATCCTGGCCGACGCGGTGAACCTGCTGGAAACCGACCGTCCGCTGTCGGCGCAGGTGCTGCCGCAGTCCACCGGCGTAGGCCGCTGGGCGGATTGAGGGCGGTAGCCGGGCATGAACCGGAAACAACGAAGGGCCGGCCAATGTGCCGGCCCTTCGCCGTTTAGACCCGGCACATACGCCGGGGTGGCTATGCTGGGCGCAGTCTGTCCTTGCAGGAGCGCGCATGCGCCTGTCCCAAGCAATCCCGGCGGGCCTGCTGGCCGTGTCGCTCACCGCCTGCGGCGGCCGCGCCGCCGACAGCACCCTGATCCGCGAATCCTTCGATTCGGGCGACACCTATTCGCGCACCGTGCCCGGCGCCCCGGCGCAGGCCTGCGAGGCGGCGCGCCGCACCCTGCTCAGCCAGGGCTATGCCATCGCGCGGTCCGACACGGCGGCGGTGGAGGGCAACAAGAACTTCCAGCCCCGCGATGACGAGCATGAGCAGCTGGTGCTGCGTATTTCCTGCGCGCCGCGCGGCGACCAGGCGCTGGTGTTCGTCAGTGCGGTGCAGGACCGTTACGCGTTGAAGAAGAGCCCGACCTCGGCCAGTGTCGGCGTGGGCGCGCTGGGCTCGGTGTCGCTGCCGTTCGGCAGCAACGACGACTCGCTGGTGAAGGTGGCCAGCAGCACCGTGCAGGACGCGCAGTTCTACCGCCGTTTCTTTGACCGCCTGCAGCAGTACCTGCCGGTAGTGCCGGCAACGCCGCCGCCCGCCCCCGTGGAGCCGACCCCCGCCGCACCGCCGGCCGCCGCACCGGCCCCGGTGCCCGAGCCAGGCCCCGCGCCGGCGGCCGATACCCCGGTGCCCGCGCACTGACCAGGCGGGCAGGGTGCCATCACCAACCGTAACGCGTCGATCGCGCCGGTGGCCGCAGATGCTGGTGGCCATGCTGTGCGCGGCGGCCATGGGTACCGTGACCGCCGCGCCGGGATCGACCTGCACGCAGGCGCTGCTGGAGGAACTGGGCTGGCGCTTCGTCGACGCGCCGGTGGCCACGCCGGTCATCCACGGCGGCCCGGTCTGCACGCGCGCCACGTTGCCGCAGGCGCAGCAGGCGGGCGACCTGCGGGTGCAGGTGCCACAGGCATGGACAGCCACCCAACGCGCCGCGTTGATGACCGGCTTGTTCGACACCCCGGCCACGCTGTGCGCCTATACGTTCAAGCTGGGCCAGGCCACGCGCCGGGCCACCACGCAGCTGCAGGACAATCCCGGTTACCGCTTCTCCGCCCTGCAGCTGGGCTGGATCGGTTTCGGTGCACGCGGTGCGCAGGCGCAGGGTTGGCAGCGCTTCCGCAGTTTCGGACGTGGCTACCAGCCGGCCGGCGCAAACAGCGCCGCGCTGCAGCACTTCTATGATGGCCGGGTGCGCTCCGAATGCGGGGTAGGGCGGCAGGTGGCGCAGCTGGCCACCCAGCGCGAGCTCTATGGCGATGCAGCGTTCGATACCGAGTTCAGCCCTGGCGAACTGTCGATCGGCACCTTCCTGACCCTGCATGACACCGACAGCATCCTGCTCGGCCGCCATGCCGGCGCGTTCCTCGCCGATGGCAAGGCGGTGAAGACCGCGCAGCTCGGCCGCCAGGCCTTCGTCGGCGCGCCCGGCTTCATCGAGCACGTGTTCGACAAAAGCTACCTGGACGACATCAACAACCAGGCCGAGAACTTCGTGGTGGTCGACGTCAGCGACGCGGCCGCCGAGTCGCTGCGCGCGCACGGCGGGTTTGCCCACTACGACACGATCAACCGCCAGATCTGGGCGCTGGCCCAGCGCATGCCCGGGCCGGGACCGCGCCGCTTCGAGCGGCTGCTGATCGAACGTGACCCGGTGTGGCGCAAGGGCCTGCCGCCGGAGCAGAAACCGCTGCTGGCCGAACTGGACGCGCTGCTGGACGATCCGTTCTACCAGGGGTTCGTGATTTACGTGCATCCTCGCGGTATACGTCCTGTGCGGTATCACATCGCACGCTTGCTCGACCGCAACCCGCGTACGCCGTTTGCCTTCGAACTGGGCCTGCACAACCTGCATACCACGCTGTACCGACGCTGGATCGACGCACGCCTTCGCCAGTGCGATTCCCCCTCGGCAGCACCCCCACACCACCACTACTGACACGCTGGAAGGAGATACATGGACATTGCAATGATCGGCCTGGGAAAGATGGGCGCCAACATGGCCGAGCGCCTGCATCGCGGCGGCCATCGGGTGATCGGCGTCGATCCCGGTGAGGGCGCGCGGGACAGCGCGGCCAAGCGCGGTTTCGAGGTCAGTGCCTCGATCGCCGATACGCTGGCGCAGTTGCCGGGGCCGCGCGTGGTGTGGCTGATGGTGCCCGCCGGCGTGGTCGACCAGACCCTGGCCGCGCTGGCCCCGCACCTGTCCGAGGGCGATGTGGTGATCGATGGCGGCAACTCGTACTACAAGGACTCGATGCGCCGCGCCGAACAGCTCAAGGGCGAAGAGGTCAGCTACATCGACTGCGGCACCAGCGGCGGCGTGTGGGGCCTGCAGGAAGGCTACAGCCTGATGATCGGGGGCGAGACGGCGGCCGTGGCGCAGGTGGGCGCGATCTTCCGCACCTTGGCGCCGGGCGAAGACCGCGGCTGGGCGCACGTGGGTCCCAGTGGCGCCGGCCACTTCTGCAAGATGGTCCACAACGGCATCGAGTACGGCATGATGCAGGCCTACGCCGAAGGCTTCGCGCTGATGCAGCACAAGACCGACTTCAACCTGGACCTGGCCCAGGTGGCCAAGGCCTGGCAGCACGGCAGCGTGGTGCGGTCGTGGTTGCTGGACCTGAGCGCCGATGCACTGGGCCGCAACCCGCAGTTGGACGGGATCGCGCCGTACGTGGAAGATTCCGGCGAAGGCCGTTGGACCGTGGCCGAAGCGATCGACCTGGACGTTCCCGCACCGGTGATCACCTTGTCCCTGCTCGAACGCCTGCGCTCGCGCGAGAAGAACTCCTTCAGCGACCGCCTGCTGGCGGCGATGCGCAACGAGTTCGGCGGCCACGCCATCAAAACAAGGTAGTGCCGGCCGCTGGCCGGCTCCCCGCCAACCCGCCAACCCGCCAACCCGCCAACCCACCACCCTGCGCCGACGCGCGCAGGGCGGTGGGACGCTAACCCAGATCCACCCGTCGCCCGCTGCGAGCACTCTCCGTGCCGGCCTCCAGCAGCCGCATCAGCTGCAGCGCTTCGGCCGCGCTCACCGTGGGCGCGCCGGTACCCTGCATCGCATCGCGGAACGCCGCATACAGGCGCCGATAGTCGCCCAGGGCGTTGTCCACGCTGGCCGGGTGTTCGTGGCCCGCGGCATCCACGGTGACATGCTGGCCATGCACCGGGTCCAGTCCCCAACCCGGCGCGCCCGGGGCGATGCCCTCGCGCAACTGGTCTTCCTGCACGTCGCGGCCCTGCTTGAGGTAACTGCCCCGGCTGCCGTGGACGGCAAAGCGCGGACGGGCGGCGGCCACCAGCGAGCCGGCATGCACGATGGCCCGGTGCCGCGGGTAATGCAGTACCGCATGGAAATAGTCGTCGCTGCGCGCACCGTCGCGTTGCGCCATCAGGTCGGCGCTGATCGCCTGCGGCCAGCCGAACAGCTGCAGCATCTGGTCAAGCAGGTGCGGGCCCAGGTCCATCCACAACCCGGCCCCGGGCGCATCGCTTTCGCGCCAGCGGTCGCGCACCTGCGGGCGGTAGCGGTCGAAGTGCGAGTGGCACTCGGCCACCTCGCCCAGCACGCCATCGGCCAGCAGCTGCTGCAGGGTGAGGAAATCGGCATCGAAGCGGCGGTTCTGGAACACGGTGACCACGCGCTCGGCGACCTGCGCGGCACGCACCACGGCGTCGGCCTGGGCCAGGTCCAACGCGAACGGCTTGTCCACCAGCACGTGCTTGCCGGCCTGCAGCGCGGCGATTGCCAGCGGTGCGTGTTCGGCGTTGGGCGTGGCGATGACCACCGCGTCCAGCGCGGGATCGGCGAACAGCTCGGCGGGGTGGTCGCAGATGCGCACGTCGGTGAAGCTGCGCAGCAGGCGGTCGCGCTGGGAACTGGCGATGCTGTGCAACGCCAGGCCCGGGGTGTGCTGGATCAGCGGCGCGTGGAAGACGCTGCCGGCCAGCCCGTAGCCGATCAATCCAACCTGCAGGGGCGTGGTCATGACGGGGACTCCAGGCATGCGGGCTGCACAGCGTAGCGCGGGTTGTTGCAGTGCGGAACCATGAACGGTTGTGCATCAACCTGAGCGGTTCACGGCGGCGTTATGTCTTGCCCACGTACTGCACACAGCCCGACACGGAGACTGGCCACACACCCAAGGAGACACCGAACATGACCAACACGACCCGTAATCTGCTTGCTGCTTCGCTGGCCCTCGGCATGGTGCTGGGCACGTCGTCGGCCATGGCCAAGGACCCGCCGAAGACCACCGATCATGCCGCCATGACCCATGCCGATACGCATGATTCGGCCGAGCCGGTGACCGACAGCTGGATCACCACCAAGGTCAAGACCGACCTGCTCACCAGCAAGAATGTGCCGGGTACCGAAGTCAAGGTGGAGACCGTCAACGGCGTCGTCACCCTGACCGGCACCGTGGCCAGCCAGGCCGAGCATGACAAGGCGCTGCGCGTGACCAAGGGCATCAAGGGCGTCAAGAGCGTCGATGCCAGCGGTCTGAAGGTCGCTGCCGCCGCTGCCAAGCGCTGATTCCCGCCGCTGTTGCAATGAACAGGGCGCGCCTTCGGGCGCGCCTTTTTTTTTCTCCCATCTGCGGGCAAACAGAAACGTGCTTGACGCTTTTCCGGCGCCGCCGTCGGCGGGTCGGGCGCTGGGACCCCATGCCCTTTCCGGCGAATGTCCTCCGGCGTCGGCCTGCGGCCGCCCCCTCCCCCTTTATTTCGCCTCCAAGGGCATGGGGCCCCAGCGCCCGACCCACCGACAGCGCCAGAAAAGCCTGGCTTCCCCTCCTTACCGCAAGCCGAGGCCCCGTAGCAGCCGGTAGGCTCCTGGGCAAAATAAAGGAGGAGGCCGCCCCGCGGCCGGGGGACATTTGCATCAGGGGCCTACCGGCTGCTACGGGGCCCTCACGCTCGCGACCGGCCCGGATCGGAGAAGCCAGCCGATCTGAACACACCCGGCCACCCGCGTGGCGTCGTGGCCGAAGAACCTTTTTTATCGGCGGCTGTGCAGGAACAGCGTTCGCTTAATTGTTCAGAAAAAAGGGCGCATCCTATTCACAATGCGCTGCGGTATATTGACGGCTTCGCCCGCGACGGCGTGCCAGGGAAGCCGAGGCTGCCGCGACAGGGCACCGCCGGCAACGGCATCGCACGGTGAAGAGGAACTATGGCGCTGGCTTTCAGTGATGAAATCTGGGATCGGTGGCGTTTGCCGGCGTTGGCATTGGCCGCGGCGGCGATCATCGTGGTGCCATGGGTCACCCTGCGAAAACTGTCCGACGACAATGTCCAGGCCATGCGCTGGGTCACCCATACCCAGGACGTCGGTGTGGCGGTGTACCAGCTGCAGGCCGACGTGCGCGATGTGGAATCGGCCGCGCTGACGATGTCCAAGGGCATCGATGCCCCGGGCCTGCGTGAGCGCCTGGGCCAGTCCAAGGACATCCCGCTGCGCCTGCAGACGCTGGCCGAACTGACCCGCGACAATCCCGAACAGCTGGTGCGCATCGGCCGCATCCAGTCGATGGTCGAGCGGCGCATGGAGGTGGCCAAACAGTTGGCCAAGGCCTCGCCCAACTCCGACCAGCGCGAGCTGGTCCAGGACCTGACCACGCGCTACCCGATCCGCGGCCTGATCGAGGAACTGCAGGCCAGCGAAGAGAAGCTGCTCGCGCAGCGCACCGCGACCTTCCAGAAGCAGCAGCGCCAAGGCGAGTTCGTGTCATGGACTGCCCTGGCCATCCAGCTGGCCCTGTTGGGCCTGGTGCTGTGGCTGCTCTATCGCCAGGCCGGCCATCGTGCCGCCGCCGAGCGCGCCTCGCAGCGTTCGGCCGCGCGTGCGGCCTCGGTGCTGCACACCGTGCGCGAACCGATCGTGCTGCTGGACCGCGAACTGAAGGTGCAGCTGCACAACCCGGCCTTCGCCGAGCTCTACGGCCTGGAAGAGGACGGCAGCGAAGTGCGGCCACTGGACAGCATCGGTGCAGGCGCGTGGAGCGATGCGGTGGTGCGCCAGCGCTTGACCGACGTGCTGCTGCGCGGCCGCGAACTGTGGGACTACGAACACGAACAGCGCACCGCCGACGACCAGGTGCGCACCATGTTGATCAACGCCCGCCGCATGCCCTTGCCCGACAAGGACGATGAAGTGGTGCTGATGACGGTCAGCGACGTCACCGTGCAGCGCGCCGTGCAGCAGCGCGTGGAGGAACTGAACCGGCAGTTGGAAGGCAAGGTCGAGCAGGTGTCCGAAGTGAACCGCGAGCTGGAAGCCTTCAGCTACTCGGTCTCGCACGACCTGCGCGCCCCGTTGCGTCACATCGGTGGCTTCTCGGACAAGCTTGCGCGCCACCTGGGCGACGATGCCGACGAAAAGTCGCTGCACTACCTGGGCGTCATCTCCAATTCGGCGCGTCGCATGGCGGCGCTGATCGACGACCTGCTGGTCTACTCGCGGCTGGGCCGCGCGGCGATGCGCATGCAGGCGGTGGACATGCAGTCGCTGGTGGCCGACACCCGCGCGATGCTGGACGCCAACGTACAGAGCGAGGCCGAAGAGACCGGCGTGGCGCGCCACATCGAGTGGAAGATCGCGCCGCTGCCGATCCTGGTCTCCGACGAAAACATGATGCGCCAGGTGTGGTTGAACCTGCTTGGCAACGCCATCAAATACTCCTCCACCCGCGATCCGGCCCGGATCGAGGTGGAGTACCAGCAACAACCCGACGGCGGCCACCTGTTCACGGTGCGCGACAACGGCGCCGGTTTCGACATGGCCTACGCCGCCAAACTGTTCGGCGTGTTCCAGCGCCTGCACAAGGCCAGTGAATACCCCGGCACCGGCATTGGCCTGGCCAGTGTGCGCCGCGTGTTGACCCGCCACGGCGGCCGCATCTGGGCCGAGTCGGCCGTCGACCAGGGCGCCTCCTTCCACTTCCTGCTTCCTCCTGCGCTCGACGCAATCAACAAAGGCTCCGCCGCATGACCGCTCTCCGCACCATCCTCCTCGCCGAGGACAGCCCTGCCGACGCCGAGATGGCCGTCGACGCCCTGAAAGAGGCCCGCCTGGCCAACCCCATCGTGCATGTCGAAGACGGCGTGGAAGCGATGGACTACCTGTTGCGCCGTGGCGCCTATGCCAACCGCGAGGAAGGCCTGCCGGCCGTCCTGCTGCTGGACATCAAGATGCCGCGCATGGACGGCCTGGAGGTCCTCAAGGAAATCCGCAACACCGACGAGCTCAAGCGCCTGCCGGTGGTGATCCTGTCGTCCTCGCGCGAAGAAAGCGACCTGGCCCGCAGCTGGGACATGGGCGTGAACGCGTACGTGGTCAAGCCGGTGGACGTGGACCAGTTCTTCGGTGCCGTGCAGACCCTGGGCAAGTTCTGGGCCGTGATCAACCAGGCGCCGGAAGTCGAATAACCCATGCCGCTGACTGGCCCCTCCCTGGGTATGTTGCGCGTCCTGCTGGTGGAAGATTCCCCGGAGGACGCCGAACTGATGTGCGAGCAGATGCTCGATGCGGGGCTTGAAGCGAGCTTCGAGCGGGTGGAGAGCGCGCGCGAATTACGCGACGCGCTGACCCGCTTCTCGCCGGATATCGTGCTGTCGGACCTGAGCATGCCGGGCTTTTCCGGCAACCAGGCGCTGGAAATCGTGCGTGCGTGGCATCCCGATGTGCCGTTCATCTTCGTGTCCGGCACGATGGGCGAGGAAAACGCGGTGGCCGCGCTGCACCAGGGCGCCAACGATTACATCATCAAGCACCAGCCGGCGCGTCTGCCGTCGGCGGTGGCACGTGCGGTGCGCGAGTCGCGCAGCACGATGGACCGCCAGCGGGTGGAAGCCGAACTGATGCGCGCGCAGCGACTGGAAAGCCTGTCGCTGCTGGCGGCCGGGCTCAGCCACGACCTGCGCAACATCCTGCAGCCGCTGTTGATCATGCCGGACCTGCTCAAGGCGCGCAGCGACGACCCGCAGCTGCATCACCTGGCCGACATCATCGCCGAGTGCGGCCGGCGCGGGCACGAGATGGCCGAATCGATGCTGTCGTTCGTGCGCGGTTCGCGCAAGCCGAGCGAGCACATCTGCATCGCGCACCTGTTCGAGGCCGTGGAGCTGCTGTTGCGCAGCAACCTGCCCAACAAGGTCAGCCTGCACCTGGATGTGGCCGACGACGGCCTTGGCGTGGACGCCAACTACACCGAACTGCAGCAGGTGCTGTTGAACCTTGCGTTGAATGGGATCCAGGCGATGCCGAACGGCGGTCGCCTGACCCTGCGCGCGTCGGCCGATGCGGGCGGGCAGGGCGAGGAGTGGTTGCGCATTTCGGTGACCGACGAAGGCACCGGCATGGATGCCGAGACCTTGTCGCATCTGTTCAATCCGTTCTTCACCACCAAGGCCAACGGTACCGGCCTGGGCCTGATTTCGTGCAAGCGGATCGTGGAAGGTGCCAACGGCAGCATCCATGTGGACAGCACGCCCGGTGTGGGAACGCGCTTCGACCTGCTGCTGCCGATGCGTGAAGTGCCGGCCGAGGGCGAAGCGGTCGACGCGCCGATCGCCGCCGGTGCGGGCCAGACCATCCTGGTGGTGGATGGCGAAGCCACGCGTCTGTCGCTGCTGGGCAATGCACTGTCCAGCCAGGGCTACCACCTGCAACTGGCATCGGACGGCGCTGCGGCGCTGCGCTGGATGCAGCAGGAGGCGATGCCTGCGCTGGTGATTGCCGACGCGGGCTCCAAACTGCTGTCGGCCAGCCATCTGCTGGGCGAGATGGCCGCGCTGGGCTACCGCGGTCCGGCGCTGGTGCTGGAAGAGGCCGACGTCACCGTGCCGCTGGCGGTGTTCCCGCCGATCATCAACGTGCACGTGCTGCGCAAGCCGTTGGAGATGCAGCAGGTGTTCCGCTCGGTCGCCGAGGCGTTGGAGACGGCGTAGCCGGGCGTGCCGTGTGCCGCGCGTGTGCCGACCAACGGTCGGCACCTACCCGGGTTCATTGAGCGGGTTCGCGTCGCCCCCGGATTGCACTGACCGGGACCGCATCGACCCCGACCGCGTCCACCCGGTAGGCGACCACCGTTGGTGGTCGCGCCGGGCGCGCGGTCATCGCCCTTCCCACGGGAATCCCGGCAGGCTGGCCACGGCCTGTTCCAGTTTGTGCGACCAACTCCCGTGGATTTCGGCGTACAGCGGCGAATCGCCGGCCAGACGCATGCGCTGGCTGATGCGCAAGTCGCCGGTGCGGATCAGCACCAGGTCCACCGGCAGGCCCACCGACAGATTGGAGCGGATGGTGGAATCCAGCGACACGATCGCGGTGCGCGCCGCGTCTTCCAGGCGCGTCTGCGGACGGATGATGCGGTCCAGGATCGGCTTGCCGTACTTGGATTCGCCGATCTGCAGGAACGGGGTTTCCGGCGAGGCGGCGATGGCGTTGCCCAGCGGGTAGATCATGTACATGCCGGGCTGTTCGCCGCCCACCTGGCCCCCCAGGATCAGCGTGGCCTGCGTATTGATGCCGTCGTGGCCGTGCTCGGGCGTGCTGGATTTGACCTGGCTGTCGACCAGGATGCGGCCCACGTACTCGGCCACCTCGAACAGGTGCCGGTAGGCGCACAGGTTCTGCTCGCGCTGTTCCTCCACGTCGCGCCGCAGCCGCGAGATCAGCAGCTGGGTGGTAGCCAGGTTGCCGGCGGCCATGATCACGAAGGCGGCCTGGCCCGGGAACTCGAACTCGTGCAGCTTGCGATGCACCCGCACGTCGTCCAGCGACGCGTTGGTACGGGTGTCGGCGGCGAAGACCAGGCCTTCGTCCACCTCGATGCCGACGCAATAGGTCATGTCGGTGTCCTATGATGTGCACCCCGATTCTATGCGCTGGCCCTGTTGGCCCGGTGTGGATTCGCCCCACGCATGCTGAATACCATGACCACTGTGCTCCTGAGCCTGGGTAGCAACCTGCAGCCGCAACAGCACCTTCACGCCGCGGTCGAGGCCCTGCGCGCGCGCTTCGGCGCCGTTGCGGTCTCTCCGGCCTACCGGACCGCCGCCGTCGGTTTTGACGGCCCGGATTTCCTCAACAACGCGGTGGCCATCGAGACCGACCTGCCGCTGGACGCGCTGGATGCCTGGCTGCATGCGCTGGAAGACGCACACGGCCGCGATCGCAGCGGCCCGCGCTTCTCCGACCGGACCCTGGACCTGGACGTGGTGTTCTACGGCGACCTGATCGTGGAAGGCCCCGGCCACCTGCGCATCCCGCGCCCGGAGCTCAAGCACGCCTTCGTGCTGAAGCCGCTGGCCGACATCGCGCCGACGTTCATCGACCCGGTCAGCGGGCTGGACCTGGCCACGCTGTGGCGCGCGCACCGCCAGCACGGCGACGCGTTCGAGACGATGGAGCTGTTGCCGGGGTAAGCGATGTAGCGCGGATGCCGGCCGCTGGCCGGCAACCCGCGATGCCCACCGTACCCGGTAGTGCCGGCCGCTGGCCGGCAACCCGCGATGCCGACCGTACCCGGTGGTCCCGGCCGCTGGCCGGCAACCCGCGATGCCTACCGTACCCGGTGGTCCCGGCCGCTGGCCGGCAACCCGCGATGCCGACCGTACCCGGTGGTCCCGGCCGCTGGCCGGCAACCTCGCGATGCCTACCGTACCCGGTAGTGCCGGCCGCTGGCCGGCAACCCCGCGATGCAGGTTCCATGCAGAGCCGGCCAGCGGCCGGCACTACCGTCGAGCGGGGCGCGAGGGTGCGGCCACGCCCTTACGACAACGTCCGCCCGCCATCCACGCGCAGCGTATGCCCGGTGATGAACGGCGCGTCGGTCACCAGCCAGTACACCGCCTCGGCGATCTCTTCCACGGTGCCGGTACGCGCCAGCGGCGTGCGCAGCAACAGGGCCTGCTGCGCGTAATCGTCCTTGCCCTGCTCGGGCCACAGGATCGCGCCGGGGGCCACCGCGTTCACCCGCACCTTGGGGGCCAGTTCCAGCGCCAGTGACCGGGTGACCATTTCCAGCGCCGCCTTGGCCGCGCTGTACACCGGGTGGTCGCGCATCGGCTGGGTCCCATGCAGGTCGGTCAGGTTGACGATGCAGCCCTGGTGCCGGCGCAGCTGCGGGGCGGCGGCCTGGGCCAGCAGCAGCGGCGCGCGGGCGTTGACCGCGAACAGGTCGTCCCAGTGTTCGGCGGTGATCTGACCCAGCAGGGTGGGGTAGAAGTTGGAGGCGTTGTTGACCAGCGCGTCCAACCGGCCGAACTGGGCCACGGTCTGTTCGACCAGGTCGGGCAGGGTGTCGGCGTCGCGCAGGTCGGCCTGCAGGGCCAGCACGCTGCCCGGGCGCAGCATGTCCAGGTCGAAGGCCATCTGCTGCAGTTCGGCGGTGGAGGTATGCGCGTGCAGCACCACCGACCAGCCGCAGGCGTGGAACTGGCGGGCGATCGCCGCGCCGATCCGGCGTGCGCTGCCAGTGATCAGCACGACGGGGGCGGTATCGGTCATCGGGGGTAACTCCGGGCTCGGCTATGCTGTGCATTGTCACCGCAATCGCCTGCACCATGCATTCCCCACTGCCGACCCCCGATACCGACGCCCTGGCCCACAGCGATCAGCTGGCCGCGGCACTGCGTGCTGAAATCCTGGCCAACGGCGGCGCCATGCCGTTCGCCCGGTTCATGGAGCTGAGCCTGTACACGCCGGGGCTGGGGTACTACAGCGCCGGCGCCAGCAAGTTCGGCCAATCCGGCGACTTCACCACCGCGCCCGAACTGGGCCCGTTGTTCGCCGCCACCCTGGCCAACGCGATCGCGCCGGTGATGCAGCAGCTGGGGCCGCAGGCGCGTTTCATGGAGCTGGGGGGCGGCAGCGGCGCGTTTGCCGAGGTGCTGCTCAAGCGCATGCTCGAGCTGGACGCGCTGCCCGACCGCTACGCGATCCTGGAACCCAGCGCGGACCTGCGCGAGCGCCAGCGTGAGCGTCTGGAAAAAACGCTGGTGCCGCCGCTGTTCGCACTGGTGGAATGGCTGGACGGCCCGTTCGATGACGACTGGGATGGCATGGTGTTCGCCAACGAAGTGATCGACGCGCTGCCCACACCGCGCTTCCTGGCCCGCGATGGCATGGTCTTCGAGGAAACCGTGGAGCTGGATGCCGACGGCGCCTTCATGCGCGGCGCGCAGCCGGCCGACGCGATGCTGAGCGCGGCGGTGCGGCATATCGAGCATTACCGCGAAAAGCCGTTCGCCGATGGCTACCGGTCCGAGCTGCTGCCGCAGCTGCCGTACTGGATCCAGGCCGTGGCCGGTGGCATGCAGCGCGGCGCGATGCTGTTCGTCGACTACGGTTACCCGAGGGGCGAGTACTACCAGGACGAGCGCGACGACGGCACGGTGCGCGCGTTCTACCGCCACCAGGTGCACAACGACCTGTACCGCTGGCCGGGCCTGCAGGACCTGACCGCCTCGGTGGACTTCACCGCGTTGGCCGAAGCCGGTACCGGCGCCGGCTTCGAGCTGGCCGGGTACTGCACGCAGGCCAACTTCCTGCTGGGCAACGGCCTGGATGCGTTGTTGGCCAAGGCAGACGCGCGCACCGATGAATTCGGCAAGGTGCGCCTGCGCGACCAGGTCAAGAAACTCACCCTGCCCACCGCCATGGGCGAGCGCTTCCAGGTGATGGGCTTCCAGCGCGACGTCGATTTCGAGCCTGCCTTCACGCTGGGTGACCTGACCTGGCGCCTCTGACATGAGTGCCACGGGACTGTTGAAGCCGCTGCGGTTTGCGCGGTTCTGGCTGGCGCTGTGGTGGATGGCCATTGCCGCCACCATCGCCGTCTGCCTGGTCCGGCTGCCGCCGATGGCGCTGCCGGACAACAGCGACAAGGTGGAACATTTCTTGGCCTACTTCCTGCTGGCCGGCTCGGCGGTGCAGATCTACCGCACGCGCGCCGCGCTGGTGTGGGCGGGCGTGGGCCTGGTCGGTATGGGCATTGGCATCGAGTTCGCCCAGGGCGCCCTGACCGCCACCCGCATGGCCGACCCGATGGACGTGCTGGCCAACAGCATCGGTGTCGTTGCCGGCCTGTGCCTCACCTTCACCCCGTTGCGCGACCTGTTGCTGCGTTTGCGCGGGTGAACGGCGGTGACGACCGTTGGTCGTCACTCGTGTGACATTGCTGTCGCCGCGCGCCCCGACCCGCGCGATCAAAACAGCAGGTCGATAACATCCAGCGCGCGCAGGCCACGGCGTCGGTAGTGCCGGCCGCTGGCCGGCTCCTTATGAACCCACCATCGCCTGGTTGCCGGCCAGCGGCCGGCACTACCGGATGAACCCACCATCGCCTGGTTGCCGGCCAGCGGCCGGCACTACCGGATGAACCCACCATCGCCTGGTTGCCGGCCAGCGGCCGGCACTACCGGATGAACCCACCATCGCCTGGTTGCCGGCCAGCGGCCGGCACTACCGACGCCGGGGCGGGGTTCACGGGTAGGTACCCACCGTTGGTGGGTACGCGCCGCAATCAACGCGGCTGCAACGTCACCTCATCCACCACCCACATGGTCGGGCGGGTGTCGCCGGTGAAGCGCACGCACAAATCCTGGGTGCCCTTCAACGACCGCGGCAGCGCCGCCTCCAGCGTGATGAAACCATCGGCGCCCGGCGTGGCCGGCAGTGGCACGCTCACCAGCGGCGCGCCGTCGCAGGTGCCGTTGAGCACGTCCATTTCGCCATGCGCGCTACGCGCCGGGCTGAATTTCCGCGCCGGTTCGTCGTGGGCCAGCTGGAAGTAATACGGGATCTGCCCGGCCCGCACACGCAGCCTGGCGATGCCGTCCACGTCGGCGTCCTTCCACAACCAGCACGGGTTGAAGATGTTGACGTTGAAGATGGCGCGTTCGCCGTCGGCCGGGCCGTCGTCTTCCAGCCGCAGCAGCAGCTTGCCTTCGCCCGGGCACATCGCCAGCTGCTGATCGTTGCGGGTGAGCAACGACGTGGCCGTGATATCGAAGCGGCTGGCGGCATTGGCCAACGCCTTGCCGTTGAAGAACGTGGCGGCCTGCAGCGCGATCGGCAACGGCTGGGTCAGCGGTGCGGTGTAGCGCGGCGACTGCGCGGTGACCGGGCTGCCATCCACGCTGTAGTGGATCTCGTAGCCCAGCGGCGTGCTCAGCGCCAGCGTCGCGCTGCCGGCCTTGCGGTCGTCGCGGCTGTCCTGCTCCACCTGGAACGGGGTCTGTGCATACGCAATGCCCATTGCCTGCCAGCGCTGCAGCTGGTTGGGCAGGCGCGCCAGGAAGTCCGCGTAGTCGCGGCGTTCGCGCGGCGACCAGCCGGTCTCGGCCACTGCGGCCAGGCGCGGGAACAGGTTGTGCTGCAGGCGCGCGTAGGTGCGCGTGTGTTCGGTGAACATGTTGGCCTGCAGCCCGAGGATGTGCTGCTGCTTGTCCTTGGGCAGCGCATCGGGCACCGGCTCGAAGCCATACACGCGCGCCAGCGAGGTGACCAGCGGGCGCCCCGGCGGTTCGTTGTCCGAGGTCGTCTGCAGGTAGTCCATGTACATGTCGGTGACCGGCGACATCACCACGTCGTGGCCTTCGCTGGCCGCCTTCAGGCCGCCTTCGGTGCCGCGCCACGACATCACCGTGGCTTCCGGCGGCAGGCCGCCCTCGAGGATCTCATCCCACCCGATCAGGCGGCGGTCATGCTGCTCCAGGAAGGTCTCCAGGCGCTTGATCAGGTGACTCTGCATTTCCATTTCATTGCCTGCGCCCACGTCGCGCATGCGGGCCTGTACGCGTGCCGAGGCTTCCCACTGGTCCTTGACCGCCTCGTCGCCGCCCACGTGCACGTACTTGGACGGGAACAGCGCGATGACTTCTTCCAGCACGTTTTCCAGGAAGGTGAACGTGGTTTCTTCGGTGTTGAACAGGTTCGGGAACACGCCCCATTCGCTCAACGGCTTGAGCGGCGTATCCAGCGTGCCCAGTTCCGGATATGCGGCGATCGCCGCGGTGGCGTGGCCGGGAACGTCGATCTCGGGGATCACCTGGATATGGCGCGCGGCCGCATAGGCGATCACCTCGCGGATCTGGTCCTGGGTGTAGAAGCCGCAGTACGGACGCTCGGCGCCGGTGGCAGGGTCGCGGCCACCGTCGCCGGCCGGGATGCGGCAGCTGCCGACCGCAGTCAGCTTCGGGTAGCGCTTGATCTCCATGCGCCAGCCCTGGTCATCGGTGAGATGCCAATGGAAAGTGTTGAGCTTCTGTTCGGCCATCGCGTCGAGCACGCGCTTGATCTCGTCCAGGCTCTGGAAATGGCGGGCAGAATCGAGCATCAGGCCGCGCCAGCTGAAACGCGGGGCATCGTCGATGCGCAGTGCCGGCAAGGCACCGTCGGTGTTGCTGGTGAACAGTTGCGACAACGTCGCCGCCCCGTAGAACAGGCCGGCTTCGGTAGCCGCGGCAACGGTCACGCCATCGCCGTTGGAGCGCAGCTGGTAGCCTTCGGCGCCGGTCTTCAGCGCGGTGTTGAGCACGAAGTTGACGCCGTTCTTGCCGTTCCCGTTATTGACCTGCAGGGTGGGGCCGCCGCTGTCGCGCAACAGCGTGCTGAACTGGCGGGCCACGCGCGTGGCCGCATCGCCGCGCGCCCACACCGGGGTGCTGGCTTCCACCTTGAAGGGCGCGCCATCGAGGCGTTCCACGTGGGCCGGTGCGGGAATCAGCGACAGCGCGTCGGGCCGGGCACGCGGGCCATCGGGCGCCTGTGCATCGGTGGCGTGCGCGAGCGGTGCCAGGGACAGGGCCAGTGCGAACGACAGCAGCGACAGCGAGGTACGACGGGTGCGGGTGTGCATCGGGTCATTCCTTTGTAGCGAATCGGGTTCCACCTGTAAAAACGGGCCCGGAGGTCCGGGCCCGTCGATCAGGCTAGCAGCTGGATGTGGCGTGGATCAGTACTTGAAGCGGAAGTTCAGGTAGTACTGGCGACCGTTCTCGTAGAACGCGCTCGGGATCGACGCACTCTGGTAGTACTTCAGGGTCGGGTTGTTGAGGTTCAGCGCATCGAAGCTGACGCTCATCCAATCGGTGGCCTTGTAGCTCAGCGACAGTGCCAGGGTGCCGAAATCGTCCTGGTAGTACGGGCTGGCGCCCTTCAGGCCGATCAGGAACGAGGAACGGTAGGTGTAGCTGACGCGGGCACCAAAGGTGTCGTTCTCGAAGTAGGCACCGACGTTGTAGGTGTTCTTCGAGGTACCCAGCAGGTTGTTGCTGCCATCGTCCCAGACGTGCGAGGTGCTGCCATCGGCGTAGGTGTAGTTGGCGCTGACACCGAAGTTCTCGCCGATCGGCTGCTCGTAGGCCACTTCCAGACCGTTGACCTTGCCGTCGGCGTTGACCGGCACGGCGACCTGGTAGGCCTCCAGCTGGTTGGTCAGTTCGCTGTACAGCATCTGGGTCTGCGTGCCGAAGGCCACGTAGTCCTTCAGGTTCATCGAGTAGGCACCGACGGACACCAGGCCGCGCGGCATGAAGTACCACTCCAGGTTGGCGTCGAAGTTGGTGGACAGCACCGGCTTCAGGTTCGGGTTGCCGCCGCCACCGGTCTTGCTCAGGTCCGAACCCCACGAGGAGGCACCCAGCGCCGAGAAGTCCGCCAGGGTCTGGGTCTGCGACGCGGCGAAGCGGAACACCAGGTCGTCGGCCAGGTCGAACTTGAGGTTGGCGCTGGGCAGGATGCGGTCGTGCTTGTTCTGGAACGCCAGCGACTTCCACATGCCGAACAGGCTGCTCACATCGGCATTGGCCGCATCGCTGACTGCCTGGTAGGTGTCGATGTCCTGCTTGATGTTGACGTAGCGCAGGCCGACGTTGCCGCTCCAGCGGTCGCCGCTGAAGTTGGCCTGCACGTAGCCGGCGAAGTTCTTCTCGGCCACCTTCCACTCGCCGCCGTAGTTGTGGCGACCGGTCGGGCCATCATTGCCGGCCAGCCAGGTGGAGTTGTTGAGGATGGCATCCTTCAGCGCGCCCGGGGTGTAGTACCACAGGTTGCGCGGGAAGTTGCCGCCGATGCCGCCGGCAAAGCCGCCCGGGAAGTTGCCGGTGGCACCGCCCTTCAGCGCCGACCAGATGTCGCCCGGGGTGGCGCCTTCCGGCGACTGGGCTTCACGCTTGTGGTCGGCGTAGCGCACGCCGAAGTCGATGGAGTTCAGCGTGCCGGTATCGAAGTACTGGCTGAAGTCGGCCGTGAACCACTTTTCCTTGTCTTCGGCGGTGACTTCCTGGTTGCCCCAGGTGCCGAAGCTGGTCACGCCATCGGGGCCGATGTTGCCGCCCACGTTCCAGTCCACCGGCGAACCGGCGCCGTGGGTGGTCCAGTTGGCGCCGCCACCGTCACCCACGGTGACTTCGGCGATGAACTGGCGCGGGGTGGTACCGGTGCCCTTGGTGCTGCCGGCCTGGAACTTGGCCGACAGGCTGTCGTTGATCTGCCAGTCCGCGTCCGCGGTGATGTAGCTGCTCTTGGCCGAGGCCTCGCGGTAGATCATGTCGTACACCGCGTACGGCGTACCGGCCACGCCGGCGAAGTTCGCGTTGGTGAGCACGCCATCCTTGACCACGTAGCCGGGCAGCGGTGCCTGGCCCGGGCGGGTGATCACGCCGTTGGCGTCCTTGTCGTCGTTGAGGATCTTGCCGCCCCACAACATGAAGTTGCGGTTGTAGTTGTTGGCTTCCAGCTTGGAGGTGAAGCCTTCCAGGCCCAGGGTCAGGTTGTCGGCTGGCTTGAACTGCAGCGACACCAGGCCGCCCTTGCGCTCGCGGGTCTGTTCGAACAGGGTCGAACCCAGCAGTGCGGGCGCGTACACGCCAGCCAGATCCGGATTGCTCTGGGCGACGGTGCCGTTCGGGTCGATCTTGAAGAAGCCCGACGGAATCTCCTGTGCCTCACGGCGCAGCTCGCGCTTCTGGCTGAAGGCCTGCACCATCACGCCGAAGGTGCCTTCGTCGTTCTTGTAGTTGAACAGACCCGACAGCTGCGGATCATTGGACTTGGCCTGGTCCGAGCGCACCGCGCCGATCGAGGCTTCGGCCGTGATCTGCTTGGCGAACTCCAGCGGCTTGCGGGTGATGATGTTGACGGTACCGGTGGTGCCGCCATCCTGCAGTTTGGCCTGCGAGGACTTGTTCACTTCCACCGAGCTGACCAGTTCGGACGGCAGCAGGGTGTAGCTGACGCTGCGGCCGACGTTGCTGCCCTGGCTGAGCACGAACCAGTCGGCCGAGCCGACCGTGTGGCCGTTGATCAGGGTCTGGGTGAGGCTGGGGCTGGTGCCGCGCAGGCTGACGCGGTCGGCTTCATCGAAGCCGCCTTCGTCGGCGCTGGACGAGCTGATGTTGACGCCGGGCAAGCGCTGCAGGGTGTCGGCGACGTTGTGCGCCGGCAGCTTGCCGACGTCTTCGGCGGTGACCACTTCCAGGCGTGCATTGGCCTCACGCTTGGTATCGAGGGACTTCTCCATCGAGCCGCGGATGCCGGTGACCTGCACGGTGTCCAGGTCGGTGGCGGTCGGGGCCTGCTGCGCGTGGGCACTGAAGGCAAGGCAGCTGACGATCGCTGCAGAAAGCAGGGTCTTGCGGGTGTTCATGATGTCTCTCCTCATCACTCGATGGTTGCCGGCTGCGGCGTTCGTCTTACGGTTGCGCGGTGCCCTGCCGGGGATGCGGTGCATCCCGACGATGGCGTGCCACGTAGTGCGTGCTGCGTTTTCGGTGTTGCAGGACCGATCAGGCGTCCCGGTGTCCCAGGTACCAGCTGGCGGCGCCGATGACGCCCAGCTGCCCGTGCTCGACCACCTTCACGGGAATGCGTTCCAGCGCCTCGCGCATCGGCCCCTTGTTGAGGTACCGGCGCACGAAACTGCTGTTCAACAGGAATTCGCGGATCTGCGGCAGGATGCCGCCGGCCAGGTAGACCCCGCCGGTGATGCCGTACTGCAGGGCCATGTCGCCGATGGTGCTGCCGAGCAGGCCGCAGAACACCTCCAGGCTTTCGCGCGCCAGCGGGTCCTGGTTGGCCATGGCCGCGGCGGTGATCGCATCGGGCGTGGCCAGCGTGGGGGCCACGCCGTTGAGGGCACACAGGGCGCGATACAGATTCATCAGGCCGGGGCCGGACAGGGCGTGTTCCACCGACACATGCGCATGCTCGCGCTGCATCTGGCGCACGATCGCCATTTCCAGTTCGGTGGTGGTGGCCAGGGTGGGCTGGCCGGCTTCGGTGGCCAGCACCACCGCACCGTGCGCGGTGGGAATCCACACGGCCGCGCCCAGTCCGGTCCCCGGGCCGACCACCAGGGTCGGGCCACGCGGGGCGGTGGTCGGGCCGGTCAGCTGCAACACACCGCTGGCGTCCACCTGCGCGGCGGCATAGGCCACCGCTTCAAAGTCGTTGACGATGTAGACCTGGTCCAGGCCCACGTCCTGTTCGATCCGGCGCGCCGACAACGGCCACGGCAGGTTGGCGCTGATCACGGTGCCGTCCAGCCGGGCAACGCCGGCGGTGGCCACCACGCAGTGCGCCGGGCGCTCGCCGGTACCGAGGAACTCGGCCAGGATCGCGCTCAGCCCGGGGTAATCGGCATTGCGGAACTTGCGGTATTCCAGCAGCTGCACCGGATGGTCCGGCTGGGCGCTGGCCTGCACCCGGGCCACCCGGACATGCGTGCCACCCACATCGGCGGCCAGGAACGGCGGCACCGCGGCGGGCAGGGCATGGGCCGGTACAGAGTGGGCGGCTGCGGTCACACGGGCTCCCTTGGATTGTGCAGGACCGGTCCGACCCGGCGATTGAGGCGGAGTCTGTAATCGTTCTGACAACGATGTCAACGATAACCTCAGACTTTCGATGTTGCGCCGCAGCGGGCGCTGTCATCAGAAAACGTTTTCATCCATTGCCCGCCATGTTTTTGCAACCTGCCTGAAATGGCGGGGCCGGGGACCGTCAAGCGTGGCGGGGCGTGCGATCTGCGCAGGTGCAGCACGGCGCGGATCGGCACCGTGATGAAAACCGCTTGTTGACAAACCCGGCAGCGGCGACGAATAAATGTGACAACGTTGTTCCCAGCCACTCTTCCGGCGCGCCATCGCGACCCGCCGATGCAGGAGCTTTCTTGATGTCTGCCGTGCCTGCTGCCTCCGCGCGTTCGAGCGTGCTTACTTCGATCCTGATCATCGGCGTGCTGTTCTTCCTGATCGGTTTCTTCACCTGGCTCAACGGGCCGTTGATCACCTTCGTCAAACTGGCCTTCGAGCTGGACGAGGTCGGCGCCTTCCTGGTGCTGATGGTGTTCTACCTGTCCTACTTCTTCCTGGCGCTGCCGGCCTCGTGGATCCTCAAGCGCACCGGCATGAAGAAGGGCTTGAGCCTGAGCCTGCTGGTGATGGCCGCCGGCGCGGTGGTGTTTGCCCACTTCGCCCAGCAGCGCTGGTACCCGGGGGCGCTCAGCGGCCTGTTCATCATCGGTAGTGGGCTGGCCCTGCTGCAGACCGCAGTGAACCCGTACATCAGCATCCTGGGCCCGATCGAGACCGCGGCGCGGCGCATCGCGCTGATGGGCATCTGCAACAAGATCGCCGGCATGCTGGCCCCGGTGCTGATCGGCACGCTGGTGCTGCATGGCATCGGCGACCTGGACGCGCAGGTGAAAGTGGCCGATGCGGCCACCAAGACCGTGCTGCTGGATACCTTCGCCGCCAAGATCCAGATGCCCTACATGGCCATGGCCGGGCTGCTGGTGGTGCTGGCGGTGGGCGTGCTGTTCTCGCCGCTGCCCGAACTGAAAACCGCCGAAGCCAACGCCACCCCGGCGCGCGCGCCCGGCACCGCCGAACGCACCAGCATCTTCCAGTTCCCGCACCTGTGGCTGGGCGTGCTGTGCCTGTTCGTGTACGTGGGCGTGGAGGTGATGGCCGGCGATGCGATCGGCACCTACGGCCACGGCTTCGACCTGCCGCTGGACCAGACCAAGATGTTCACCTCGATCACCCTGGGCGCGATGCTGGTCGGCTACCTGGCCGGGCTGGCGTTGATCCCGCACGTGGTTTCGCAGTCGCGCTACCTGAGCGTCTCGGCAGTGCTGGGCGTGGTGTTCTGCATCGGCGCACTGCTCAGCCACGGCTACGTGTCGGTGGGCTTCGTGGCCGCGCTGGGCTTTGCCAACGCCATGATGTGGCCGGCGATCTTCCCGCTGGCCATCCGCGGCCTGGGGCGGTTCACCGAAACCGGCTCGGCGCTGCTGGTGATGGCCATTGCCGGCGGCGCGATCATTCCGCAGGCCTTTGCCGTGCTCAAGCAGCACTTCGACTTCCAGTGGGTGTTCGCCGGGCTGATGGTGCCGTGCTACCTGTACATCCTGTTCTATTCGGTGCGCGGCCATCGGGCCGGCCTGCCCCGCGACGGCCAGTGATCGGCGATCATGGACGTCCAACCGGACCGGCAGGAAAAGAGCATGCGCAGAGCGACCATCAAGGATGTGGCTGAGCGGGCCAAGGTGTCGCTGAAGACGGTATCGCGGGTCATCAACAACGAGCCGTCGGTGATGCAGGCCACCCGCGCGCGCGTCCTGCGCGCGATCGCCGAGCTGGATTACGAGCCCGATCCCGCCGCGCGCAACCTGCGCACCGGCACCACGCTGGTGGTCGGGCTGGTCTACGACAACCCCAACCCGTACCACATCATCGGCGTGCAGAACGGTGTGCTGGCGGCCTGCCGCGAGACCGGCTTCGGGTTGCAGATCCATCCCTGCGATTCCAGTTCGCCGATGCTGGCCGAAGAGCTGGCCGACTGGGTGCAGCGTTCGCGCCTGGCCGGGCTGGTACTGACCGCGCCGATGTCCGAACGCCGCGACCTGGTGGCGGCGTTGACGGCACGCGGCATCAAGCTGGTGCGCATCATCGCCGCCACCGCCGACCCCGAAGACGGCGCGTGCGTGTTCGTCGATGACCGCGAAGCGGCCTATGAAATCACTGAGCATTTGATCCAGCTGGGCCACCAGCGCATCGGCTTCCTGTGGGGCGGCACCTCGCACCGGTCCAGCGGCGAACGCTATGCCGGCTACGAAGCGGCGCTGCGCGACTACGGCATGAGCATCGACAAGCACCTGGTGGTGCAGGGCGACTACACCTTCGACGACGGCTTCCGCGGCGCACGCCGGCTGCTGGCGCTGCGCGAACCGCCCACCGCGATCTTCGGCTCCAACGATGAAATCGCCGCCGGCGTGCTGGCCGCGGCCAAGTCGGCGGGCATGAACGTGCCTTACGACCTGTCCATTGCCGGCTTCGAGGACAGCCCGTTCTCGCGCCAGTCGTGGCCGCCGCTGACCACCGCCAAGCAGGCCACCGAAGACATCGCCCGGCATGCGGCGCGGTTGCTGATCGCCCAGCTGCGCAGCGATGCCTACGACGACGCACCGCTGCAGCTGCAGAACCAGGGCTTCGTGCCGCAGCTGGTGGTGCGTGGTTCCACCGCGCCGATGCGCCCGACCGGCGCGCGCCCTCCTTCCCCTGAAACCACCTGAGTTCCCATGTCCCTGCCTGCTCCCCACGACACCCTGATGTACCGCGAAGCCGCCGAAGCTGCCGACGTGATTGCCGCGCAGTTCGCGCGCAACCAGGTGGCGGTGGAAACGCTGGTCGCCAGCCTGCGCGCGGCGCCGCCGCCGTTCGTGGTGACCTGCGCGCGGGGCAGCTCGGACCATGCCGCCACCTACGCCAAGTACCTGCTGGAAACCCGGCTGGGCCTGGTCACCGCGTCGGCCTCGCCGTCGGTGGGCTCGGTCTACGAAGCGCCGCTGAAACTGCGGGGCGCGCTGTACATCGTCATTTCGCAGTCGGGCAAGAGCCCGGACCTGCTGCGCAACGCCGAGGCCGCGCGCGCGGCCGGTGCGCGCGTGGTGGCGCTGGTGAACGTGGAGGATTCGCCGCTGGCGCAGCTGGCCGAAACGGTGATCCCGCTCGGGGCCGGTGCCGAACGCAGCGTGGCGGCGACCAAGAGCTACCTGGCCTCGTTGTCGGCGATCCTGCAGCTGGTGGCCTACTGGAGCCAGGACGCGGCACTGATCGCCGCACTCCGGGCGCTGCCCGATGCGCTGCGCCAGGCCTGGAACAGCGACTGGTCGGCGCTGACCGACGGCCTGGTGCCGGCGCACAACCTGTTCGTGCTCGGCCGTGGCCTGGGCCTGGGCGCGGCCCAGGAAGCCGCGCTGAAGTTCAAGGAAACCTGCGGCCTGCATGCCGAAGCCTACAGCTCGGCCGAAGTGAAGCATGGCCCGATGGCGCTGGTGGGCCCGGGCTTCCCGGTGCTGGCGTTTGCCCAGCCCGATGAAACCGGCGCGGGCACCCGCGCGGTGCTGAAGGAGTTTGGCGCGCGCGACGCGCAGGTGTGGCTGGCCGACGTCGATGGCGACCTTGCACTGCCGGTTGCCCCGCACCCGGCCTGCGCACCGCTGCTTACCGTGCAGGCGTTCTATCGTGCGATCAACGCACTGGCGCTGCGCCGCGGGCACAACCCGGACCTGCCGCCGCATCTGAACAAGGTGACGGAAACCGTCTGATGAAAACCGTCCTGCGCAATGCCCGGATCCTGGCCGGCGATGAGTTCCGCGACGACCTGGCGGTCGTCATCGAAGACGGTCGCATCACTGCGCTGGTGTCCGACGCGGCCCCGCAACTGGGCAGCGCCGACGAACAGGTGGACCTGGGCGGCGGCTGGCTGCTGCCGGGCTTCATCGACGCGCAGGTCAACGGTGGCGGCGGCGTGCTGTTCAACAACACGCCCGACGTGGACAGCCTGCGCACGCTGGCAGCCGCGCACCGTCGCTTTGGCACCACCGGGCTGCTGCCCACGCTGATCAGCGACGACGTGCAGGTGATGCGCCGCGCGATCGACGCCACCCGCGCGGCCATCGCGCAGGGCGTGCCCGGCGTGCTCGGCATCCACCTGGAAGGCCCGTACATCGCGCCGGCGCGCAAGGGCACGCACGACGCCAACAAATTCCGCGTGCCCGACGCCGACGAGATCGCGATGGCGGCCTCGCTCGACAACGGCGTGACGCTGTTGACGCTGGCCCCCGAACGGGTGCCGCTGGAGAGCATCCGCGCGCTGGTCGAACGCGGCGTGATCGTGGCCGCCGGGCATACCGCCGCCAGTTACGAAGAAGCGCGCGCCGGGCTGGATGCGGGCATCCGCGGTTTCACCCATCTGTACAACGCGATGTCGCCGTTGACCGGGCGCGAGCCGGGTGCGGTGGGCGCGGCGCTGGAAGACCGCGACAGCTGGATCGGCATCATCGCCGACGGCGTGCACGTGCACCCGGCCAGCCTGCGCGTGGCGCTGGCGGCCAAGCCGCGCGGCAAGGTGATGCTGGTCACCGACGCGATGCCGCCGGTGGGTGCCGACAGCCCCAGCTATGAGCTGTATGGCGAAGTGATCACGGCCGTGGACGGCGTGGTGCGCAATGCCGCCGGTTCGCTGGCGGGCTCGGCGCTGGACATGGCCACGGCGGTGCGCAACGCGGTGCACCTGCTTGGCCTGCCGCTGGACGAGGCCGCACGTATGGCCTCGCGTTACCCGGCGCAGTTCCTCAATCTGGACGACCGCTTGGGCGAGATCGCCGAGGGCTACCAGGCCGACCTGGTGCTGCTCGACGACGCGCTGCAGGTGCGCGCCACCTGGATTGCCGGCGAGCGCGAGGACGCATGACCGCCTCCCCATCGCCACGCATGGGCTCGATCGATGCCCTGCGCGGGCTGACCGTGGCGGCGATGCTGCTGGTCAACAACCCCGGCGACTGGGGCCATGTGTATGCACCGCTGCTGCATGCGGACTGGCACGGCTTCACGCCCACCGACCTGATCTTCCCGCTGTTCCTGTTCATTGCCGGCGTGTCGATGGCCTTCAGCCTGTCGCCGCGCGCGGGCGAGCCGGCGTTGCGCCCGGCCCTGCGCAGTGGCCTGCTGCAGCGTGCGCTGCGCATCGCGGTGGCCGGCGCGGTGCTGCACCTGCTGGCGTGGTGGCTGATGGACCTGCCGGCCTACCGGCTGTGGGGCGTGCTGCAGCGGATCGCGTTGTGCGTGGCGGTGGTCGGGCTGCTGGCGATCCAGACGCGCGCGCGCACGCAATGGGCGGTGCTGGTCGGGCTGCTCCTTGCGTACGCGGCGATCCTGCTGGGGGCCGATTCGCTGGCACCGTGGGTCAACCCGGCCAGCCGCCTGGATACGACGTTGTTCGCGCCGTTCCTTTACAAGTACGACCCGCTGACCGGGCTCGGCCACGACCCCGAAGGGCTGCTGAGCAGCCTGGGCGCGCTCGCCAGCACGCTGCTGGGGCTGCGTGCGGGCGCGTGGCTGCGGGCGGGGCAGGTGGGTGGGCTGGCGGCGCTGGCAACGGCATGCCTGCTCCTGGGCGGCGTGGCCGCGCTGTGGCTGCCCCTCAACAAGCAGCTGTGGACCCCCAGTTTCGTGCTGTGGACGGGCGGGCTGTCGGTGGCGGCCTTGCTGCTGGCCCACCTGCTGGTGGATCGCTGGGGTGCGCCGGCACTGGGCCGACGCTTCGGCGTCAACGCCATTGCCGCCTACCTCGGCTC
Organism: Stenotrophomonas rhizophila; assembly: GCF_000661955.1. Classification (NCBI taxonomy): domain Bacteria; kingdom Pseudomonadati; phylum Pseudomonadota; class Gammaproteobacteria; order Lysobacterales; family Lysobacteraceae; genus Stenotrophomonas; species Stenotrophomonas rhizophila. Next base: position 730,981 of record NZ_CP007597.1, read on the forward strand.
GTCGGCGATGGCCCTGCTGCTGATGGCCAGCGGCGCGTGGGGATGGTTGTACCAGACGCTGTCGGCGCTGCTGCCGACAGCCCCCGCACTGGCCTCGCTGCTGTGTGCGCTGGGCTTCGTGATGGTGTGGTGGGGCGTGGTGTGGGCGCTGGACGCGCGGCGCATCTACCTCAAAATCTAGGATGGGCGTCCCGTACGTTTACCCGCCCATCACGGCGCGGCGGCAAAAGTACTGACGCCGGTCTGCGTAGAAGCACTGGGCCGTTGCCGTACCCCCTCTTGTTGAACAGGAAAGGCGTATGCGCTCGATGCCCGTTTCGCCGGCACGCACCGTGCTGGCAGACCGTATTTCACATTGGCTGCGTCGGGGCTGTGGGGGCGCGCTGGGTACGGTCCTGCTGGCCGGTACCGCGCCGGCCTGGGCCGGCTGTGACAACCCCGCGCCCGGTCAGGGCCAGACAGTGACCTGCTCGACCGCAGCGCCCAATCCGGATCCGGTGCCGATCATCACCGCCGGCGGCGCGTCCAACACCACGGTCAACGTGCTGACCAACGCGCAGCTCGGTATCGCCAGCGGCAATGCCATCACCGTGCAGGCCGGCACCGGGCATGTCATCAACAACAATGGCAGCATCATCGCCAACGCCGGCCGCGCGCTGCAGCTCAACGGGGCCACCTACCTGGTCAACCGCGGCACCATTGCCGGCAGCACGGGCGGGGTCGTGTCCGGTGCCGGCAACGACCGCATCGACATGCTCGGCGGCAGCATCCAGGGCGGCGTGCTGCAGGGCGCAGGCAACGACGCGCTGGTGATCCGCGACGGCGTGATCGACAGCGTCGACCAGGGCGATGGCGAGGACAGCCTGGAGATCAGCGGCGGCAGCGTGACCGGCACGGTGCAGCAGGGCTCGGGCATCGACACCTTCCTGATGACCGGCGGCAGCATCGGCGCGCTGCTGCAGGGCGATGCGCTGGACCGCTTCCGCATGACCGGCGGCCGCATCGTCGGCGCGTTCGACGATGGCGACTACGCCGAAATGACCGGCGGCCGCATCGGCCGGGTCAACATGAAGCTGGACGACAACACCTTCCTGATGTCCGGCGGCACCATCGACGGCAACCTGGTGACCGGTTTCGGTCGCGACACCATCGTGCTGTCCGACGGCTACATCGGCGGCAACATCAGCGTGAGTGGCGGCGACGACGCGGTGACCATCACCGGCGGCACCGTGCGCGGCGAGATCCGGCTGAGCTTCGGCAACGACAGCCTGACCTGGAACGGCGGCGGCGTGGTGCACGGCGCCATCGATTTCGGCGAAGGCGATGACGTCGCGCAGCTGACCAACCTCAACAGCGCCCACCTGGGCGCACTGCCGGTGTTCGACGCTGGGCTGGGCAACGACGTGCTCGGCTTCGACAACGTCAAGACCGGCGGCGTGGCGCGCTTTGCCAACTGGGAACAGGTGGCGCTGCGCGACGACACCCAGCTGGCCTTCGACGGCACCCTGGTGCTGGGCGACAGCGCCAGCGGCACCGGCCGCCTGGACATCGATGCCACCAGCGCGGTGTTCGGCGGTGGCAGCAACGGCGGCGTCGCACCGTTCACGACCGGGCAGCTGGCCACGCTCACCAACGCCGGCCGCATCGATCTGAGCAACGGCGGCGGCGTGGGCGACACCTTCACCGTGGTCGGCAATTACGTCGGCAATGGCGGCGCGCTGTATCTCAACACGGTGCTGGGCGATGACAGTTCGGCGTCGGACAAGCTGGTGATCTCCACCGGCAGCGCCAGCGGCACCACCGGCGTCGGCATCCTCAACGCCGGCGGCGCCGGTGCGTCCACCGTGGCTGACGGCATCCTGGTGGTGCAGGCGATCAACGGCGCCACCACCGCGCCCACCGCGTTCGCGCTGTACAACCCGGTCGCCGCCGGTGCGTACGAGTACTTCCTGTTCAAGGGCGGGGTCAGCGGCGGCACGGCCGAGAACTGGTACCTGCGCTCGACCCTGGTGGCCAGCGTCACCCCCGCACCCGCGCCGCCCCCGGGCGGGGGCACCACGTTGCCACCGCCGCCGCCGGACAGTACCGGCACGCCGCCGGTCGACCTGCCGCCTGCACCGCCGCCGCCGCCGGACGTCAATCCGCCGGATGATCCCAACCCGGCCGCACCCGAGCCGGCCCCGCCGCCCGAGCCGGCCGATCCCGCCGACGTCGCGCCGCCCAGCATCGATACCCCGCCGCCGGTGCCCACCGACGTGGCCGGGGTGCCCGGGCCGCTGGCGGTGCCGCCCACGCCCGGTGCGCGCCCCGCGCAGGGCGACATCATTCCGTTGTACCGCTTCGAGACCGGCTTGTACTCGGTGGTGCCGCCGCTGCTGCGCGAAACCAGCCTGGCCAGCCTGGGCACCTTCCACGAACGGCAGGGCGAGCAGCGTCTGCTGGCCGGGCAGGGCGGCGTGCGTGCGGCCTGGGCGCGGCTGGTGGGGCAGAGCCACGAACAGCAGTGGGACGGCGACGCGCAGCCCGGCTTCGATGGCGATATCCAAGGCATTCAGGCCGGCCTGGACCTGTATGCCAACGCGGCCGATAGCCATCGCGACCAGTTCGGCGTATTCGTCGGGCGCACCCGCGCGCAGGGCAACGTGACCGGTTTTGCGATCGGCTGGGAAAACGTCGCGGTGGGCCGCACGCGGCTGGATGACAAACACGTGGGCCTGTACTGGACCCGCGCCGGCAGCGCCGGTGGCTACCTGGACGCGGTGGTGATGCAGAGCCGCTACGACGGCGACGCAACGTCCTCGCGCGGGCTGGGCATCGACGTGCGCGGCGATGGCACCACCGCCTCGCTGGAAGTGGGCAAGCCGCTGCTGCGGTTCGGGCAGAGTGCGTGGTGGCTGGAACCCCAGCTGCAGGTGATCTGGCAGCGCACGTCGGTGGACGATGCCGGCGACGCGGTGTCCGCGCTGCGCTTTGACAACGACAACGCCTGGACCGGACGCGTCGGCCTGCGCCTGGCTGCCGACTACGACATTGCCGGCAACGGCTGGCAGCCGTACATCAAGCTCAATTACTGGCAGACCCTGGACGGCGAGGACCGCATCGATTTCGACAGCAATCGCATCCTCAACCAGCAGGATGCGCGTGCGCTGGAAGTGGGCGTGGGCGTGGTGGCGCGTTTCAACAGCAACGTCAGCGCGTTTGCGGTAGCCGATTACACACGTGACCTCGAAAGCAGCGCACGCAAGGAACGCAAGGTGATAGAAGGCAATATCGGGCTGCGGCTGGACTGGTAGGGCGACGGCCGGTAGCGATCCGTGGCGGCACGCTGGACGGAACCGGCGATGCGGTGGCATGCGTCGCTGGTTATGCGAACGGCGCACTGTACCAATGCCCGCGTGCAGCGCTAAGCTGCGGCCTCTTCACTACACGGATGTAGCACGATGATCGCAGGACGTGGTTGGCTGTTGATGGTGGCGCTAGCAACGGCAAGTGGCGCTGCACACGCGCAGGACGTACCCAGTGCCGAGGCACAGGCGCGGATCCTGGATCTGCTGCAGCAGCAGTCGCTGTATCGCGACCGCGTGGACTGGTCCAAGGCTCGCGCGGAGTTGGCGGCTGCGGGCGACCCGGCGCAGACGCGGCGGTTGCTGGACGATGTGATCCAGCGCAGCAGTGGCGGGCACGGGCGATGGATATCGCCCAGCCAGTTGCGCACGGAGTCGAAACGCGCACCGGCCACGCAGGCAGCGATGGGCGCTGCGCCCCTTCAGACAGAGGACGCCAGCACCGGACCGACAGCGCGGCTGGGGTGGATCAAGGTGGGCGCCTACATGGACGACCAGACCCAGCCCCAGGAAGTGCAGTACCAGGCCCGCAAGCAGGCCGCCATTGCGCTGCAGGCGCGCATCCAGGAACAGGACGATGGTAATCGCTGTGGCTGGGTGGTCGACCTGCGCGGCAACAGTGGCGGCAACATGTGGCCGATGCTGCTTGGCCTGGGCCCGTTGCTGGGCGATGCCAAGGGAAGTGATCCGGTCGGCATGTCCCTTCGCGCGGACAAACAGCAGCCGTGGGCGTATCGCGATGGCACGATCTGGTCGGACGGGAACGGGATGTTGGGATCGAGCAACACGCGGTACACACTGCGCCACCCGGGCGCTCCGGTGGCCGTCCTGTTCGGGCCGCGCACTGCCAGTTCCGGCGAGGCATCGGTGCTGGCCTTCCGCGGCCGGGCAGCGTCGCGCAGCTTCGGCCAGCCCAGTGCCGGCTATTCCACCTCCAATACCCCGCAGCGTCTGCCCGATGGCAGCATGCTGCTGTTGACCGGCAGCGTGATGGCCGACCGCAACGGCGTAGGCGATGGCAACCGCCTGCAGCCTGACGTCACGGTGACCCCAGGGCAGGACGCGGCCGCGGTGGCGCGCGAATGGCTGCTTGCGCAGCCGGCCTGCAAACAGGCCGCTGCCGTGGTGGATGCACGCTGAAATCGGATGCGCCGCGCTGGCCCGTTGATGCACGGGCCGCAGGGGCGCAGACGTTCAACGCACCGTCGCAATCGCCCGCGTACGCGCTTTGGCCAGCGCTTCACCCACTGCCGGTCCCTTCAGGTGGGTGAGGTCCAGGTCGCGCGCCTGGATCGCCAGCGCCGCCTGGTGCAGGCGCGTGAGCGTTGCGCCCTGCAGATAATCGCTGTCTTCAAACCCCAGCCGGCCCCGCTTGTCGGCCTCGCAGCACAGCGCGATCTGCGCGATGCGCTCCGGGCGGCGGAAGCCGTCGCAGCGGCCCAAAAGTTCCAGGACGGTGGCATCGCGCAGTTCATCGATGCGGTGCACGTTGAGGTGGTCGCGGCACACCGCTTCGGCCAGCTGGCGGTGGTCCAGCGGCACCTTCAGGCGGTCGCACAGGGCATGCAGCGGGGCGACGCCGCGCTGCTCGTGCATGATGTGGCGCGGCCATTCCGACGGTGGCGTCAGGCCTTTGCCCAGGTCGTGGGTGAGCGCGGCGAAGCCGATCAGGTCGTCGCCCGGCGCCAATCGCGCGGCCATGTCGCTGACCATTTCCTGGTGCACGCCGGTATCCACTTCGGGATGGAATTCGGCCCGTTGCGGCACGCCATACAGCGCTTCCAGCTCGGGCAGGATCGCGCGCAGGGCGCCGGTCTCGTGCAACGTGCGCAGGAAGGCCGACGGCTGGGCGCTGCGCAGCACGCGGCGCAGTTCCTGCCAGACGCGCTCGGGCACCAGCGCATCGAGCTCGCCGCTGTCGGCGATCTGGCGCATCAGGGCCAGGGTTTCGGGGGCCACGGTGAAACCGAACGGCGCAAAGCGGGCCATGAAGCGCGCCGCGCGCAGTACCCGCAGCGGGTCTTCCACGAATGCGGGGCCCACGTGGCGCAGGATGCGCTGCTCGATGTCGCGCGCACCGCCATACGGGTCCACCAGCGTACCGGTGGCCTCGTCGCAGGCGATTGCGTTGATGGTGAAGTCGCGGCGCAGCAGGTCGTCTTCCAGCGTCACTGACGGGTCGGCATCGACCACGAAGCCGCGATAGCCGCGCCCGGATTTGCGCTCGGTGCGCGCCAGGGCGTATTCCTCGCCGGTGTGGGGGTGCAGGAACACGGGGAAGTCGCGACCCACGGCCTTGTAGCCCTGCGCTTCCATGTCCGCTTGGGTGGCGCCCACCACCACCCAGTCGCGGTCACCGGGGGTCTGCTGCAACAGGCGGTCGCGTACGGCGCCGCCAACAAGATAGATCTTCATGCGCCCATGATGCCGCAGTGGGCCAACGCGACGCCAACCGGTAGTGCCGGCCGCTGGCCGGCTCGCTCGGACAATGAGGTAGTGCCGGCCGCTGGCCGGCTCGCCAAGAATCCAGACAATAACGTAGTGCCGGCCGCTGGCCGGCTCCTGGGAATCTTCGGGCAATGCGAGG